>NC_009767.1:1293333-1616666 GCF_000017805.1 Roseiflexus castenholzii DSM 13941 | reverse complement strand
GAACTGAGCCGCGATTATCTGGCGGCGCAACTCGAGTCGAACCGGACGTTTGCAATCTTCTTTCCGCTTATCAACTTCCTTTCGGTGACGGCGATGGCGCTGCTCCTCTACTTTGGCGGTCAGGCAGTGCTGGCGGGCATAGCGACCCTTGGCATGCTGGTGGCGTTCATTCAATACACCGATCAGGCATTTCAGCCGATCCGCCAGATCGCCGAACGTTACAACACCTTCCAGTCGGCGATGGCGTCGGCGGAGCGCATCTTCCGTGTGCTCGACACGCCTGCCACGGTGGTCGATCCAGCGCATCCACGATCATTGCCGTCGCCGGTGCGAGGTGAGATTACGTTCAAGAACGTATGGTTCACCTACGATACCGAGGCCGCCGGTCCCGACGGCGCCGGTCTGACGGACTCAGATGACCGGTGGGTGCTGCGCGGTGTGTCGTTCACCATTCCGGCCGGGCAGGCAGTAGCCGTTGTGGGAGCGACCGGCGCCGGCAAAACGTCGCTGGTGAGCCTGATGGCGCGTTTCTACGATATTCAGCGTGGATCGATCACCCTCGATGGCATCGATATTCGTGAATTGCGTCAGGCGGAGTTGCGCCGCCACGTGAGCGCCGTACCGCAGGACCCGGTGTGTTTTAGCGGATCCATTGCCTCGAATATTCGCCTGCACGACGATAGTATCAGCGATGAGCAGGTCCGGCGCGCTGCCGAGATTGCGCGCGCGGCGCCCTTCATCGAGCGGTTGCCCGGCGGCTATGAGTACGAAGTGCGCGAACGCGGCAGCAATCTGTCGGTCGGTCAACGACAATTACTGGCATTTGCCCGCGCAATTGCGTTCAACCCCGAGGTGCTCCTCATCCTCGATGAAGCGACATCGAGCGTAGACACCGAAACCGAGGCGTTGATGCAGGAAGCGCTCGAACGCCTGATCCACGGACGCACCAGCATTGTGATTGCGCACCGGCTTTCGACCATTCGCCACGTTGATCGGATACTTGTGCTTTACAAGGGACGCCTCGTGGAGGACGGCTCGCACGACGAACTGCTGGCGAAACGCGGCTATTATTACCGCCTGTATCAACTTCAATTCGCGGAAGAGGTCAGGGGTTAGGGGGTGGGGGCTAGAGATCAGGCGCCCGGTTTTCGGCTCTCAGATCCCGCTTCTCCGCGCATGCGCCCGCAGCCCGGCATACCATAGCCCCAGGCAATGCGAAAGGAGGTTGCCGCGCGTCGTTTTGGGTCCATCCTCGTAATCGCCTGTGCGCTGGCGCTGAACCTGTCTTCCGTGTTCGCCGCTTCAACCGCGCGTTGTGCTGTTCTACGCCCCCTGCTGTGAGCACTGCCACACAGCCATCACGGAGCATTTGCCGCCGGCGCAACAGCGATTCGGCGACCAGTTGCAGATTGTGATGATCAATGTCGATCAACCACAGGGGCGGCGCTCTACCGTACCCACACGTTCGCAGTGCTGCGCCGCAAACGCAGCAACACACGAACCCGGCGAAGCAACGAATAACTCTGGCGGCGTGGGACGCGATCCGTTCTGCCCATCGACGCAGGAACATCGATCAACAGCGTGACTACCGAGCCGGGGATCAAACAGCATGTTTCTGAGATAGCGAGTGACGATTGCTCACAGTATGCCTCCTTGCATACACTATCGGCGCGGCGCCGATAGTGAACAGTTTTTTCGCGCGCCGGAAACGCTCAGATGGTGGAGGAGCATAACCGCAGGCGAATATCTGACCATCTAGAGATAGCGTAGAATAGACAGCACAGAATATTGTCATACGTTGCCGGAACAGATTGCTGCGAAGAACCAGACCATCACCAGACCAACTGGCACAGGAGTTCCCATGTCTGAACCATCAACCCCACGTCCCTGGCAGCGCACTGCCGAGATTGTCGCTATTACATCACCGTGGGTGCGGATGATTGCCGAGCGCTGGATCGACGATCACGGCAGAGAACTGGACTACTGGCGCGTCGAGCGCGTGCCATCGGTCATCGTCATTCCGATCTGGCGGGGACAGATTTTGCTGCCCCATCCACAGTTTCGCCCCGGCGCAGGGCGCATGACTCTCGACCTGCCGGGCGGGCGCGTTCCGCCTGGTGCAACGCCCCTCGACGCCGTAGCGCCAATCGTGCAGCGTGAACTCGGCATCCCGCCGGCGGCGATAACAACACTCGCATTGCTCAATGAACAGGGATGGCTCATCAACAGTTCCTTCTCGAACCAGACACTCTTCGGCATTGTCGCAACAATCGATGATGCAACCGACGTTCAGATGCCGCAGATCTATCGTTCGGTCCCTGCCACGTTTCAGCAGGTTGCAGACCTGATCAACGAACTGGAGTGTCTGCAATGCCGCGCCGTGCTGCAAGAATGGACCCTGCGGCAGATCACGGCGAATGCATGGTGAGTACATGTGTCATTTTTGCTCATGCTATCGTTCATGATTCCGAAGATGCGCATCATTGGCACACGGTGCGTCGTTGTTCATTCGACCAATAAAGAAGGAACCATCACAATGACGACCAGAGTCTCGAAGCCATTCGTCCTTGCCGCCGCCTTCGCACTCACCCTGTTCATTCTCGCCTGTGGGTTCAATGTCAGCACCGCCAACATTGCCGATGTATAGATGGCGACCGACGAGAGCGGGAGCACGCGAGTGACCTCCTACGGACCGTCTGACACGTTCTATGCAATCGTGGACCTGCGCAACGCGCCGGACACCACCAATCTCAAAGCAGTCTGGATAGCGGTCAATGTCGAGGGAGCGTCGGCGAATGAGGGGATCAACGATACCAATGACCTGTGCACATCCGGCATGGTCACCCCGAGCAGCGCGAGGGGTCGTGCGCGACCCGCTGAGATTCCTCGCTGCGCGCGGAATGACAAGTCGCTGCGCTCGGAATGACACGCATGCGGCATCGTCAATCGTCATTGGTAGAGACATCGGGCACAATGGGGAGCGGATTGTTGCACTTCACATTGACCAACAACGGCTTCTGGACCACCGGTCAGTACAGAGTCGATATTTACCCGAACGACAAACTCGATAAGACGGTCACATTCGAGGTTCGCTGAGGGACAGCAACATTTCCTGCGTCGTGCGCGAGCGCAACACGACAACTGATCGCGCACCGACGACGTAGTACGGTTGACACACCTGAACTTCCCGCCCCGGTTCGCGAATATCGTCGGGAGAGGGGCGCGCCGTATCGATCACGCGCCACCATCCTCCCGGCGACTGTTCCTGAATGGCAAAGACCAGGTCCTTCCAGTAACCGTTGATCATCACATAGAGATCGCAGTCACCGACCGAAACGCCGCGCAGACAGTAGGCGACGGCGTGCGAGTTGTACGATGTGTCGGGCGGACCGTTGACGCCGTACCAGTGAACATCATCGCGCCAGAAGCGGCTGCGGTGGATCGAGGGATGCGCTTTGCGGAACGCAATCAGCGTTTTGACAAAACGAAACATATCACGATTGCGCTCCAGCAAATCCCAGTCGAGCCAGGTAATCTCATTATCCTGATTGTACGGATTATTATTGCCGCGCTGCGTATTCAGAAACTCATCACCGGCAACGAACATCGGCGTACCATTCGCCAGCATCAGCAACGTAAAGAGATTCCGCGCCTGCCGACGCCGCAACGCCAGCACCTCCGGCGGCACATGCTCGTCCCCTTCCCAACCGCAGTTCCAGCTAAAGTTCTGATCGGCGCCATCGGTGTTCTCATGACCATTTGCCAGATTGTGCTTGCGATTGTAGGAAACCAGGTCGTAGAGGCAAAACCCATCGTGCGACGTGATGAAATTGACGCTCTGCGTCGGGCGGTACGCATCAGCCAGCGTATCGGGGAACAGATCGTCGCTGCCATACAATCGACACATCAGATCGCCGATCTTGCCGGGATCACCCTTGACAAATGCGCGCACATCATCGCGGAACTTCCCATTCCACTGGCGCCACGTCATGCCAGGGAAGGCGCGTCCCAGAAGGTACGCGCTGATATCCCACGCTTCGGCGATCAAACGCACCCCGTGACGTTGGGCGAGCATACTGATCTCGTGAATGAGCGCCGGATCCTCGTGATTGATCGTCCCGTCCTCGTTGCGCGCCAGAATCGATGCCAGATCGAAACGGAACCCATCGACGTGCATGGACTGTATCCAGGTAGTGAGACTATCGACGATCAGCGTGCGCACGGCGGGATCGGCGCAGCGTAACGTATTGCCGCACCCGCTCGCATTGATATACTGACGACGGTCGGGCGTGAGCAGGTAATAGACCCGATTATCAATCAAGCGATAACAGTATGCCGGACCCCGTTCGTCCCCCTCGCTGGTATGGTTGTAGACCACATCGAGCCAGACCTCGATGCCGGCCGCGTGCATGGCCTTGACCATATCACGAAATTCACGGTGCGGATCATGAACGGCGTAGCCATTGTGGGGCGCAAAGAAATTGAGGGTCATATAGCCCCAGTAATTTCCTTCCTGAGGGTCGAACTGATGCACCGGCAAAAGTTCAACGGCGGTCACCCCAAGTTCCAGCAGGTACGGAATCTTGCGGATCAGCCCGATGAACGTCCCCCGCTCCTCTGGTGCGACGCCCGAATTGGCGCGCGCAGTAAAACCGCGCACGTGCAGTTCATAGACGATCAGATCGTGGGTATGGTGTGGACGCACATCGCCTTCCCAGTCGTATCGCGGCTCGCGGCGCGGCAGCACGCCAAGCGGCGCGCGTCCATCGTTTGGTCCCGGACGCATCGCCGCTTCCCGGCTGTAATCTGGCGGAAAGAAGACCTCTGGCGCATATGGATCGAGCACAATCTTCGTCGAATCGAAGCGATGCCCTTCCTCCGGCGCGCGGGGACCATCCACACGATAGGCGTAGTAGCGCCCGCCGGGAATGGCTGCGGCCGGAACCCAGCAATGCCAGACGTGATGGGTCTTGTTGCGGCGCGGGTCGAGATGATGGCGGTAAATCGGCGTCACGAAATCGTCCGCGCCATAGATCAGCAGGGTGACACTGGTGGCGTGACGTGAGAAGAGGGCGAAATTATACCCTTCACCTGCCGGAACCCACGTAGGACCTAAGGACACAGGCGAGCCTTCGCTGCGCTCCCAGGCAGAAGGTTGATACCAGGACGCCGATTCTCTGGTGAGCATACCGTATGATACCACAATGGCGCGCAGCAGCCGTGGTGCGCGTGACGAGGCAGAGGATACCGGGTTCTATTATAGTGCGGTTCATGCCGGGTGAGGAACAAAAGCGCATCTGGAAGAGTGGTAGCTCTCTCACCACCAAGACACCAAGACACTAAACCTGCGTGTCTTCGTGCCTTCGTGGTAGCTCTCTCACCACCAAGACACCAAGACACTAAACCTGCGTGTCTTCGTGCCTTCGTGGTAGCTCTCTCACCACCAAGACACCAAGACACTAAACCTGCGTGTCTTCGTGCCTTCGTGGTAGCTCTCTCACCACCAAGACACCAAGACACTAAACCTGCGTGTCTTCGTGCCTTCGTGGTAGCTCTCTCACCACCAAGACACCAAGACACTAAACCTGCGTGTCTTCGTGCCTTCGTGGTAGCTCTCTCACCACCAAGACACCAAGACACTAAACCTGCGTGTCTTCGTGCCTTCGTGGTAGCTCTCTCACCACCAAGACACCAAGACACTAAACCTGCGTGTCTTCGTGCCTTCGTGGTAGCTCTCTCACCACCAAGACACCAAGACACTAAACCTTCGTGTCTTCGTGCCTTCGTGGTAGCTATCATGTGATGTTATCATGTTATTATGTTAACTCTTTCACCACTAAGACACCAAGACACCAAAATCTTTGCGTCTTGGTATCTTGGTGGTAAAACAAGCAAGGAATAAGGAATGAACCACGCCCCCATTTCCGACGAAGAAGAACGCATCGCCAAGGCGATTGTGGACGCTGCGTATGCCGTTCATCGTGCGCTTGGACCCGGCTTGCTGGAAAACGTCTACGAAGTCTGTTTTTGCCATGAACTGGCCAAACGGAGTTTATCCTATCGCCGGCAAGTGGTGGTGCCGATTGTCTACGACGGCATCACGTTTGATGAAGGCTTGCGACTCGATGTGCTGGTGGAGGAAGGAGTCATCTGCGAATTGAAAGCGGTGGAGGTCATGCATCCTGTGTTCACGGCTCAACTCTTGACCCAGCTCAAGTTGACCGGCAAGCGCCTTGGCTTCCTGATCAATTTTAATGTGCCGGTGATCAAGCAGGGCATCAAGCGATTAGTTCTATGAAGAGAGGGGATCTACCACTAAGACACCAAGACACCAAGACACTAAAAATAACCTTCGCGCCTTCGTGTCTTCGTGCCTTCGTGGTAAATACCTCTTGCACCACTAAGACACCAAGACACTAAAAATAAAAAACCTTCGTGTCTTCGTGCCTTCGTGGTAAATACCTCTTGCACCACTAAGACACCAAGACACTAAAAATAAAAAACCTTCGTGTCTTCGTGCCTTCGTGGTGAAAACAAAAACCTTCGCGCCTTTGTGTCTTGGTGGTAAATACCTCTTGCACCACGAAGACACCAAGACACCAAGACACTAAAAAAACCTTCGTGTCTTCGTGCCTTCGTGGTGAAAACAAAAACCTTCGCGCCTTTGTGTCTTGGTGGTAAATACCTCTTGCACCACGGAGACACCAAGACACAAAGACACTAAAAATAACCTTCGTGCCTTTGTGTCTTGGTGGTGAAAACAAAAAACCTTCGCGTCTTCTTGGCAACTCTTGCACCACTAAGACACCAAGACACCAAGACACTAAAAATAAAAAAACCTTCGTGCCTTTGTGTCTTCGTGGTGAAAACAAAAACCTTCGTGCCTTCGTGTCTTCGTGGTGAAAACAAAAACCTTCGTGCCTTTGTGTCTTGGTGGTGAAAACAAAAACCTTCGCGTCTTCGCTGCACACCCGGTGGGCGCGGCGGTGCATACGTGTGGTCCTTGCACCAAAACATGGTTGACAATCGCTATGAACAGGGCTATAATGCCATGCGCAAGCCGAGGTGGCGGAATTGGCAGACGCGCCAGGTTGAGGGCCTGGTGAACAGAAATGTTCGTAAGGGTTCAAGTCCCTTCCTCGGCACCACGGGCGATTAGCTCAGTCGGTAGAGCACCTCGCTTACACCGAGGTTGTCGGCGGTTCGAGTCCGTCATCGCCCACCACGGCAGCACACGGCGGCGAACCGTTCAACGCTCGTTGCCCGCGCCAGGGTAGCTCAGTTGGTAGAGCGCGTGTCTGAAAAACACGAGGTCACCGGATCGTTCCCGGTCCCTGGCACCATATCGTACAACCGCGCGGCGTATGCCGCGTTTTTTTGTGGGAAGATCACGCCCCATCGTTCACAACGACATCCGACCACGAGCGTCGCCCCTCTCAGGAGCGAGGGGTGTTGTCGCATCCCACCGCCTCTTCGAGGTGGCATTGTTCAGGGCAAGGAATGGTTACCGCATCCCGACGCCTTGTGTGTTCGAACTCACGCGCTCCTTCTCACTTTCTGGAGAAGAGGGATATCGGCCATTCTGACGCTCAAATCGCGCGGCGCAGACATGGGCTTGCCAGAGCAATCGACACGTGCGGACGGCGTCTTCCTTCATCGTTGCAACACCGCCCTGATGCTCAACGTATCTGATTATGGAAACGGGCAAGAACATCAAAACGATGTGATTCTGTAACCAATTTGTAAGTCTGATGCGCTTCGATCTTGCAGTCGCATGCTATACTGGTGAAAAATCTTATGCATCTATGTAGTACATGCCGCTCTATCCTCGCCCCTTCCAGCAGGTGATCTATGTTCGACCAGCATCTCTGGCGGCAACAGCTCATCGACTACCTTGAGGTTTTTGCGCGTCATCCGCATCAGGAAGTTCAACTGGCAGGCAGTCCTGGCGTTGTTCCGCACCTGGCATTGCGCACGCTGACGCCGTTCATGAATGCGCTCTATGATAATCCGGTCGATGCTATCGTTACACTGGCGACGATCACACACGATGCTGGCGCCAATCTTCTCGTCAGCAGGATGATACGCACCCGCTATCCAACGGCGCTCGATATCGAGCGCAACCTGCGCGCCAGCACCGATCTCTGCATCACGGTCGAGCGCCTGATGATCGAGTTGCAGACGATCCCGATTGCGCTGCGAAACCTCAATGCACGGCGCGGTTTCTGGCTGCGCAGCACGATTGAGCGCGAATTGGACGCATACCCCTGGTCGTTTGTGTGGATCCGTGATCTGTTGCGCGAACTAAACGGTCAGGATCGTATCGAAGCACTCCGCCGTCTGCGGTCGCGCAATGGTCGATATACGAGCGGCGATCTGACGCTAATCGAGAAGGCGCTGTCGGACGCTGCGGCACAGACACGCGCGTATGCCGCGCGTCTGCTGGGGGTCATGGTCGATACCCCGCCACCCACACTGACCCATCGTTTGCTAGACGTTGCGCTGCGCGACTCCGATGCGGAGACACGCTTTGCAGCGGCGCGCACAATCGGGCTGCTGCGTGAGCGTATCATCACCGGTGATGCGCTGGCATACATTGAGAGTCATCTCGTCCACGACGATAGTTTCTTTCGCTCATCGGCGGCACTTGTGCTGGGGCAATTGGGGGAACACGCAGGCAAGCCGACCGTCGTACAGCGTCTGTGCCAGTTGCTGTGCGACCGCGACGCTTATGCGCGCGAGGCGGCAGCGCGCGCGCTGGGACGCATCGGACCTCCCGCTGCACTGCCACAGGTTATCGAAGCGCTTGAACAAACCACGCAAGATGATGATGTGCAGGTTCACGAGGCAGCGACCGACTCACTCGCGCTGCTGCGTCAGTATGCCGAACTGAGCGTGCAGGCGGCAGCGTAGCGCCTGTCCGAAAATCACGCGCTGCGAGTATTGTGCGGCGCTATCTGGTATAATACCAATGACGATTAAAGATGCCGCATGCGTGGCATTCCGAGCCCTTCGCTTCGCTCAGGGTAAACGCAGCGAGGAATCGGAGCGGGTCGCGCACGACCCCTCGCGCTGCTCGGGGTGACCATGCCGGATGGTCACAGGTCATTGGTATAATACAGGCGCGCGTAGAAGCCGCGCGCTTAACCAAAAGGCAACGCTCCAACCTCGATACGTTTGCTCTTCCCTTTTTTCGAGGAAGCAAGATGGTCATTCTCCTCATGATCGATGGCGCGCGCCCCGATGCGCTCGACGCTGTCTCATGCCCGCACCTCGCTGCGCTGCGCGCGGCAGGATCGGCGACGATGCATGCGCAGAGTGTGATGCCTTCGGTGACGCTGCCCTGCCATATGTCGATCTTTCACAGCGTTCCCCCGGCACGCCATGGGATTACGACTAATATGTTCGTGCCGATGGCGCGTCCGTTGCCTGGACTGATCGAGCAGGCGCGCGCCGCCGGGAAACGCACCGCCTGCATCCACAATTGGGAACCATTGCGCGACGTGAGTCGCCCGGAACAGGTGAGGTACAGTTACTACCGCGAGCCGCCGCTCGACCACACATACGATGATGCGGTCGGCGCCGAAGCGGTGCGGTTGCTGCGCGAAGAGAGCGCAGCGTTCGATTTCGTCTTTCTCTACTTTGGTTCGGTTGATGCCGCAGGACACGCCTTTGGCTGGATGTCGTCGGAATATCTCAGTCAACTGCAACGCGTCGACGGCTTGCTTGGCGGCGTGCTCGATGCGATGCCGGCGGATGCGACGATCGTCGTTCAGGCAGACCACGGCGGACACGACCGAACACACGGCACAGATATGTCGGAAGATATGACCATTCCCTGGATCGCCGCCGGTCCTGCGATCCGGCGCAATCACCGGATCACGGCGCCGGTCAGCCTGCTCGACACGGCGCCGACCCTGGCGCGCGCCCTGGGCATTGCGCCTCACGACGCATGGGAAGGCCGGATCATCGAAGAAATTTTCATAGCGCCATGAACACCGAACAATCAATCTACGAACGCGCCGGTGGCGATGAACCATTCCGCCGTCTGGTCGATGCCTTCTATGCCCGCATCGAGCGCGATCCCCTGCTGCGCCCGATGTTCCCGGCAGATCTGGAACCGGGCAAACTCCATCAGTTTCTGTTCATCACACAATACTTTGGCGGACCTCCACGCTATACGGCGATGCGTGGGCATCCGCGACTGCGGGCGCGCCATCTGCCCTTCGTGATCGGACAGGCAGAACGCGATGCGTGGGTCGCCCACATGCGCGCCGCCATTGACGAGGCGGGCTTTCCAGAGGATGTGCGCCCTGCACTGATCCAGTACTTCGAGCGTACTGCCACCTTCATGATCAACGCCGATCCTGAGCGCCTCAACCTGCGCGGTTGAGGTGCAATGGTCTCTGCCGCAGCGCGTCACTCCGCCTCATTCTGTGGTACAATCAGCACGCAATGGCGCAGCGAAAGGAGACGATGCTATGTTTACTGTGCGTGGACGCTTTGATGGCAAGACGATCGAGTTGCTCGAACCGCCGCCGGTTGATGAACAAGCCTTTGTTCTGGTGACATTCCTCGAAGGACCGCTGGAAACCGCCGCCGCGCGCGCGAGTCGTCGTGAAGTCAGTGTAGCGATGTTTTCGCTTGATCGCTACGCCGCGCCGCTCAAACAACGGCTGCGCGCCAGCCAGTCATCCGCTGAGGCGCCGCGTCCGTTTACTGTCGGCGAGGTGATGACGCGCAAAATCATCAGCGTCGCGCCCGATGCCACGGCTGCGGAGGCGATCCATATCATGAACCGACATGGCATTACCAGTGTGCTGGTCGAACCTGACTCAAGCGGCGAATGGGGCATTATGACCATGCGCGACGTGCTCCAGAAGATCGTCGCTGCGGATCGCTCGCCGGAAGAGGTCGTCGTTAATGCCCTCGCGTCGCGCCCGCTGGTGTATGTGTCGCCCGATATGTCGTTGCGCGATTGCAGCAAATTGATGATTGATAAGAATATTCGTCGGGCTGCTGTGCGCGAACGGGATCAGATCGTCGGCATTATCAGCGATACCGACATTTTCCAGGTAGTCGAGGAGCGCGGCTGGGGACCAGCGCCTGCCGCTGATGATTGACGGCGGATGAGAGAACCGAGAACCAAGGGTAAGGGGTCGGGCGAACCTTCGCACCGGTCACCCTCAACCTTGCTGCTTTTCTCTCTCTGCGCCTTCGCGCCTTTGTATGATCACTACGTGCAGCGTTGCCGCCTTCACGCCTGCGGTGGTCGCCCCAGAGTCACGAGAGCGCAGAGAGAACCACCCGTCCCCCGGCTTCTACTCGCCATCCATATTGGCGATCATAGCATCAGCGAATTGCGACGTCTTGACTTCTTTCGCGCCGGTCATCAGGCGCGCAAAGTCGTAGGTAACGATTTTCTGCGCAATCGTCTTCTCGAGCGCGCGAATGATCAGGTCTGCCGCTTCGGTCCACCCCAGATAGCGGAGCATCATATCGCCGCTCAGGATAACGCTGCCCGGATTGACGCGATCCAGATTGGCGTACTTCGGCGCCGTACCGTGGGTCGCTTCAAAGATTGCGTGACCGGTGATGTAGTTGATATTCCCCCCCGGCGCGATCCCGATGCCGCCTACCTGCGCCGCCAGCGCATCGCTCAGGTAGTCGCCGTTGAGATTAAGGGTCGCAATCACATCGAACTCCTCCGGTCGCGTCAGCACTTGCTGGAGCGTGATGTCGGCAATCGCGTCCTTGATGAGAATCGCACCGGCAGCCAGCGCCTCGCGCTGCTCGGCGTTCGCCGCCGCCTCGCCCTTTTCGGCTTTGGTGCGCTCCCATTGCGCCCAGGTATAGACGTGTTCACCAAAGGCGCGTTCTGCCAGCGCGTATCCCCAATCGCGGAACGCTCCTTCAGTGAACTTCATAATGTTGCCTTTATGCACAAAAGTGACACTTCTGCGCCGATGGGTGATGGCATACTGAATGGCGGCAGCCACCAGGCGCTCTGTTCCCAACCGACTGACCGGTTTGATGCCGATGCCAACTTCAACCGCGCCTTCATCCCCGCCATCCCCTAGCATGGCGAGAAACTCGCGCACTTTATCACCCGTACCAAAGCGAATTTTCTCGAAGTCTTTCGGAAAGGTCGTGCGAAGGAAGTCGAGCACGCACTGCGCTTCGGGAGTGCCGGCGGCATACTCGATGCCGGCATAGATGTCTTCCGTATTCTCACGGAAGATGACCATATCGACTAATTCGGGGCGCTTCACCGGCGACGGAACCCCTTGAAAATAGCGCACCGGGCGCAAACAGACATAGAGATCGAGCAACTGACGCAGCGCGACGTTCAGGCTCCGAATTCCTTTGCCCACCGGCGTTGTCAACGGACCCTTAATGCCGACCAGGTAGTGCTTGAACGCTTCCACCGTTTCGTCCGGCAACCAGCTGCCTGTCAGGTTGAATGCTTTCTCACCCGCCAGCACTTCGTACCACATCAATTTGCGCCGACCGCCATACGCCCGTTCGACGGCGGCATCGAAGACGCGCACACTTGCCCGCCAGATATCGGGACCGGTGCCATCGCCTTCGACATAAGGAATAATGGGCATATCTGGCACATGAAGGCGCCCGTTCTGGATCGAAATCGGATCTCCCTCGGGCGCACGGTTGCGCGTCGCAGTCATAGCCTCTGGACCTCCAGGTGTGTTAGAACGGTTCCGCGCCATTATAACAGGCTTCACGATGCTCGATGATCGCTCTCGTTGCAACCGTATTTTGACTTGAACTCTGCCATGCCCTTTCATATAATGGTGATGCAGGAGAGAGCATGCTTCCCCAAGAATGAACGTTTTTATCTCCGTATAATCCGCAGGGCAAGGCAAGGTTTGTGCCGACGACTGCGGTTGGTGTGTGGAAGGAACAGGAATGGCGCGCCCATCTTTCGCGCGTCGTATAACGAACGTTTTTCTGACGCTCATCACGATGATGACCGGCATCGTGACAGGGGCATGGAATATCGCCCCCTCCGGCGCCGGGACAGTACGCATCGCTCGCGCCGCGACCACAACGATTGCCGTCACAACCACACGCGATGAGCTCGATGGAGATACGTCCTCGTTTGAAAACCTGATTAACGCACCAGGCGGCGAAGGCATTTCATTGCGCGAGGCGCTCACCGCAGCCAATGCCGAGCCTCCCGGTCCGCCGCTTCGTATTCACTTCGCCATCCCTGAGAGTGATGCAGGCTACAATGCCGGCGCCCTGGTCTGGCGTATTCGCCTGGATTATGCGGCGCTGCCTCCTTTGACGCGCGGCGGGATTGTGATTGATGGCTCGACTCAACCGGGCGCCACACTGGTGTCCCATCCTGTCATCATGCTCGACGGCGCCGACGTGTACGACGGAGCGAACGGACTGAACGGGCTGACCATCGTTTCTGCCGATAATATCATCCGTGGTCTGGCGTTGGTCTCGTTCTGGGATGCCGGTATCGTCATCGAGGGCGCCTCGGCGCACGATAATGTGATCGCCGGGTGCTTTATCGGTGTCCCACCCGAAGGCATCGACTTGGATGGATTTCCAAGCTACAACGGAATCGAGATCCGCAACGGCGCCCACAAGAACCTCATCGGTGGCGACACTGCCGAGGAACGCAACATTATCAGCGGGAACGATTACGCTGGCATTCGCATCGATGGCAGCGCCACGATCAGCAATACCATTGCCGGAAACTGGATTGGCATCGATGTGAGCGGCACACGCGCACAGCGCAATGCCTACTATGGCGTTGTCGTCACCGGTGGCGCGCATGGCAATATGATCGGCAGACCGGGCAACGGCAATGTGATTTCGGGGAATGACCACGGGATCATGATCTGGGGCGCGAGCAAGAACCGCATCGTCGGAAATGTCATTGGTCTCGCGCCAGACCGATCCACGCCGATTGGCAATCGTGAAGGCGGTGTGTTCCTGATTGACGGCGCCGGCCAAAATATTGTCGGCGGCACGACGGTTGCTGAGCGCAATCTTATCTCTGGCAACGGATACGGCATCTTTATCGGTCCATACTATGAGACAACGCCTCGTGTCGCGCGCCTGAACCATGTGCTGGGGAACTACATTGGTGTCGATGCCAGCGGAATCCTTCCACGGGGGAACACGCGAGACGGTATCGCGCTGAACGAATATGTCGAGTCGACGCTTATCGGCGGAGACGCCCAAAGCGCAGGCAACGTCATCGCCTATAATGGCGGGAACGGTGTGACCATCGCCGGTTCTGTCAATCGCATTGCCTATAACCTGATCGGTCTCGGCGCAGACGCTGCAACACCGCTGGGGAACCAACGCCACGGCGTGTTCGTCGTCGGCGATGGCAATATTGTGGGACCATCCAATACGGTTGCGTCCAACCAACTCTCCGGTTTGCTGATCGACGGCGACAGCACATTCGTCTACGAAAACGCCATCCGGCACAATGCGCGATCCGGCATGTGCGTCAAGGGAGATGGCTCGACGATTATCAGCAATACGGTGCGTTTCAACCAGGCGATAGCGGCGCCGTGGGACGGTTTTGATGCCCATCGTGACGACTGTGCGCTGGTGAGCGGGATCGTTCTCTCAGGCACGTCGCAAACGCTGATCCGCAGCAACATCATGAGCGACAATGCAGCATCTGGCGTCATCATCTCCGGCGGGGAGCAGAACCAGGTGTCCGCTAACAGTATCACTGCCAACATCGGCGCCGGCATTCTCCTGCTGAACGGCGCCAACGGAGGCATTGCGCCGCCGACGATCCAGGCAGTCGATCAAACTGAGGTGCGTGGCGTAGCCTGCCGTGATTGTCGTGTCGAGATGTTCGCCGACCCCGAACATCAGGGGCGCGAGTTTCTCGGCGCCGCGCGTGCGTCGCAGGACGATGGCGCCTTCTCGTTCACCATCGCTGGCAACGCCCTTGCGTCGCTTCGTATCACGGCAACCAGCACGGATGCCAATGGCAATACCTCCGCGTTTGCCAACGGGATGGACGTGCCGCCGCCACCCGCCGTCTATACGATCCATCTCCCGCTGGTTCTTCAATAACTCCTGCCCATCCTTACATCGTGAGCGCTTCCTGCGGGCTACGCGCAGTGGCGATGTCGCGCAACGATACGTTCTGCTGCGTCAGTGTCAGCGCCACTTCCGATGAGATACCGCTTAACGTCACGCGACAGCCGAGCAATTTGAGCGCCTGTGCTGCGCTGATCAATGCCTGTGCTACCGCCGTGTCCACCGTCGAGACGCCGGAAATGTCGATAATGACGTGATGCGCGCGCTGATCGTGCGCCACTTTGAGCAGGCGCGCAGTGAACCGCGCCGAGCGGCGGCTGTCCAGATGCCCGACGATTGGCGCGAACAGAACGCCGTTGGCGAGGGTGATTGCCGGGGTTTCGAGGGTAGCGACCAGGTCGAGCAGGCGGCGTTGCTCGTCGAGTTGCGCCTGTTGCGCGGCATTGGCGGCTTCGAGCGCGCGCGCTTGCTCCTCCGTCCGCGCCTGCGCCTGCTCTGCGCGCCTGCGCGCTTCGTCCGCCTGCTGCGCAGTGGCGTTGAGCACCGCGCGCGCCAACAGCAGAATGCCGACCAGCATGACGTAGACAATGAATTCGACCACATTGAGCGCAAAGCCGCTTGTGAACACGCGCGCAATATAGATCGCGGCGGTCAGAGTCGCGCCTGCAATCAGCCACGGCGGGGTAGTCATCGCCAGCGCCAGCGCTGCCGGAAAGAGCAATGCCATCGGGATGCCGACCACGCCATCCCTGGGAAGAGTATTCAGGGCAAAGGCAGCCGTCACCGATACAATGACGATCAAGACATTCGGCGCGTGCGACCACCCGCGAAGATAGGCCATCAGAAGGACCAGATCGATGATCGCTGATATGCCGGGAACCGTAGCCCCGCTTACGCCCTGGTTCAGTCCGAGAAGGATGGAGAACAGAATGTTTCCCCCTGTGACAATCGCCAGCGCCCCTATCGTAACCTGTCGTTGTGTAATCATCATGGATCGCTGCTCCTTACTGCTGCCAGGCATGCGCGTGATGCCCTGGAACATGCGCGGTTCTCTACAGAATGGTACCATTGATGTCAGACGGAGGATTATTGCGATATTGATGCGAAATCATTGCAGAATGGCGATGCGTGAGACGATCAGGAGATGGCCATGCCCGCATATGATGCGGTGATCATCGGCGCCGGACCCAACGGCCTGACCGCAGCGTGTGTGCTGGCGCGCGCCGGAAAGCGGGTGGTGCTCATCGAAGCGCGCGAGACAGTCGGCGGCGGTGTGTCGTCGGGTGAGACGACCCTGCCGGGGTTCATCCACGATCTCGGTTCGGCGGTGCATCCGTTCGGTATCGCCTCGCCTGTGTTCCGCATGTTGGAGCTAGAGCGCTTCGGTCTGCGCTGGATTCAGCCGCCGGCGCCGGTGGCGCATCCGCTCGATGGCGGTCGCGCGGCGCTGCTGGAACGGTCGGTCCGCGCCACTGCCGCCTGGTTCGGGCAGGATAGGATCGCGTATGGGCGATTGATGGCGCCAATGGCGCGTATGTGGGACCGCATCCAGCCGCTGGTGTTGAATCCGCTACGCTTTCCGGCGCACCCGTTCGCCGGAGCGTACTTTGGGGCGCTGGCGCTGCTGCCGGTCACACTGCTGGCGCGAGCGTTCTTCCGCGCAGACGCAGCGCCGGCGTTGCTCGCCGGGCTTGGCGCGCACTCGCTGCTGCCACTGGAAGCGCCGTTGACATCCGCGCCGGCGCTCGTCCTCGGCACGCTCGGTCATGCCGTCGGCTGGCCCATTCCTCGTGGCGGCGCGCAGGCAATCGCCAACGCACTGGAATCCTGCCTGCGCGCCGACGGCGGCGAGATCCGCACCGGATGGACGGTGCGGCATACCGACGAATTGCCGAACGCCAGGGCATACCTGTTCGACACGCCACCGCAGGGATTGATCCAGATTGCCGGCGACCGCCTGCCTGCCTGGTACCGTCGGCGACTGCAACGCTTCCGCCATGGACCGGGAGTGTTCAAACTCGATTATGCGCTCGATGGACTGATTCCCTGGACGAATGCCGCATGTGCGCGCGCAGCGACCGTGCATCTTGGCGGCACGCTGGAAGAGATTGCCGAGTCGGAACGCGCGCCACACTGCGGCATGCATGCCACGCACCCCTATGTGCTTCTGGCGCAGCCAACGCTGTTCGACCCGACCCGCGCGCCGCCGGGGAAGCACATTGCCTGGGCATACTGCCATGTGCCAAACGGTTCAACTGTGGATATGACATCTGCCATCGAAGCGCAGATCGAGCGATTCGCGCCGGGCTTCCGCAATCGCATCCTGGCGCGGCGCGCTATGAACTGCGCCGACATGGAAGCCTGGAACCCCAACCTGATCGGTGGAGACATCAGCGGCGGATTGCCCGACTGGCGGCAACTGATTACCAGACCAACCCTTAGTTTCACACCCTACCGCACCCCGGCGCGCGGCATCTACCTCTGCTCCGCCTCGACGCCGCCGGGACCGGGGGTGCATGGCATGTGTGGCTATCACGCCGCCTGTGTCGCGCTCGCCGACATGGAATGATGGGGTGATCCGTCTTCACCCAGAACCAGGCAGGCTTCGGGAGCGAATTGTACCGTGATCGACGACCCTGGTTGTGGTGGGCGCAACTGTGGATTGTTGAAGAGATCGAGGTGCAGTTTGTTCGCCGAGAGATGGACCTGAACCCGCACAATCGAACCGAGAAACGTCACATCTTCGACGATACCGCTCAGGCGGTTGACCTCACCGTTCATTTGCCCATCAAGCGCAATTAATTCGGGGCGGATGGCAAGGCTGATGGCGTCGCCAGGACGATGCTGCACGAGCGGACGCGCAACGCGGATTGGCCGCCCTTCGATGCTCAGCAGTCCAAGAGCGGCATCGACGACCGTCGCCTGGATCAGGTTGAGCGTGCCGACGAACGATGCAACAAAGCGCGTCGCCGGAAAATTGTAGACCTCGAATGGCGTGCCGATCTGTTCCACCCGTCCGCGGCTCATCACCACAATCCGGTCGGAGAGCGCCATGGCTTCTTCCTGGTCGTGGGTGACGTAAATAGTTGTAATGCCGAGTTGCCGCTGGATCTCGCGGATCTCCTGGCGGAGCGACGCGCGGATTTTGGCGTCGAGCGCCGAGAGCGGCTCATCGAGCAACAGCACCTTGGGGTGAATCGCCAGCGCCCGCGCCAGCGCGACGCGCTGTTGCTGCCCGCCAGACAACTGGTACGGGTAGCGTCGCCCGAACTCTGGCATGTGCATGATCCGCAGAAGTTCCTCGACACGCGCGCGAATCTCGTCCGCCGGACGGCGCGCAATTTTCAGCCCAAACCCGATATTCTCAGCGACGGTCATGTTTGGAAAGAGCGCATACGACTGAAAGACCATGCCGATATTGCGACGATTGGGGGGCATATCGGTGACATCGACGCCATCGATGATGATTCGCCCTGTGGTGGGTTTCTCGAACCCGGCGACCATGCGCAACGTCGTCGTTTTCCCACACCCCGACGGTCCCAGAAACGAAACGAATTCGCCGCGTTCAACGGTCAGATCGAAGTGCTCGACCGCTACCGTAGCGCCAAAACTCTTGCGCACACCGACAATTTCGAGAAACGCCATACGCCCCCCATCAGCGTGGTCCTGCAACACGCGCCTGCGAACCCTGACCGATCCACTGAAGCGCGGCAATCGCCGCCCACGTTAACGCAAAACTGATAATTGCCAGCGCCGACGGTTCGTACACCCGGCTGCTGGCGAGCCGGTTCATGTAGGGACCAAACGCCGGTTGCGCGAGCAGCGCAGCAATCGTGAACTCGCCCATGACGATGGCAAAGGTGATAAACGCGCCGCTCAGGAGCGCAACGTACACGTTCGGAAAGATAACGCGCGCCAAAATCGTAAACCATCCGGCGCCCAGGCTCTGCGCCGCTTCGGTGAGATCGTGAATATTAATCGAGCGCAACCCGGTATCTACCGCTCGATACATGTACGGGAACGATAGAATGACATACGATCCGACCAACAACACCCACAACCCCTCACGGCTATCGGTGAGCGGCGTGCGACTGTAGGTGCGCGCCAGACTGAAGACCAGCACGACCGCCGGGACAACGAACGGCAACAGCGTGAAGAACTCGACGACCGGGCGCAGGCGCGGCAGACGCAACTGCACCCAATATGCCGTCGGCACGATCACCAGCGCGCTGATCGCAATCGTCGCCAGCGCCGTCTGGAGCGAAAACCAGAAACTCTCGACAAACCTGATGTCGTTGAGCACATTCGCATATGCAGCGAAACTTAAATCACCGCGCCGGGCGCGCAGCGAGAAATCGAACGTGGCGTAGAGCGGCACGAGAAAATACGTCGCGCCGACGATGAACCAGAACCAGGACCAGAATCGCTTCAGCATAGTTATGAGCGGAGCCAGCGCGCCGAGAGACGCTGGAGCCAGGTGTACAGACCAATACAAACGCCCATGATGACGATCATTCCCAGCGCAAGGGCATTGCCGAGACCGGGGTTGGCAAGCGCATCGCTGCTGATCTGCGCGCCGATCAGAATAGTAACCACATTGCCCTGACTGCCGCCGCCGGTCAACTGAAAGGCAGTCGCGTGCGCACCGAACGCATTGCCGAACAGCAACACCATTGTGCCAAGGATAGAAGGGAGCAGAATAGGCAACCCGACATAGCGCCAGTAGTGCCACGAGGTTGCGCCAAGGCTCTCGGCGGCTTCGCGCCATTCGCGTCGCATTCCCTCGAACGCCGGACCCATGATCAGCACCATGAGCGGAATCTGAAAGTAGATATAGACAATGCTCAACCCCCAGAAACTATAGAGGCTGAAGGCAGGGTACAGGTTGATCCCGACCGAACGCAGCCATTGCGTGACCACTCCCAGTTGCCCAAGCGTTGCAATGAATGCGAACGCCAGCGGCACGCCGGCGAAGTTCGACGCAACGCCGGAGAAACTGAGCACTGCATCGCGCAACGGGCGCGGCAATCCCCCTATGGTGATCGCATACGCCAACAGCCCGCCGAGCGCCCCTCCGCCAATAGCGGTCACGGCGCTGAGTTGCAGGCTGTACACATACGACGACACAATGAACGGTCGCCCCAATTCCAGAATGTTTTGCAACGACAGGCGACGCTCCTGATCGAGAAAACTCTGTGCAATGATCGACAGTGTGGGCCAGATCAGAAACGCTGCCACGAATAGAAAGAAGGGCGCCACACCCAGCCACGTCCACGAGAAGGCGCGGCGTTCGATGACTGACCGACTCGTTTCTGTGCGGGTTAGTGGCGCCATGGATCACCTTGCACCTTATGACCGATTGTTTGAATCCAGGTGTGCATGCTCCAGTGGGACACGGATGCCCACGGGAGCGACGTTATACCAATGACGATTGAAGATGCCGCATGCTTGTCATTCCAAGCGCAGCGAGGAATCTGAACGGGTCGCGCACGACCCCTCGCGCTGCTCGGGGTGACCATGCCGGATGGTCACAGATCATTGGTATTATACAGGCGAACCGAACCCCCACGCGCACCGGCATCCCCGCCGGAGGATGGACTCAAGCACAGCGCGGGTCTCCCCTCTCCCGCGTGCGGGAGAGAGGCAGGGGGTGAGGGCGCAACAGCGCATCCCATCCGGGGATAACGAATGATCCGTGCCCATCTGTTGCGATTCGTGCAAATCCGTGCGCCCCCGCATCTACTGCACCGTTGCACCAACGACCGTAGGCCAGTTGCTCTTGATCATGTCGAAGGCAGCATTGATCTGACCACCGGTTGGGAACGCCACAGGCGCATCGGTCTTCGGCAATTTGTCGAGTAAATCCTGCGGGATCAACCCGGCTTTGCGCATTGCCTCGAAGCGCGCCGGCGTCGCGTACCCCTTAAGCCAGATCAACTGACCCTCATCGGAGTAGAGGAACTCCATCCAGAGCCGGGCTGCGTGCGGGCGTGGCGCATAGGCGCTGATCGCCTGCACATAGACGCCGGCTAGCGATCCGCTTTTCGGCACAACCACGGCGATGTCGATATTCCCGGCGTTCTGATCGCGGTTTGCCAGCGCATTATAATCCCAGCGCAGCGCGATGGGCGTTTCGCCCTTGGCGATGGTTGCAGGTTTGGCGACAACCGGCAGCAGGTTGCCCGCCTCGTTCAGTTTCTTGAAGAACTCCAGCCCCGGCATGGGATTGTCGAGCGAGCCGCCGTTGCCGAGCGCCGCAGCCCACACCGCGTTGATCGCCTGCCCGGAACCGGTCGGGTCGCCTGCCAGCGCCACCTGCCCCTTATACTCCGGCTTCAACAGGTCCGACCAGTCCTGCGGGATGTTCTGAACCACCTGCGTGTTCACTTCAAACGCCATAACGCCATAGTAGTCGGCATACCAGAACCCTTCGGGGTCTTTCAGCGTCTCCGGGATTTCATCCCACTTCTCAACCTTGTAAGGTTGGAGGAGACCTTCTTTCTTTGCCGTATCGCCCCAGGTGAACCCGACATCGATTACATCGGGCGCCTGTGGGCCCTTGCTGCCAGCGTTGGCTTTGATCGCCTCGATCTCCTGCGCGGAACTGGCGTCGGGATTGAGATCTTCGTGTTTGATGAAGGGATACTTCTCGAGAAATTTCTGCTTCATCTCGCCATAGTTTGCCCAATCGTCCGGCAGCGCAATGGTGGACAGGTTGCCTTCCGCGCGCGCCCGTTCGATCAACTTCTCTATGCCGCCGGCATCCGCAGCGGTCAATGGACCAGGTGCAGGCGGCGATGGGAGTTGGGCAGGTGCGGTTGCTTCGGCTGCGGGCGCCGTGGTCGCAGCCGGAGCGGTCGTTGCTGCCGGGGCTGTTGGAGCAGCCTGGCCACAGGCGGCAAGAATGGCGCCTGCACCGGCGCCAACCGCTGCACGCAGAAAAGCCCGGCGCGATCGGCGCCAGTCTCTGGTTTCGGCACTCACGTTTTTTCTCCTGGCAATTTCAGAGGACATCTACAAGGCGCGCTGCACAACGGAGAACCGATGCTATCGGACGACAGGCATCGTTTGAGCAGACTTGCACAGTGTAATGACAGCACGCCGGTACAATGTAGGCGAAAAACATCAAGACGCAGTGATTCCCATGTAAAGAACGCATTAAGATCGTGTCAACGTTCTCTTATCTTATAACGTTGACAGGCGTATCTATCCCTTTTATACTGCCGCGCGCTAGCTTTGTATCCGAAGCGAATCTTATGATGGCACACCTTCACGACCTTTTGCGAACCCTCTGCGATCCCGCGCACCTGCCGCGCGCCAATCCGGCGATCACTGCCATCGTCTACGACTCGCGCGCGGTGATGCCCGGCGCATTGTTCGTGGCATACCGCGGTTTTCACACCGATGGGCATCTCTACATCCCGCAAGCCATTGAACGCGGCGCAGCCGCCGTCGTCTACGAAGACCCGGCGTGGGACGGACGCATACCGGTTCCGGCGTTGCGCACACCCAATGCGCGTGCTGCGCTTGCGCCGCTCGCAGCGGCATTCTATGGCTACCCTGGACGACAGATGCGTGTCGTTGGCATCACAGGCACCGACGGAAAAACAACAACGACCTTCCTGACCAGCGTGGCGCTCGAAGCCGGTGGCGCTGTCACCGGGCTGATGGGCACAGTGGATTTCAAAATCGCCGGGCGCCTGTGGGCGAACGATTCGCGCCAGAGCACGCCGGAAGCGCCAGAAGTACAGGCGCTGCTGCGCGATATGGTGCATGCCGGTTGCGCGTATGCGGTTGTTGAGGCGACATCGCATGCGCTCTCGGCGCGCTGGAACCGGCTTGCCGGTTGCGCCTTCGATATTGCAGTATTGACGAATGTGACGCAGGAGCACCTGGATTTTCACGGCACGGTCGAACAGTATCGCCGCGATAAGGCGCGCCTGTTCGAGATGCTGGCAGAGTTTCACGACGATGCTACGCCGTTCAAACAACGCAAGATCGCCATTGTGAACGCCGATGATCCGAATCATCGCATGTTCCTCGACGCCGCCCCACCCTATGCCGAACGATTGACCTATGCCATCCACGCCAATGCCGACGTGTGCGCCCGAAATGTCCGTTCAACCCGTGATGGTCTGATGTTCCGCGTGACAACGCCGTGGGGCGCTGCCGATGCGCATCTGCGACTGACCGGCGATTTCAACGTTTGGAATGCGCTGGCGGCGCTGACCGTCGCATGCGCCGAAGGCGTACCGCTCAGTGTATGCCTTGCGGCGCTCGAACGTGTGCCCGGTGTGCGCGGGCGCATGGAACGGATCGAAATGGGGCAACCGTTCACCGTGCTAGTCGATTACGCTCACACTCCCGGGGCGTTCGAGAAATTGATGCGCATTGTGCGCCCGCTCACCGATGGGCAACTGATCGTCGTCTTCGGCAGCGCCGGAGAACGCGACCGCGCCAAACGCCCGTTGCAGGGAGAGATTGCCGGGCGCTTCTGCGACCTCGTTGTGCTGACTGATGAAGACCCGCGGCTTGAAGATCGCGAGGCGATCATTGCCGAAATCGCGGTCGGTGTGGAAGCAGCCGGCAAACGGATTGGCGAGACCTGCCTTTGCATCCCGGATCGCGCCCACGCCATTCGCACTGCCTTTGCGCGCGCCCGTCCCGGCGATATTGTCCTGCTCCTGGGCAAAGGTCACGAAGGGAGCATCATTTACGGCACAACACCAATGCCCTGGAACGAAGCGGCAGAAGCGCGGCGCGCCTTAGCAGAACTCGGTTTTGGTGCGTCGCCTCCATTTTGAACAATTTTTCTTGACAAATTGCAAATATAAGGGTACTCTTACTTATTGTATGAGTGCATCAAACAGCGCCATCGAATTACGGTCGGTCAGCAAGTGGTTTCAGCGCAACACCCCTGCGGTTCATCAGGTGTCGTTGCAGGCGCCGCGTGGAGCGCTCCTCGCGCTGCTCGGACCAAGCGGCTGCGGGAAGACCACCACGCTCCGCCTGATCGCCGGTCTCGAAATACCCGATACCGGGGAAATCTATCTGGCAGGCGCGCGCGTCGCCGGCGGCGGCGATTGGACGCCGCCAGAGCAACGGCGGGTAGGGATGGTCTTTCAGGATTATGCGCTCTTTCCCCACCTGACGGTGCGCGAGAATGTGGCGTTTGGTCTCAACGGACGTTCCACGCGAGAGCGCGCAGCGCGCGTCGGTGATCTGCTGGCGCTAACCGGGCTTGCCGACCTGGCGGATCGGTACCCACATCAACTGTCGGGCGGGCAACAACAGCGCGTGGCGCTGGCACGCGCCCTGGCGCCCGATCCACAGGTTATCCTGCTCGATGAGCCATTCTCGAACCTCGATGCCGTACTGCGCAAGGCGACACGCGAAGAAGTGCGGCGCATTCTGCGGCAATCGGGCGCCACTGCGGTGTTCGTCACCCACGATCAGGAAGAAGCGTTCAGCATCGCCGATATTGTCGTGGTCATGCGCAATGGCGCTATCGAGCAGATCGGCGCGCCTCACGAGATCTATCTGCGCCCGTCGACACGCACCGTCGCCACATTCGTCGGCGAGGCGAACTTCGTTCCGGCGCGCGCCTCTGGACGTTGCGCTGAGTGCGTGCTCGGCAGCGTGCCGCTTGCTGCGCCGCGCAATGGACCGGTCGAAGTGATGGTGCGCCCCGAGGCGCTCGACCTCTGCCCGGACGCTGCCGGTTGCGGGCTGATCGAAGAGATTGTCTTCTTCGGGCACGACCAGTTGATCGGCATTCGCATGTGCGATGGCACGCTCATCCAGGCACGCACCGGTCCCAGGATCGACATCACCCCCGGCGCGCGAGTCGCCGTCCGGGTGCAGGGTGAGGCGGTCGCGTTTCCGTATGATGAGAACCGAGAACCGAGAACCAAGAACTGAGAACTGAGAACCGGGGGTCAGGGATCAAGGGTTAGATCGCCTGTCTTCACCTTTCACCTTCAACTCTTCCACTCAGCGCTTTCGTGCCTTTGTGCGATCATCGCTTTCAACCTGTAACCTACCGTCAGACTTTCATTCGCACCTGTAGCCTGTAGATTAACCACAGAGCCACAGAGGGCACAGAGCGAACCGCCTATGATCCGCGCCTCCCTCGCCGCGCGCTGTGCCAGCGCGTCGGAGCCACAGAGGGCACAGCGCGAACCGCCTATGATCCGCGCCTCCCTCGCCGCGCGCTGTGCCAGCGCGTCGGAGCCACAGAGGACACAGCGCGAACCGCCTATGATCCGCGCCTCCCTCGCCGCGCGCTGTGCCAGCGCGTCGGAGCCACAGAGGACACAGCGCGAACCGCCTATGATCCGCGCCTCCCTCGCCGCACGCTGTGCCAGCGCGTCGAAGCCACAGAGGGCACAGAGCGAACCGCCTATGATCCGCGCCTCCCTCGCCGCACGCTGTGCCAGCGCGTCGAAGCCACAGAGGGCACAGAGCGAACCGCCTATGATCCTTCAACCTTTCACCTCCCCTCGTACCTTTGTAACACAACAGTCAAACTTTCCCTCTTTCCTGTCCCCAAGACCCTTCAGATCGGAACACGCGCAAACAGGGGCAGAGGGCGTTTCACCAACGTCTTCCCCAGGCGAAGCAAAGGTTGATTGGCGGTCGAGTCCTCAAGGGTCGGGAACGTTCAACGTGCAACATTCAACGTGCAACGACCTCACGCCACCTTCAAACTTCAACCGCCTCTCTTAGGAACCGGATCTTCTCCTGATTCTGGAACGTGCCGCCGCCTTCGTGCTGGTTGTACCGGTAGACACGGATCTCTTTCCGACCGGCGTAATAGTTGTAGGCGGCGTAGACAGTCGATGGCGGGCACACATCGTCCATCAAACCGACCGAGAAGAGGGCTGGCGCCTGCGCTCGCGCGGCGAAATTGATCCCGTCAAAGTAACTCAATGTCTGAAATACCGCCTCGACCCGATCACGGTGTACTTTGCAATAACGCGCAATCTCGAAGTATGGGTTCGAGTCGCTGATCTCAGTGGCGCGGCGGTAGTGGCAGAGAAATGGCACATCCGGCATAGTCGCCCGGATGTCGTGCATCAGGCCGGCAACAGCAATTGCGATCCCGCCTCCCTGACTGCCGCCGGTCACCGCAACGCGCCGGGCATCGACTGCCGGATGCGCGCGCGCCGCCTCGACCGCGCGCACGGCGTCGGTAAAGACCCGGCGATAGTAATAGGTGAAAGGACTGGCGATCCCGCGAGTCATGAAGCCGGGATGGTGCGGATTCGAGCCTTCCGGCTCGGGATCGGGCGTGTCGCCCTTGAGCCAGGCGCTCCCCTGCCCACGTGTGTCCATGACCAGGTGCGCATACCCGGCTGCACTCCAGAGCAACCAGTCTGTTGGAAAGCCGCGCCCGCCGCCATACCCGATGTACTCCACCACGCATGGCAACGGACCGGAGCGGTGGCGCGGCAGCAGCAGCCATCCTTTGATCGGTTGACCGCCATAGCCGCGAAAGGTGACATCAAAGGTTTCGACGGTTGCCAGCCCGGCGTCGCATGGTTCAAAGCGCGCATCGAGCGGATATGCGCGCGCCTCATCGAGCGTCATTCGCCAGAATGCGTCGAAATCGGGCGGTTCCTCACGCGGCGGGCGATACTGCTGTAACTCATCGAACGAGAGATCGAAGAACGCCATGTCGGTCTCCTCTTGCTACAACGATGTCGCTGCATTATAGCGCAGCGGCGCCTGCCCATTCTTCCAGGCGCCATCCTGCGCATTCCGGCGATGCCGAATGATGCATTCGCCGGTATGATTCATCTGGACGACACAATGATGGGATGCCCGAAGCACATGGGAGCGCCGGCGAACTCACCCGCAACGTGTCGTCAATCCGGGCACATGCGCCTCAAACCAAAGTTCTAAGGAGAAAGACCATGACCTCCCCATCTGGCGCTGACCTGATCAGCGCCCTTTCGAACCAGATGGCAGACGCCGTTGAACGCATTCGCCGCTCCCTGGTGACCGTCAACGGCAGACAGCGCCAGGCTGCAAGCGGTATCATCGTCGCACCTGACGAAGTGCTGACAGCGGACCACGTGCTCGAGCGCGACGATGACCTGACGATTCAAACCGACGATGGCCGCACGCTGGCGGCGCGTCTGGTCGGACGAGACCGGACGAGCGACCTTGCGCTTCTGCGCATCGATGGACTCGGCGGCGATACCGCTGCTCAGGCTGACGCACCTGCGCGGGTTGGTCAGTTCGTTCTTGCCGTCGGGCGACCTTCTCCGGGCGGACCAATGGCAAGCCTGGGGGTTGTGAGCGCGGTCGGTGGACCGTTGCGCACCCGACGCGGCATGATCGAGCAGGTGATCCAGACCGACGCCACTCCCTACCCTGGCTTCTCTGGCGGCGCACTGATCGATGTGACAGGCGCGGTGTTGGGGCTGTTCACCACCGGACTGATCGGCGGTGTGGCGCTGGCAATTCCGTCGCCGTTTGCCTGGCGCATCGCGCACACCCTGGCGCATCAGGGGCATGTCCGACGCGGCTTTCTCGGCATTAGCAGCCAGCCGGTCACCATTCCGCCGGGGCAACGCGCCGGACGCACTCAGGAACAGGGACTGTTGATCGTGCGCGTCGAGCCGGATAGCCCGGCATATCACGCCGGACTGCTCATCGGCGACATTATGGTCGGTATCGATGGCGTCGTGCTGAACGACACCGACGACCTCCAGGCTGTATTGAGCGGCGATCGCGTTGGCGCGACCGTTTCGGCGGAAATCATTCGCGGCGGGACGCTGGTCACCCTGCCGGTGACGATTGGCCAACGCAAAGGTGCATAGATGATGATGCATGGGTTTTATCATACTTCTGGCATCGCTGCCGGCTTTGCCGATCTTGCCGAACGCTCTCGGCGGAGCGTCGTGCATCTGCTCAGCGCAGGCAGGGGCAGCGGAACAGGCGTGGTCTGGCAAATTGGCGGCGTTGTCCTCACCAACGATCACGTGGTTGCCGGAGCAGGCGGTATGCTGCGCGCGCAAACACTCGACGGGCGCGACCTGCCGGCGACGGTGATGGCACGCAGCCAGGACCTCGATCTGGCGTTGTTGCGCATTCCAGTCGATGATCTCTTGCCTATCACGGTCGGCGACTCGACGCGACTGCGGGTTGGTGAACTCGTCTTCGCAATTGGGCATCCATGGGGGCAACCGTGGGTCGTGACCGCCGGCATCGTCAGCGGGTTGGGCGAAGCGGAGGCACGCAACGGTCAGCCGATAGCCTTCATCCGTTCCGACGTGCGGCTGGCGCCGGGCAACTCGGGGGGACCACTCCTCGATGCGCACGGTCAGGTCATTGGGATCAACGCGATGGTTTTCGGCGGCGATCTCTCGGTAGCGATTGCCAGCCACGTCGTCGAGTCATGGCTCAACGGCGCGCAGGGACGGCGGGTGCGCCTCGGCGTCGGGGTGCAGCCATCGCCGCTACCGACGGGATTGTTGAACGGGCGTGCGCATGGGCTGTTAGTCATCAGTATCGAGCCTGGCAGTCCAGCAGAACAGGCAGGGTTGATGGTCGGCGACTTGCTGCTCCACGCCGATGCGGTATCACTGGAGCGTCCGGAAGACCTGCACGCGGCGCTCCGGCGCACAGCGGAAGCAACAGTACGCCTCCGCCTGCTGCGCGCCGGCGCTATCCGTGTCATCGACGCGCCCCTGGACAGGGCAGTACAGGAACCATGATTCGCGTCCTGATCGTCGCTCCCACGCCGGCGCTGCGTGCCGGGTTGCGCGCACTGCTCACCGCAGCAAACGTCGAGATCATCGACGCCATCGGATCGCTCGTTGATCTGTCAGGCATTGCCGCCGACATCGACGTCATCCTGGCGGCGGACGAAAGCGTGCTGGCCGACGCCGATCAGGTGCTGGCAGAGGAGCCGCGCTATGCAGCGCTGCTCCTGAGCGACGACCCGCGGCAGGCGGACGTCCTGCGCGGCCTGCCGTTGACTGCATGGGGCATCCTGACGCACGATGTCGGCGCGGCGGAACTGGCAGCGGCGCTCCATGCCGTCGCGCAGGGGCTGATCGTCCTCGCGCCGAACCTGGCGGCGCGTCTGCTTCAGGCGCGTCAGTCGCCCGTCGAAGAGCCGACCGGCGAACCGCTGACAGCGCGCGAACGCGATGTGCTCGAACTGGTGAGCCAGGGGTTATCGAACAAACAGATCGCCCAGAAGTTGCACATTAGCGAACATACCGTCAAGTTTCACCTGTCATCGCTCTTTGCCAAACTCGGCGTTTCAAGTCGCACCGAGGCGGTCAATCGCGGTGCGCGCCAGGGGATCATCACCCTGTAACGACGGGATGTGCTCTGATCGGTGCGAATCGGTCTGAATCCGTCCAAATCTTTGTTCCGCAGGCGATCCTGCGCCATCAGGAGCGGAGTCGGCGCAGGATCGCCGTCAGACGGTCGTAGTCATCGCTGAGGAGCGAAGCGATTTCGCGCCCGGCGCGCACCAGAAAGGCGTGTGCATCGCCAGAGACGCGGGCTGCAATACGAAGAGCCGCTGCTAGCGCCTCATCGCCGGGTATCTGTGGCGTAAACAGCACGGTGCGGAAATAATCAACCGCCTGATTGAAGCGCGTCACCTCATCGGCATCACACTCGTAGACGCTATAATGCACCGGCGGCGGTTGCGGCGGCAAAAACTGACGGATTTCACCATGCTCCACAAAACCGACAATCACCGCAGAAAACTCGGTCTGTAACACTTCCGCAAGGTCGGGATGCTCGCGGTAAATCTCAGCGTCGTACACCGCGCGCCCGGCATACGTCCTCCCGCGCACGACCGCGCGCGCGCCAAAATCGCGGCTGCCGGTGCGAATGTCGTAGACCAGACCGTAGATTGCCATTGAGTCATCACGTGCCTGTGCGCGCACCAGCGCACCGAACGGTGGCGCCTTCAGCAACTCGTAAGCGCCTGCCGTGAATTTTGTGCTGGTCGCCTCAATCACTTCTGCAATACGCACCGGCATTTTTCCGCTCCTCCTCGGGTACAGGAGGTTTCACGCTGCCAGGCAGTATATGCCCACCCCACGCCCATGTCAACTTGCAAGGTTCGGCAAGTGCTGGTATAATATCGTCAGTCGGGGCCGCGAGGAGTTCGGGCCGACGGAAAGATCAGGCCCCATCGTCTAGCGGCCTAGGACGCCACCCTCTCAAGGTGGAGATCGCGGGTTCGAATCCCGCTGGGGTCACCACAAATCATACGGGCCCGTGGTGTAGCGGTTAACATGGAGCCCTGTCAAGGCTCAGAGCGCGGGTTCGAATCCCGTCGGGCCCGCCAATCACGGCGGCAAAAAGGCTCACAGTCGTGAGCCTTTTTGATTCCTCTGCACGTCACTCTTTCAGAATATGGTATAGTACGCTCGCTCCGTTTTCTGCTATCAGCAGCCGATGTGAGAAGGAAAGAGGAGAAAGGATATGTCCATGCCCACGATCTCGCGGCGCACGTTTGTGAAGACGATGGCGGTTGGATCGGGAACAATCGCCTACCTGGCGACGGCGCTGACGGTGCACGGCGCCGGTCCAGAGGTCTACACGCTGCGCATTGTCCACACGAACGATCATCACGCACGCATCGAGCCGGTGTTCAGTGGCGCCAACCCCGTCCATGGCGGCGTTTCGCGGCGTAAGACGCTGATCGATGCCATTCGAAACGAAGGCGGCAATCAGTTGCTACTCGACGCTGGCGATGTGTTTCAGGGCACGCTCTACTTCAACCAGTACCGCGGGCTGGCAGACCTTGAGTTCTACAATGCACTCAAGTACGATGCCATGGCGATTGGCAACCACGAGTTCGACATCGGGCAGGCGCCGCTGGCGGATTTTGCGCGCGGCGCAACTTTCCCGCTGCTCAGCGCCAATATTCAGGTCGATCGCTCGTCGCCGCTCTTTGGTCTCATTAAGCCGTGGGTCGTCGTCTGGGTCGGTGGTCAACCCATCGGTATCATTGGCGTGACCACCGAAGACACGCCGGTGCTCAGCAATTCCGGTCCTGGCGTCAGGTTCACCAACTATATCGATGCAGTGCGCCTGGGGGTTGAGTCGCTGCGCCGCGATGGAGTCAACAAGATCATTGCGCTGACCCACGTCGGCATTCAGGCAGACCGTGAACTGGCGCGGCGTGTCGATGGTTTGTCGGTCATCATTGGCGGGCACAGCCACACGCCGATGGGTCCGATGGTCAATCCGCAATCACCTGATCGACCCTACCCCGAAGTCATTGCCTCACCCTCGCGCAAGCCGGTGATCGTGGCGCACGATTGGGAGTGGGGGCGCTGGCTTGGCGACCTGACGATTGGCTTCGACGCCAACGGCGACATTACGCGCGTGGTTGCAGGGCGCCCCACCGAAGTGTTGCCCGCGATCAATCCTGATGGCGGTTTCGAGAACCGGATCAGAACCTTCAAAGGTCCTCTGGATCAACTGCGCGCGACACCAGTTGGCGAAGCGCGCGTGGCGCTCAATGGCGCTCGCGCCGATGTCCGCTCGAAGGAAACCAACCTGGGGAACCTGATCGCCGATTCGATGCTGGCGAAGACGGCGCCGGCCGGCGCGCAGTTGGCCATTATGAACGGCGGTGGTATCCGCACCAGCATACCTGAAGGACGCATCACCCTTGGTCAGGTGCTCGAAGTCATGCCATTCGGCAACACCCTTGTGCTGCTGACCCTTACCGGCGATCAGGTCAAGGCAGCGCTGGAGAATGGCGTCAGTCAGGTGGAACAGTCCGCCGGGCGCTTTCCGCAGGTCAGCGGTATGCGTTATAGTTGGAACGCTTCGGCGCCAGCCGGGAGCCGCATTACCGGCATTCAGGTCTCTGATGGAAGAGGCGGGTTTGTGGCTATCAATCCGAACGCGACATACCGCGTGGTCGTCAACAACTTTATCGCTGGCGGCGGAGACGGCTACAGTGTGTTGCAGCAGGGAACGAACAGGGTGGACACCGGCTTTCTCGATGCCGATGTGCTGGTGGAATACCTCCAGGCGCGTTCGCCCGTCAGTCCGCAGGTCGAAGGGCGCATCGTGCAGAATGGCACGCTGCCAGGCGCAGCCGCGTCAGCCCCGGCGCCAGCCGAAATGCCGGTGGCGTTGCCGCGCACCGGCGGCGAGTCGTTGCCCGCGTGGTTGCTGGCTCTGGCGGCAGCCGGAGCGATTGGCGGCGGTCTACGGCTGCGTGAGCGCGCTGCGCGCATGGCAACCGCCGATGAACACGAACCCGTCACCGTCAACCAGTAGGGGCGCGCCTGCGGCGCGCCCACGTCCACGCCCACCCGTCGGTCGGGGCGCGCTCACGTCCACCCGTCGTCGGTCGAGGCGCTGCGGCGCGCCCACGTCCACGCCCACCCGTCGGTCGGGGCGCGCTCACGTCCACCCGTCGTCGGTCGAGGCGCTGCGGCGCGCCCACGTCCACGCCCACCCGTCGGTCGGGGCGCGCTCACGTCCACCCGTCGTCGGTCGGGGCGCTGCGGCGCGCTCACGTCCACGCCCACCCGTCGGTCGGGGCGCTGCGGCGCGCCCACGTCCACGCCCACCCGTCGGTCGGGGCGCTGCGGCGCGCTCACGTCCACCCGTCGTCGGTCGGGGCGCTGCGACGCGCCCACGATGCGCGCCCACACGCGCCGGTTGTCCATTACAGGCAGGAAAGAGGCAGAGCGGTAAGGTTGAAGGTGGCCGGAGAATCAGCACAGATTAAATCCGGCGACCTACCCCCTGACCCCCAGGTCCTGGTTCTCAGTTCTCGGTTCTCGGCTCTCGACTCTTACACAAGGAACGATTATGACTACCGCTGACATCATCGCCGCCGAACAGCGTTATCTGCTGCAAACCTATGCCCGACCAGGCTTCGTGATCGAACGGGGTGCAGGGTGCTACCTCTACGATAGCGAGGGTCGCCGGTATCTCGATTGTGTGGCAGGCATCGCCGTCAATGCGCTCGGCTATGGCGATCCCGATGTGGCGCGCGTCATCAGGGAGCATGCCGACGGCATCATTCACCTGTCAAACCTGTACCATTCACGTCCTGCCGTCGAATTGGCGCAGACCCTGGTCGAGCATACGCCTTGGGCGGATCGGGCGTTCTTCTGCAACAGTGGCGCGGAAGCCGTCGAAGGCGCGCTCAAATTCAGCCGCCGCTATGCGCGCGACATCCACGGCGAGAGCAAAACAACCATCGTCGCATTCACCGGTTCATTCCACGGGCGCACGATGGGTGCAGTGGCGGTCACAGCACGCGAGAAGTATCGCCAACCATTCGAACCGGTGATGCCAGGAGCGCGCTTCGTTCCCTTCAACGATAGCGCCGCTGCCGCCGCTGCTATTACCGACGATGTGTGCGGTGTCATCATCGAGCCGGTGCAGGGCGAAGGCGGTCTCAGCGTGGCGACGCCGGAGTTTCTGCATACACTACGCGAACGGTGCAATGCGGTCGATGCGCTCCTGATCTTCGACGAAATCCAGTGCGGCATCGGACGCACCGGCGCCCTGTGGGCGCACGAACCATACGGCATTACACCTGACATCATGACGATTGCCAAACCACTCGGGGGCGGTCTGCCGATTGGTGCAATCCTTATGCGCCAGAAGGTTGCGCAGACGATCCACGTCGGCGATCACGGCACGACGTTCGGCGGCGGTCCGTTCGTCACAACGGTTGCGCGCACCGTGTTCCACAAAATTGCCAATCCAACCTTCCTCGCGCACGTGCGCGAAGTCGGCGACTACCTTGGCGAGGCGCTGAACGACCTGAAGGCTGCCCATCCCGGCATTGTGCTGGAAGTGCGCGGGCGCGGTCTAATGCGTGGCGTCGTTATCGGCGGTCCCGCCGGTGCGGTGCGCGAGGCGGCGCACGGTGAAGGACTGCTGATCGCCACAGCCGGCGACGATGTGTTGCGCCTTGTGCCGCCTCTGATCCTCACCCGTGCGCAGGTGGACGAAGCGGTCGAAAAACTGACACGCGCGCTTGATGCAGTGCGCTGAACGCCGATCCGTAAACCTGGCGATTCGGATGGTCACATCCGCGCTGATAGAGCGATCAGCGCCTTTCGTTGTCGTCAGCGCCATCCTTGCGTGCGGTCACTCCCAGCATCATTGGGATGACCGGGCGATCCGGCGGCGGCGCAAAACGACCGCCGGGCAGCGCCACCGTCCCCTCGAATGCGGGGAAGCCGTTGGCATACGGGTACTCGCGCAACGTCTCCAGGCGCAAACCGGCGTCCAGCAACGCCGATACCAGGTCTCCCACCCCCCACAGGAACTCATACGATGGGTGCGGGTTGCGAAAGTTCTGCACCCCTTCCAGATACCCGGATGGCGTCAGCGCCGCACCTGCCCACGCCACATAGTCGCCGATTCCCTCATCGAGCGACCAGAGCCGACCGCCGCCGTAACTGTGAGCAACGGCGTGTCCCTGATCGTCGAGTATCGCCAGAAATGGGTGAAACTCGATCATCACGAAGCGTCCGGCAGGCGCGAGCACCGCTGCGATCCCACGCGCCCATGCGCGCAGGTCCGAAAGCCAGACCAGAAAACCATACGAACTGAAAACGATATCGAACGACTCGCCGCGTTGGGCGGCTTCGTCGAGCCAGTCGTACACATCGGCGCGGTAGAACGTCGCCGGAATGCCGGACTCGCGCGACAGACGACGGGCAAAATCGATCGCTTCGTCGCTGATGTCAACCCCGGTGACATGCGCGCCGATCTGCGCCAGGCTCAGCGTATCCTGCCCTGCATTGCACTGGAGATGCAAGAGACGCTTCCCACGCACGTCCCCCAACAATTCCAACTCTTCAGGGAACAGTGTGCTACCGCCGTCGCGCAGAAATCGCGCCTGATCGGCTTTGTGGCTATTGTGCGCCTTCGTCGCCTCATTCCAGGCGCGTCGGTTGATGTCGTGCAAATCTTTGCGCATTGGGAATCACCTCCTTCACCTCATACAACAGCGGAGCACATAGCGGCGCGTCTCGCTGCACCCTGCACTGCGGTCATTACGCGGCGCGTCAGCACCGCCTGCCCGATGCTGCGGGTTGATAGTCTTGACAACCCGTTCGAACCCGGTCTGGCCTGCGCAGGCGGGCAACCCGTGCTATAATCGCACCGGTTCAGCAGCATCCGCAGGGCAACCGAGCGCGGTCGCTCCGCATCATCGCCGCGCTCGCAGTTCGAAGGAGAACGCATATGTCAACTCCTCCAGTATACCAGAACCTGATCGGCGGCAAGTTTGTCGACTCCGCAAGCGGACGAACGTTCGAGAACCGCAACCCGGCGGACACGCGCGAGATTATCGGCATTTTCCAGGACAGTGATGAGCGCGACGTACAGGCGGCGGTCGAGGCGGCGAAGCGGGCATACCGTTACTGGCGGCTGGTTCCCGCGCCGAAGCGTGGCGAAATCCTGTTCAAAGCCGCGCAGCTGCTCGTTGAGCGCAAAGAGCAGTACGCCCGTGACATGACTCGCGAGATGGGCAAGGTGCTCAAGGAAACACGCGGTGATGTGCAGGAAGCCATCGACATGTGCTTCTTTATGGCGGGTGAAGGGCGGCGCCTCTATGGCCAGACAACCCCCTCCGAAATGCCAAACAAGTTCCAGATGTCGGTACGCCAGCCGGTCGGCGTCTGCGGGCTGATCACGCCATGGAACTTCCCGATGGCGATTCCGTCCTGGAAGATCCTGCCAGCACTGATCGTTGGCAACACGGTGGTCATCAAACCCGCCTCCGACACGCCGCTGTCGGTGTACAACCTGGTCCAATGCCTGCTCGACGCCGGCATTCCCGACGGCGTGATCAACATCGTCACCGGCAGCGGAAGTCGCGTTGGCGAGCCGCTGATTCGCCATCCCGATGTACAAGTCATTTCCTTTACCGGTTCGACCGAGATCGGCAGCAAAGTCGCGCGCGTCGGGGCCGAGGGGATGAAACACGTCTCGCTGGAGATGGGCGGCAAAAACCCGATGATTGTGATGGACGACGCCAACCTCGACCTGGTCGTCGATGGCGCGATCTGGGGCGCCTTCGGCACGACCGGTCAGCGCTGCACCGCCACCTCGCGGCTGATCGCCCACCGCGCCATTGTGGGCGAACTGACCGAGCGCCTGGCGGATCGCGCTGAGCGACTGAAGATCGGCAACGGGCTTGATGAAACCGTCGAGATGGGACCATCGATCAACCAGAGCCAGCTCGAAACGGTGCAGCGCTACGTCGAAATTGGTGCGAGCGAAGGGGCGCGGCTGGTTGTCGGCGGGCGGACGCTGCGAGATGGCGATTACGCCTATGGGTTCTTCCATCAGCCGACGATCTTTGCCGATGTGCAGCGTCACATGCGTATTGCCCAGGAAGAGATTTTCGGTCCGGTGCTGTCGATCATCACAGTCGATAGCCTGGAAGAGGCGATTGATGTCGCCAACGACGTGCCGTATGGATTGTCGTCTGCGATCTACACCCGCGACGTGAATGCCGCATTTCGCGCTATGCGCGACCTGTACACCGGCATCGTGTACGTGAATGCGCCAACGATTGGCGCGGAAATCCATCTCCCCTTCGGCGGCACCAAAGGCACCGGCAATGGGCACCGCGAAGGCGGCATTCAGGTGCTCGACGTCTTCAGCGAGTGGAAATCGATCTACGTCGATTTTTCGGGCACGCTCCAGCGTGCGCAGATTGATAATTATTGATGGAAGTGATGCAAACGTATGTCGCCCTGTCAGGCGACGCTTCCAGCCGAACCTGAGCGGACAACGTCTCGAACTCGGGGTCTTTATGAAGCAGGAGTGCGTTCGCCCGTATCGCATAGGCGGCAATGAGTGCGTCTGCCAGTGATAGGCGGTACGCGGCTTTCAAGCGTGCAGCCGTCAGCAGCGTGGACTCTTCGATCTGCCATGCCAGCGTAACGGGGAGCGCCCTTATGAAGGCATAGCGGCGCTCCGCTTCTGCAATGCTCTGCTCTTGTTGCGTCATAGATGCGACTTCAAGCAAACTCACCCATAAGATCATCACGGAGCAGGTGCGTAAGGCTTCTTCCACACGCGCCGCACCTGCTTCATTCTCGATGAGGGTGAAGAACGCTAAGGTATCCAGAAGATACTGTTGATCACTCACGGCACCGATCCGCCTGTCGCGCTGCCAGGAGTCGTTCCACCAGGCGTTCGCCCCGTCCGCTCCCGCGTAGAAGACGGATCGGATCGTGCGCGACCGGAATCACGCGGATGCTGCCAATTACCCGTGACCATCCGGCATGGTCACCCCGAGCAGCGCGAGGGGTCGTGCGCGACCCGCTTCGATTCCTCGCTGCGTTTACCCTGAGCGAAGCGAAGGGCTCGGAATGACACGCATGCGGCATCGTCAACCGTCATTGGTAGCTTTCGCCATCGTCAATCCAGACCAGATAATCACCCTCTTGAATTCTGATACCGTTTGCGGATGGCAGCGGGAATGACGGTCTGACCTCGTTTCGTTACCGTCGTTTGCACAGGCATTCTCCAGAAAATCAGACGTTTCTGAAGTAAACAAGATATGTTTACTTTTTGCAAGACAAGGTCAGAAAAGCGCGATTTCCGCCTCCCGATCCCGCTCCTGCCCCTCAGCCATGCACCCTTTGGCGGCGCCCAAAACAGCGATAGCGCGTCTTTCACCATATCGTAACCTCCGATACACCCCAAAAGAGGTATAATGAGAGTGATACAACGTCCTGCGCTGATGACATCGAGGCGCGCCATGACTTCTCGCCCCTGGTATGCACCGCTCACAATGATCGGCATCGTGGCGCTGACGACGCTGGCGCTTGTGGCGCCTGCCGAACTGCGCGCGCGGCAGCGCCCCACAGTCGCCGATTTTGCGCCGCCAATGACGCCATCCGAAGCGCAGGCGATCGTCGCCGCCGCGCGCGCTGCCGAACGCGCGCAACGCATCGAACAGATGCAGCAACAGAGCGGGCAGGATGCGGTTCCACTGCCGGCCGTGCAAAACATGTATTTCGCGTCCTCCGGCTTTCACATCAGCGACCGCACCGGATTCCTGAGCTTCTGGCGCAGGAACGGCGGCGATCTGATTTTCGGGTATCCGATCAGCGGCGAAATGGTCGAAGATGGGCGGATCGTCCAGTATTTCGAGCGCGCCCGCTTTGAGTACCATCCCGAACATCTGGGAACTGACTACCAGGTGATGTTGTCGCTCCTTGGCAACGAACTGACCCAGGGGTACGATTTTCCCGATGGACAGCCGACGCAGGGGCGGATCTACTTTCCCGAAACACGTCAGACGCTTGGCGGCAAGTTTCTGAAGTTCTGGCAGAAGCGCGGCGGGTTGCGCATCTTTGGCTACCCGATCAGCGAACCGTTCGAGGAAATCAGCCCGATTGACGGACAGGTGCGCATCACGCAGTATTTCGAGCGCGCGCGCTTCGAGTACCACCCAGAGAAACTTCCGGCGTTCTATCGCCAGATGGAACGGGCAAACGGGATTATGCTCGCCGGACTCTACGAAGTCCAGTTGACCGATCTGGGACGGCAGGCGATGCAACGCCGGGGACACACGCCGCAGTCAACCGGTCCGATGCCCGGCGCGCCGGTCTGGTCATCTGCATTATTCGAGCGACGCATTGAGGTAAATCTCTCAACGCAGATGCTGACGGCATTCGAGGGGGAGGCGCCGGTCTATCGCGCCCCGGTTGCAACCGGACGCGACGGTTTCAATACGCCGGTTGGAACATTCGCCGTGTACTCCAAACTGCCGATACAAACGATGACCGGCTCGGCGGGCGGCGAGTCGTGGTATGTGCCCGATATTCCATGGGTGCAGTATGTGGTTGGCGGCGTGGCGCTCCACGGCACCTACTGGCACGACGCCTGGGGCACAGGGGTGCGTATGTCGCACGGGTGTATCAACCTGAATATCGATGACGCGGAATGGCTGTATCGCTGGACGGACATTGGAACCCGGGTGGATATTATTGACTGAAAGCACGAATTTTTCTTGACAACCCTTCTCCTTCGTGCTACTCTGACTGACACTATCCCGTCGGCCCTCTGCCGCCGCGTCGCAGGGCAGCACTATGGACTCACCAGCAACACTCGCGGTGAGCAGTGGCAATGTCGCCACCGACTCCTCTGTTCGTTCAACGCGCCGTACCAGTGCCGCGCCGCAATCTGCGCTGCGTCCCAATCCTGAGTTTGCGCATAGCCCGGTTGCCGATGAACTCGTCGCGCGGCTCACGATCTATCAGCGCCAGGCGAAGAGCAGCGCGGAACAGATAGCGCGCAGCGAGGAATTGGTGCGCAATGCGTATGCCATTGCCTGTGAAGCGCACAGTAAACAACAACGCGACTCAGGTGAGCCGTACATTGATCATCCGGTTGCTGTCGCCCACATCCTGATCGACTTGCAACTCGACGCCGCTTCGGTCGCCGCTGCGTTGCTCCACGATGTCCTCGAAGATACGCTGGTCACAAAAGAACAACTGATAGCGCTGTTCGGCGCGGAGATTGCGAACCTCGTCGATGGCGTGACGAAACTTTCGGCGCTCGAGGCGCGCACGCGTGAGGAGGCGCAGGTCGGCACCTATCGCAAGATGTTCATCGCCATGGCGGACGACCCGCGCGTGGTGCTGGTCAAACTGGCGGACCGCCTCCACAACATGCGCACCATCAGTTCGCTCTCCGAAGAGCGGCAGAAGCGCATGGCGCGCGAAACCCTCGAAATCTATGCGCCTTTAGCGCATCGCCTCGGCATCTGGCAGATCAAGTGGGAACTCGAAGACCGCGCGTTCGCCGTGCTCAATCCCGCAAAGTATCAGGAGATCAGTCGGCAACTGGCGCTGCGCCGCGATGCGCGCGAACGCCTCATTCATCGCGTGATCCAACGCCTGCGCCAGGTCCTCGAAAAAGAGGGGATTAAGGCGGATATTACCGGTCGTCCCAAACATATCTACTCCATCTATCGCAAGATGGAGCGCAAAGGCGTCAGCCTCGACCAGATCTACGACCAGCTCGCCGTGCGCGTGATTGTCGATACAGTTGCCGACTGTTATCGCGTGCTCGGTCTGGTGCATGCGACATGGCCTCCCGTTCCCGGCGAGTTCGACGATTACATCGCCATGCCAAAAGAAAGCATGTATCAGTCGCTTCACACCACTGTGCTGATACCGGGAGGGCAGCCGTGTGAGATTCAGATTCGCACGCACGAGATGCACGAAATCGCTGAACGTGGTATTGCAGCACACTGGCGCTACAAAGAAGGATTTGGGCGCATCGATGCGTCGTTCGAGAGCAAACTGGCATGGTTGCGCGGCTTGATTGAGTGGCGACGCGATCTGACCGATGCGCACGAGTTCGTCGATTCGTTCAAAACCGATGTGCTCGAAGAACAGGTGTATGTGTTCACGCCCAAGGGGAAGATTATCGATCTTCCGGTGGGGGCGACGCCGGTCGATTTCGCATACCGCATCCACTCCGACGTCGGGCATAGTTGTGTCGGCGCAAAAGTGAACAATCGGATCGTCCCGCTCGATTATCAATTGCGGAATGGCGAAATCGTCCATATCATGACCTCAAAGACGCCGCGCGGTCCGAGTCGCGACTGGCTCAACTTCGTCAAGACCAGCGGCGCGCGCAATCACATCCGCCGTTACTTCAAGCGCCTCGACCGGACGGAAAATATCGCTGCCGGACGTGAACTGCTCGAAAAAGAACTGAAACGCCTTGGTCTGTCGGTGCCGTTTGAGGAAATCGTTGCGATCACCGGTCTCAAATCGATTGATGATGTGTTTGCTCAGATCGGCAGCGGCGACATTACGGCGCGCCAGGTGGCGCAGAAAATCCTCAGCCATCGGACGCCGGTCGGCGCCGATGACCTGGCCGACATTCCACAGGTGGCGCCGCCGGCTGAACGCGCCGCCGAAACCAGCATCATTCGCGTGCGCGGCATTGAAAATACGCAGGTGCCGACACGCCTGGCGCGTTGCTGCAACCCAGTGGTTGGCGAGCCAATCGTTGGCTTCGTCACGCGCGGGAAGGGGGTGACGGTGCATCGTGCTGATTGCCGAACCATTCTGAATGAACGTGACCGGGCGCGGCTTGTGGAAGTGACCTGGGGCGCGGGCGCGCCGAAACAGTGGTACCCCGTGCCGGTGCGGATTGAAGCCTGGGATCGCGTTGGGCTATGGCGCGATGTGTCTGGCGCCATAGCCGATGCTGGCATTAATATTGATGCAGTCGAACAGGTGCCAACCCGTCGGCCCGGTCGCGCGGTGCTGGCTGTCACCCTCCGCATTCAAAGCATCGCGCAACTGACTTCTATCCTCGATAAACTCAACCGCCTTCCCGATGTCATCGAAGCGCGGCGTGAACAGAACACCATCCTGTCGTCCTGAGCGCGCCGATCCCCCAACCCGCAACAATGCGCGGGATCGGCGGGATCGCTGATATAATACCAATGACGATTGAAGATGCCGCATGCGTGTCATTCCGAGCCCTTCGCTTCGCTCAGGGTAAACGCAGCGAGGAATCTGAGCGGGTCGCGCACGACCCCTCGCGCGGCTCGGGGTGACCATGCCGGATGGTCACAACTGTCGTCCTGAGCGCGCCGATCCCCCAACCCGCAACAATGCGCGGGATCGGCGGGATCGCTGGTATAATCCCAATGACGATTGACGATGCCGCATGCGTGTCATTCCGAGCCCTTCGCTTCGCTCAGGGTAAACGCAGCGAGGAATCGAAGCGGGTCGCGCACGACCCCTCGCGCTGCTCGGGGTGACCATGCCGGATGGTCACAGGTAATTCGTATAATCCCTATGTCCTTCTGTCGCGCGGGCAGGCTTCGTCTGGTGCGCCCTTGTGTTGCATCGTCCATTTTGAGCGTCAGGGATGACCAGACCCCTGGTTCCGGTTACGTCAGGAGAGAAGTTTCGTTACGCGCAGGTTATCAGGCACATATGTTCGCGCGGAAACCGCAATAGATAAGGAGGGGGAGTGTGCAGATCACGCCTGGTATCTTTAAGGCATACGACATCCGTGGCATCTATCCGACGGAGTTGAACGAAGAGGGCGCCTACGCCATCGGGCGCGCATTTGTAACGTTCCTGGGAGCGCGTGAGGTCATCGTTGGGCATGATATGCGGCTATCGGGACCAGCCATCTTCAGCGCGGTGACACGCGGCATTATGGACCAGGGCGCTGATGTGGTGAATATTGGACTGGTGAGCACCGACCAGTACTATTTCGCCTGCACTCGCCTCGGCTTGCCGGGGATGATGGTCACGGCGTCGCACAACCCGAAGCAGTACAACGGATTCAAGATGGTGCGTCAGATGCCCTACCTGCTCAGCGGCGCCGAAGGCATCCAGGATTTACGGCGGATTGTCGAAAGCGACGCCTATGCCCCAACGACGCGCACCGGCAGTATGCGCACGCTCGATCTGTCGGACGAGTTTGTGGAGTTCGTCCTTGGTTTGATCGACATCGAAACGCTGAACCGCCGTCGTCTCAACATCGTCGCCGACACCGGCAACGGGACCGTTGGACCTATTCTTCAGCGCATTTACGAGCGCCTGCCGCTTCATTTCATCGGCATGTATCTGGAACCGGACGGCAACCTGCCCAACCATGGACTCGACCCGCTCATGGCGGAGAACCGCGCTGAACTCGAGCGGCGCGTCGTTGAGGAAGGTGCGGATGCAGGGTTTGCCTTCGATGGCGACGGCGACCGCTTCTTCGTCATCGACGACCGAGGGCGCTTTGTGTCGGGCGATTTTCTGACAGCGCTCCTCGGACGATACCTGCTCCAGCGCGCGCCAGGCAGCAAAATCGTCTATGATGTGCGCGCATCGTGGGCAGTGCGCGATCTGATCAGCGCAGCCGGCGGCATTCCGCTGATCGAGCGCGTCGGGCATGCCTTCATCAAACGTCGTATGGCAAATGAAAACGCACTCTTCGGCGGTGAAGTCTCCGGGCACTATTATTTCCGTGATTTCAACTTCGCCGATTCGGGGATTATCCCATCGCTCTTTGTGATGGAGATGCTGGCGAGCGGCGGTCAGTCGCTCTCGGCGCTGCTGAAGCCGCTGGAGGAAAAATATTTCATCTCCGGCGAGATCAATTCAACGGTCGCTAACCCCAAGGAACGCCTCGAAGCGCTGGCGAGCGCCTATGCTGACGGGGTTATTGAGTGGATCGACGGCATCTCGGTGACGTACCCAACATGGCACATGAATGTGCGCGCCTCGAATACCGAACCGCTCATTCGCCTGAATCTGGAAGCCACGACCCGCGAAGAGATGGAACGCCGCCGCGATGAGGTTCTGGCGATTATTCGCGGGTGAGCAGGAGCGTGAAAGCGACCCGGAGGACGACGGGGCGGAAGGGCAGGTCTGATCCCGCCCTTACGCCGTCTGGAGGCATCATGACCGGGTGAGCGGCAGCGGGAGTTGCACTCGCCGTCGAGTTGTGACGACGCCATCGATGCGTTGTTCGTTTGCATCCTGCATCGATCATTGCTACAATGGACCAGGGGGACGTGGCGGAATCGGCAGACGCGCAAGTCTTAGGAACTTGTGGAGCAATCCGTGAGGGTTCGAGTCCCTCCGTCCCCACCATCTGGAATTGGTTGAGATTCAACAACCTGTGCGGGTGAGGCAACGATGGCACAGGTGCATTCCGGCGCTTCATGGCGTTCGAATGCCGAAATCGTCGTTTCTCGGCGCAGGATGGCGATGCTTGACTCTCCCTGATGAACCCTCTATAATGCTAACAATCGATTAAGATTGTGAATTATGGCGCAGCGTCCACGAGGACTGACGGCCATGCGAAGCGAAGCGCCAACTGAATACGGAACAGCGTGAAGCGGCACAGAGGTGTATCAATCTGTGCCGCTTCAGTTTTTATCCAAAGGCGCGGAAGACAGGCGACGCATCCACGGCGCGCCTGCAAGAACTAGACGAGGAGGCGGGATATGCACTCGGATCTGATCGGGAAGATCGAAAAAGCCCGGCGTTACGCGGAGGAACCGGAGCGCATCGCTCTCGACGAGATCACGGTTCGTTTTCACGGCGGCAATAATGATCACCGTGTGCGGCTCGTCGATGGTCGTTGGACGTGCGACTGCGAAGTGTTCCACCTGCGCGGCGTGTGCGCCCACGTCATGACGTTACAGAAGGTGCTGGCGCCGATGCTGTCGGCGGATGCGCGTGAGCCGGGACCGGTTATTATCCATTCCGAACTGATCAGCATGATCGAGAAGTCGCGTCGTTATGCGCACGAACTGGACCGAATTGAGATTCAGGCGCTGCGGGCGCGCTTCCGTGGCAATAACAATGACCATGTTCTGACGCTGAATGCAAGCGGGTGGTTGTGTGATTGTTCGACCTTCCGTGTGTGGCATACCTGCGCACACGTGATGGCATTGCAGCGTATCCTGGCGCCGATGTTGCCGGCCGTTGCCCGTGAACCGGGCGCCATGTCCATCGAAGAGCATCTCGTCGGCGCATTGAGCTGAACCCTGGTCGCTACCGCTGCTCCCCGCCCCGCTCGGGGCGGGGATTTTGTTGTCAGGAGGAGACGTGCCATGACCCTGGTGATCGCACATCGCGGCGCATCGGCGTATGCGCCGGAAAATACCATGCGCGCCTTCGAACTCGCCGCCCGGCAGGGCGCCGATATGTGTGAACTCGATGTCCAACGCACCGCCGATGGCGGACTGGTCGTGTTTCACGATGATACCACCGCGCGATGGGAGACGAAAGGACGACCCGTGACGCATTGCACCCTCGCCGATCTGCAACAGATCGACATAGGCGGCGAGCGAGTGGCGACCCTTGCAGAGGTATGCGTCTTTGCTCGCGAACGCGGGATGCAGCTGAACGTCGAATTGAAGGCGCGCGGTATCGGCGCCGATGTGGTGCGCCTGTTGCGCAATGAACAGGTGATCGATCAAACACTGATATCTTCGTTCTGGGACGAAGCGCTGGCAGAGATCGCGGCAATCGATCCCGATCTGCCGCGCGCCCTCCTGATGGGTATCCCGACATTTCGCCCCGATGTGCGTCTGCGCGAAAGCTGGCCCTTCCTGGAACTCAAGCGGATTGGCGCAGTCGCCTGGCATCCCGCCTGTCAGATACCGTTGCTCGACCACGTTCTGCCGATCGTGCGCCGCGCCGGGTATCGTGTCCATGTCTGGACGGTCAATGACCCCGATGAGATGCGGCGCTTCCTGAGGGTGGGCGTCGATGGCATCATTACCGATACTCCCGATGTCCTGCGACGGATCGTTGCCGAATAAAAACTTGACGTAATCCGCATTCTGGTTTATATTCGGTAGACGGCAGGTATGCGCCTGCCCGACGCTCGATGTTGCTATACCATTGTAGTACCGCATGGCGCACCATTCGTTTGCAATTTTTAACACCTTGTGGTACACTCGCCCCATCGTGTCATCCGCTAACGATATGCTCTGCACCACGGTACTGTGGCTCGGCTCTGTGGAGTCGGCTGCTGTGCTGTGCGTGGTGCAGGGTATACCGCCAGGAGATGCTCCATGATTGAGCAAAGTCATCGAGGTATGGCATCGGACCCGTACAGCCTCGAGTCGCTTCAGCGCCGCGCGCTCGCTCGGAGGAGACAACAAACATCACTCACCCGTGCACTCGCAACTCAATGGCAAACGGTTCGGTCCGCCCGGTTCAGTTCCCCCTCTGCTCTTCTCGCCCGTCTTCCGGCTCGCGTTGTTCTCCATGCGCTGGTTGCGCTGCTTCTCCCCGTCGCAATGCTGCTGTCGCAGTTGCGTCCGGGGGTGTTGACGCCAGTCGCTCCGGCCCCGGCTGCTCCGGCGGAGGGGAGCGAGTTCACCGTGCCGCTGACGCCGATCGACCTCGATGCCACGGTGGGCGATGCGCCGCTGGAAGAAACCGCCGACCTGCCGGTGCCGCTTTCGCTTATTTCACGAAGCGAAGCGCTGGCGCCGATCGTCGTCCCGGCGACGGTCGCGGTCGAGCGCGCCTTTCTGCGGAACGGTCCCGGCACGGAGTATGATGCGGTCGGGCGCATTTCCGGCGAGACGCCGGTGCAGGTCATCGGTCGCTATGGCGACTGGTTTCAGGTCCGTGAACGGGTTGATGGCCCGATCTACTGGATTTCCGGTGAGGTGCTTGCTATCTCAGAGGCAGCGTCCTACACACTGTTTGAAGTGCAGGAGAGCGCCATCCCGCCGCCGCCGCCGCCCAAGATCGCAACCGTGCGCGAAAGCGGTCTTCAGTTGCGCGATGGTCCCGGAACGAATTATGTGTCGATGACGACCCTGCAACAGCATACGCAGGTCGAATTGTACGAAATCTATCAGGACTGGTTCCACATCGGCGCTCCTGGCGGACTCGATGGGTGGGTGAAGGCGGAGTTCCTGAATGTTGATCCCTCGGTCGTCAAGCGATTGCTGGTCGCCGAAACCATTCCCGATCCGAACCCGGCGCTGGTGGGTGTTATTGCAGAAAATAGCGTCAACCTGCGCAAGGGTCCCGACTCGCGCTACGACCGGATCGGTCGGATCGATGCGGGGGTGCAGGTCGATCTGATCGGCAAGCATAAGGATTGGCTGCGGGTGCGGCTGCCCGACGGCACAAAGGCCTGGGTGTTTCGCGATCTGATCAGCACCACAGCGCACGTGTTGCGGCGGGTGCCGGTCAGCCGCGACTTCCCGGCGCTGCCGGTGAGCGGCGGTCGCCCCGGCGCGAGCGCCGGTTTGGCGAATATTCCGGCCAGCGGTGATATCGCCAGTTTTGCCGTACAGTTCGTCGGGGCGCGCTATCGCTGGGGCGGCTCAAGCCCGGCGACCGGCTTTGACTGTAGCGGGTTCACCAGTTATGTCTATCGACAGTTTGGCGTCAATCTGCCGCGCAGCGCCGCTTCGCAGTTCAATACTGCGTATGGAGCGTCGGTCGGTCCGATGGAAAATCTGGCGCCCGGCGATCTGGTCTTCTTCCGCAATACCGGCGGGCGGCGCGGCATCAGTCATGTGGCTCTCTACATCGGCGGCGGGCGCATGGTGCATGCCATGACGCCACGCTACGGTGTGCAGGTGTCGAGCATCTGGGGGTCGTACTGGACATCGCGCTACTACGGGGCTATCCGGGTGCGCCGGTAGACGCCGTTGCCATGGTCGTCGCCAACGCCCGTGCCAGGTGCACGGGCGTCTGTGTGTTGATGAGTGATCGCAGCAGTGTCATCCGTTGATCATCCGGCGCCTGTACCATCGCAGCACACGCAGATGTGTAACCCACCAAACATGAGGAAAGGTGTATGAAAGGACTGGTTCTCAGCGGCGGCAAAGGAACTCGCCTGCGCCCCATCACCTATACTAGCGCCAAGCAACTGGTGCCGGTCGCCAACAAACCGGTGCTCTTCCGCGTCATCGAGACGATCCGTGATGCCGGCGTCGAAGACATCGGCATCGTAATCGGCAGCACCGGACCCGAAGTGCGCGCCGCCGTCGGCGATGGCGGTCGCTGGGGCGTGCGGATCACCTACATCGAACAGGACGAGCCGCTGGGGCTGGCGCACGCCGTCAAGATTTCACGCGACTTTCTGGGGGATGACCGATTTGTCATGTTCCTGGGCGATAACTGCATTCAGGGCGGGATTGCGCCCCTGCTCCAGCAGTTTGGCACGAGCGACTTCAATGCACAGATCGTCCTCAAGCAGGTCGCTACCCCTGAGCAGTATGGCGTCGCTGTTCTCGACGAACGCGGACAGATCGTGCGGTTGATCGAAAAACCGCGTCAACCTCCATCCGACCTGGCGCTGGTTGGCATTTATATGTTCGACGCAAGCATCTGGGAAGCGGTAGAAGCGATTCGCCCGTCGTGGCGCGGCGAACTGGAAATCACCGACGCGATCCAGTGGCTGGTGGAGCATGGGCGACGCGTCTTCCCCTACATTCACCACGGTTGGTGGATCGACACCGGCAAGAAAGACGACATGCTGGAAGCAAATCGCCTGATCCTGGAGGAAATGCCGGCATCGGTCGAAGGATTTGTAGACCGCGACTCGCACCTGATCGGCAAGGTCATTGTCGAGCGAGGGGCGGAAATCATCAACAGCACCATCCGTGGACCGGCGATCATTGGTGAACAGACACGCATTATCAATGCCTATATTGGTCCATTCACCTCGATTTATCACCACTGCGTCATCGAAAGCGCCGAGATCGAGCATTCAATAGTGCTGGAGCACTGCACCATCCGCGACCTGCCCCACCGCCTGGAAGACAGTTTGATCGGGCGGCACGTCGAGGTCACACGTTCACCGCGGAAACCCAAGGCGTACCGCCTGGTGCTGGGAGATCACTCGAATGTTGGCGTGCTGTAAAGGGTTGAACGTTTGCCCTAGCGGGCATGGACATAATCAACACCGGAAATGCGCATCAGTTTCGTCCAGTCGTGGCGCGACTCGATATAGCGCACCGTGCCCGAAATAGAACGCATCACAACCGAGTAGGTGCGGGCGCCGCCGCTGAAATAGCGCACCCCGCGCAGGAACTCGCCGTCGGTGATGCCGGTGGCGGCAAAGAAGACATTCTCGCCGCGCACCAGATCGGACGTGCGATAGACGCGCTCGAGATCGATGCCATTAGCGGCTGCCAGGGCGCGTTCGTCGTCGTTTCGGGGCCAGAGTTTGCACTGAATCTCGCCGCCGACGCATTTCATCGCACATGCCGTGATAACGGCTTCGGGAGCGCCGCCGATCCCCATCAGCATATCCGCCGGCGGGTCTTCGATAGCCGTCATGATTCCTGCGGAGACATCGCCATGGAGAATGAGTTTGATGCGCGCTCCTGTCTCGCGGATCTGACGGATGAGTTCCTTGTGGCGCGGTCGATCAAGCACCACCACCGTAATATCCTCGACTTCTTTCTTGAGCGCCCGCGCGACATTGCGGATGTTCTCATCAACCGGCGCGTTGATGTCAATCGCGCCACGCGCCTGCGGTCCGACCGCCAGTTTGTCCATGTAGGCGATGCCCGTCCAGTGATAGAGTGAACCACGCTCTGCAAGCGCAACTACGGCAATCGCGCCTGGCATACCTTCGGCGAGCAGCGTTGTGCCTTCGACCGGATCGACGGCCACATCAACTTCCGGCGGTTCGCCGGAGCCGACCTTCTCGCCAATATACAGCATCGGCGCTTCGTCCTTTTCTCCTTCGCCAATGACCACCACACCATCCATCGGCACCGCGTCGAGCGCAAAACGCATCGCATCAACGGCCGCCTGATCGGCGGCATGTTTGTCACCACGACCCATGAGGCGGGCGGCGCGTAACGCCGCCGCTTCGGTGCAGCGTACCAGGTCCATTCCCAGATTTCGTTCGAGACGCATCCGCAGCCTCCTTTGCAGTGACATCCCGCATCATCGCCTGTGTCCACAACGGTGGTTGGCTATGATTGTAGCATGAGTGGGTCTTTCTGCATAGCGCCGGATAACGCAGTGCGTTCAGAGCGCCGTTATGTCTACTGGCACTCTCATCTGGCGAGTGCTAAAATAGGGCTTGACAAAAACAGCCGATTTCGTTAGTATAGAGAGCGGTTAGCACTCTTTGGTCAAGAGTGCTAACCGCTTCAAGTCTCTGCACACTGTATCGAAGGAGGTTACACAGATATGGGCACGGATTTCCGCATCCGGCCACTCGCCGATCGCGTGGTGGTCAAGCCGGTCGAGCGTGAGGAGAAGACCAAGGGCGGCATCTACCTGCCGGACACGGCAAGCAAAGAGCGACCAATGGAAGGCACGGTTCTGGCGGTCGGCGAGGGACGCATCGATGACAACGGCAAGCGCATCCCGATGAACGTCAAAGCCGGTGATCGCGTCATTTTCGCCAAGTACAGCGGCACCGAATTCAAGATCGACGACGTCGAGTATCTTATTCTGTCGGAGAAGGATATCCTGGGGATTATCCAGGAGTAATACTGTTTTTGCCGCATAGTCGTCAGACTAGATTCCGTCTGATCAGGAGGATCACATTCCATGCCAAAGCAGTTGTATTTCAACGAAGAGGCGCGCCGCGCGCTCAAGCGTGGCGTCGATATTGTCGCCGATGCCGTCAAGACGACGCTCGGACCGCGCGGGCGCAATGTGTCGATTGACAAGAAGTTTGGCGCGCCGACCGTGACCCACGACGGTGTAACCGTCGCCAAAGAGATCGAACTGAAGGACCCCTTCGAGAATATGGGCGCGCGCCTGCTGGTTGAAGTCGCTACCAAGACGAACGATGTCGTCGGTGACGGTACGACGACGGCGACGGTTCTGGCGCAGTCGATTGTCAATGAAGGCTTGAAGATGGTCGCCGCCGGCGCCAACCCCATGCTGATCAAGCGCGGACTCGACAAGGCGGTCGAGGCGGTGGTTGCGGAGTTGAAGAGCGTCGCCATTCCGGTGCGCGACCGCGCCGACATTGCACACGTTGCGGCTATTTCTGCCGCCGATAGCGAGATCGGCGATCTGATCGCCGAGGTGATGGAGAAAGTCGGCAAGGACGGCGTGATCACCGTCGAGGAGAGCAAGGGCATTGCTTTCGAGAAGGAATACACCGAAGGCATGCAGATCGACCGCGGCTACATTTCGCCCTACTTCGTCACCAACCCGGAGCGAATGGAAGCCGAACTCGAAGACCCCTACATCCTGATCACCGACAAGAAGATCAGCAGCATCCAGGACATCCTGCCGGTGCTCGAGAAGGCATTGCAGGTCACCAAGAACCTGGTCATTGTCGCCGAGGATGTTGATGGTGAGGCGCTGGCGACGCTGGTGGTCAACAAACTGCGCGGCACGATCAACGCGCTGGCGGTCAAGGCGCCTGGTTTCGGCGATCGGCGCAAGGCGATGCTTCAGGACATCGCCATTCTGACCGGCGGTACGCTCATCAGCGAAGAGATTGGCCGCAAACTCGACAGCGCCACAATCGAGGACCTTGGCCGCGCGCGCCGCGTCGTGTCGGACAAGGATAACACGACGTTTATCGAAGGGCGCGGCGATGAGCGCGCCATTCGCGCGCGCATCGAGCAGATCCGTGCGCAGATCGAGACGACGACCAGCGACTTCGACCGTGAGAAGTTGCAGGAGCGGCTGGCGAAGCTGGCGGGTGGCGTGGCCGTGCTCAAGGTTGGCGCGGCGACTGAGCCGGAGCTGAAGGAGAAGAAGCATCGCGTCGAGGACGCGCTCTCAACGGCGCGTTCGGCAGTCGAAGAAGGCATTGTACCCGGCGGCGGCGTGGCGTTGCTCACCGCAATTCCGGCGCTTGATCGGGTGCAGGTGACGTATGAGGACGAGAAGTACGGCGTGCAGATCCTGCGCCGCGCACTCGAGGAGCCGATGCGTCAGCTGGCACGCAATGCCGGTGAGGACGGCGCGGTGATTATCGATACGGTGCGCCGCCTCCAGAAGGAGAAGAATGATAAGAATATCGGCTACAATGTATTGACCGGCGAATTCGGCAATATGATCGAGATGGGTATCATCGACCCGGTGAAGGTGACCCGCTCGGCAGTGCAGAACGCCGTGTCGATTGCCGGTCTGTTGCTGACGACCGAGGCGCTGATTGCCGATATTCCAGAGGAGAAACCGGCAGCGCCGACTCCGGGCGGCGGGATGGACTTCTAAAAGGGGCTTCATGAGAGGCGGTGTTGAGCCGTTGCTCTGCAACGACTCAACACTGCGATACCAGGGGGGAAGATGGCGCTTGCCATCTCCCCCTGATGTCTATTCAGCGTCTACCGCCACGAACTCAACCATTCGCTCAGCGACAGGCGCGGCGCCAGACGTGGCGCCGCAGCACGCGACATGGCAAGGTCCCACACCATGCTGGCGATCTCGAATGCCGCCTGCGGGCGCCCGGCAGATCGAGCAGCGTCCGCTGCTGCCTGACGCGCTGCGGGCCAGGCAATCCAGCGCTGCAACGCAGCGACGAATTGCGCGGCATCCGGTGTGTACTGCGCCGCGCCGCGCCGCATCACATACTCCAGGTTGCCCGCCTCCTGCCCTGGCGCTGAGCCATAGATCAGGAGCGGACGCCCGACCGCCAGCGCTTCGCTGACGCTTAGCCCGCCGGCCTTGGTGGCAATGATGTCGGCCGCATACATCATATCCGCCAGCGGGACAAAACCGTAGATGTGTACTGGATTCTTCCACTCGCGCGCCCGCAGTCGCGCCGCAAGATCGCTATTGCGACCGGCGATCACTGCGATTTGAAGGTTCTGACATGCTTCATCGGCGGCGATCGCCAGTTCCGCCAGCGGACCAACCCCCGCGCCCCCGCCGGAGATCAGCACGGTTACCAGATCGGTGCGCCACCCCAGATCACGCCGCACCGTGGCGGGATCGGCGCGCTGCGCAGCAAACCGCGGATGCACCGGGATGCCGACAATCTGCACCTGCCGCGGGTTCAGCCCGCAACTCAGTGCGCGAGTGCGCACCTGTGCGTTTGGAACGATACACAGATCATCGACCGGTGAAAACCAGGTGTGATGAACATGCCCCAGATCGGTGACAACCGTCATCAGCCCGGGGCGCCCGCGCGCGCCGCGATAGGCATCGGCAACCAGCGCCGTAAAGAGTGGATACACACTGATGACGACATCCGGCGCGTGACGCACTAGCAGGCGGTGCAAGGCATCGCCGATCGCCAGACGCATTGCGCCGCGCAGTAATGCAGCATACGCGGCTGCATCGGTCAGCGTGTGCGCCCGATCATAGCGTTCCGGCGCATGCTGGATGGTTGAAAGATAGAATGCTTCTGCGTGACGGAGCAATGATGGGCTGGACGGTTCGTGCAACGGATTGGCAATCGTGACCTGCACGTTGTGACGATAGACGTGCAACAATGCTGCCTCGACCGCCTGCGCAGCGCTGCGATGACCGCTCCCTGCATCAGTTGTCAGTATCAGAATGCGCACAATGCGCATAAGCGTCTCTCCTCCTGTGTGTGCTCCTGGTCGTTAGTTAGACGTTCATGATTGTTTTACTGTTTCAACGTCCACATAGACCACCGGTACACCAGAATCATCACCAACGAGTGCGCAGCGCCGCCAGGCGCTCTGCTGCGGCATCGATGGTCTCCAGCCGCTTGGCGAAACAGAAACGCGCCAAACACGGCGCACTCGCCGGATCGCTGTAGAACACCGACGTCGGGATCGCCGCAACGCCAATGTCGGTCGTCAACCAGCGACAGAAGGCACGGTCGTCGGTCCAGCCAGTAGCGCTGATGTCGGCAGAAATGAAATAGGCGCCCTCCACCGGCAGCACCGGCAATCCGGCAGTTTCGAGCGCCTGTTCCAGTCGCGCCCGGCGTTCGCCGTAGTCGCGCAGCAAGTCGCGGTAGTAGCCGTTGACCGACGCCTGTTCCAGCGCTGTGGCGATGGCTTCCTGCAACGGCGATGCTGTGGCGAACGTCACCCACTGATGCGCCTGACGCAGTGCATGGTTCAGATGCGCCGGTCCGACCGCGTAGCCGATCTTCCAGCCGGTGACGCTAAAGGTCTTTCCAGCGCTGTTGAGCGTCAAGGTGCGCTCCCACATGCCGGGGAGCGTCGCCAGCGGAATATGCGCCGCGCCGTCGAACACCAACCGGTCGTACACTTCGTCGGTAATGGCGATCGTGTTGTACTCCTGACAAAGATGGGCGATGAGTTCCAATTCGGTGCGGGTAAAGACTTTGCCGGTCGGGTTGTGCGGCGTGTTGAGAATGATGAGCGTCGGTTTGCGCGCGAAGGCGGCGTGCAGTTCCACCGGATCGAACCACCACGCCGTATGATCGGCGACGGGCGGATACAGGCGCACCGGCAGCGGCGTGCCGCCTGCCAGCGTAATATCGGGCACATAAGCGTCATACGCCGGCTCAAAGATGACGACTCCATCCCCCGGATCAAGGAGCGCCAGCATCGCATCGCAGAGCGCCTCCGTCGCGCCGCTGGTGATCGTCACTTCGCGCTGCCAGTCCACTGCGCGGCCATAGTCGCATTCCCACTGCGCGGCAACCGCCTGCCGCAGGCGGGGCAGACCGGGCATCGGCGCATACTGGTTGATGTCGGCGCCAATGGCTGCGGTTGCCGCTTCCTTCACAAATGACGGACCCGGAAAATCGGGGAATCCCTGCCCCAGATTGATCGCGCCGCGCTCCAGCGCCAGCGCGCTCATCTCGGTGAAGATCGTCGTGCCAAACCCTGCCACACGGCGGGCAAGCCTGCCGGACATGCGTTCGCTCCCTGCGTTTAGCCAATGATGTGTTACGCGGTTCTCTCTATGGAGTATCGTACCATACCTGGAGCATGTGTGCAGAGTCGGCGCCATAAGGGGAACACGGACACAACAGACTTCTCACGAATCTGCCGGTGAGTGAACGCCATCGACCCGTGCGAATGGGTCTCAACACGAATGGTCATGCGGCATTCTGACGCTTTGGGCTGAAGCCCTTGCTCAGGTCAGGCAAGCCCTTTCGGGGCTTTCATGGGCCCGGCAAGGGCGCCGGCCCGCAGCGATAGAGTGTTGTCTGTTAAGTCATACCTGCACCCCTGTACCCGGCAGATGCGTGCGCGTTGAAACGAACAGTCTGGTATGGTACTATGCCAGCAGTGCAGGTCATACGAGGGGTTGTCTCGCGTCCCGTTCAAGGTATTGGTTATGAGTGCGCCAGATGCACGTCTGCGGCAGCGGCTGAGTAGTTTCAGAAAAGCCTTATCGCGGCTGCACGAAGCAGTGAATCTCGCCGCCGAACGTCCTCTTTCCAGGCTCGAAGAGCAAGGGCTGATCCAGGCATTCAAGTTCACCCACGAACTGGCGTGGAATGTACTCAAGGATTTCCTGGAACTGCACGGCGTGGCGCCGCTGTACGGCTCCAAAGATACGACTCGCGAAGCATTCAAGCGCGGGTTGCTGGATCAGGGCGATCTGTGGATGGATATGATTCGTGATCGCAATCTAACATCGCACACGTATAACGAAGAAACAGCGGTATTGATAACCAGATCAGTTATACAACACTATTTCCCTCAATTTGTGACATTATCCGACAAGATGGAACAATTGCTCGCTGAGATGCCATGAAATACGGTTTGAACGACTCAACCATAGAACAGGCTTGCCGAATTCTCGCCCATTATCCACAGGTGCAAAAAGCCGTGCTCTACGGCTCTCGCGCGCGTGGAAACTGCAAGATCGGATCCGATATTGATCTAACTCTGATCGGCGGCGATGATCTGAATCTTGCTGTTTTGGAAAAAATCATGGATGAACTCGATGATTTGCTGCTGCCGTATACGTTTGATCTATCGCTCTTCAGTCTGATCGGCGATCCAGAGGTTCGAGAAGAAATCCAGCGCACAGGTGTGGTATTCTATCAACGTCGCAATGACGCTTGAAAGAATTGTCATTTGGTCTTATCTTGACCGACAGCGTCTTCTGATGTATGCTGAGGAGCAGAAAGAACGTTCAGGGGCTTCAGGAGGTGATGAGGTCGCACAAAGGTTCGTGAGCAGCGCATGGACTGCGGGACGCACAACCCGCAGTTGACGAGGCGGAGGTTCCCTGTCGCGCGACAGGGCTAACGCCGATACTATCGGCGGAACATCGAGAGATCAGCGGATGCCTCCCAGGCGCGCCGCCGCCTGTAAGCGCTCCAGCAAAACCATCCGGCGACGGGTGACACAAATGGAGCGTAGCGAGCGCCTTCCAATACAACGCCATGGCGCTGCGCCCGCCCCGCGCAGTCGGGTGTTGTTTCCATCAGCATCATACCAGGAGTGTCCGGCATACTCGAAGCCTGCGGCACAGGGGGGATCGATTGCGGCAACCCTCCCGCTTGCCTGTTTCGAGCATCAGACTGCCCAAACTCTCCACTTCGCTCAGCGTAAGATTTTTCCAGCAGTACCGGAGAGAGTCGGCGTGAGGAACGCACAGGCATCGGGATGCAGCACACGTTTCTCACCGCTGAAACATGTCCCCTGAGAGGATCAGAGGGTGAGAACAAACACACGTCGAGACGCCAGGAATCCGCATGGCACGAAAGGAACTGCTCATGTGTGGCATCGTTGGATATATCGGACCGCGCGACGCCAGCGAGGTGCTGCTGCACGGTCTGGGACGGCTCGAATACCGCGGCTACGACTCGGCTGGCGTTGCAATCGATGATGGTCAGCATCTGCAATTGCGGCGCAGCGTCGGCAAACTGGCAAACCTTGCGGCGCAGTTGCGCGAATATCCGGTCAACGGGCGCTGCGGCATCGGGCACACCCGTTGGGCGACGCACGGCGGCGTTACTGAGGAGAACGCCCATCCGCACCGTGATGCATCAGGAGAGATCGTGGTCATTCAGAATGGGATTGTCGAGAACTATCTCGAACTGAAGGAACGACTGATCGCCCACGGGCATCAGTTCGTTTCACAGACCGATACCGAAGTCATTGCACGGTTGCTGGGGGAATACTACGATGAAACCGGGTCGCTCGAACAGGCGATGCGCCGCACGCTCGCCGAATTGCGCGGCGGCAACGCCGTCGTGGCGATGACGCGCCGTGAACCGGGGCGGATCGTTGCCGCGCGCCTTGGGCATGCGGGCGGGATTGTCGTCGGACTGGGCGATGACGAAATGTTTGTCGCTTCCGATGTGCCGGCGATCCTCGATTACACCCGGCGCGTCGTCTTTCTCGACGACCGCGAGATTGCGGTGCTCGATGCTGGCGGCGCAACGATCTCGCGGCTCGATGGAACGCCGGTTACCCGCGATCCTATGAGCATCCCATGGGACCCGGTTTCTGCCGCCAAAGGCGACTACAAGCATTTCATGCAGAAGGAAATCTTCGAGCAGCCGCGCGCGCTGACCGATGTGTTGCGCGGACGGATCGATCTCGACCATGGGGCGGTGTTGCTTGATGAATTGACTTTTCGTCATCAGGAGTTGCGGCAACTGGAGCGTATCTATGCCATCGGCTGTGGGACAGCGTGGCACGCGGCGCTGGTGGCGAAGTTCGCTATCGAAGCGCTGGCACGATTGCGCGTCGAGGTCGATTATGGCTCAGAGTTCCGCTACCGCGATCCGCTGATCGGTGAGCGCGCCGCAGTGCTGGCAATCACACAGAGTGGCGAGACAGTCGATACACTGGCAGCGATGGAAGAGGCGCGACGGCAAAATGCGAAGAGCATCGCCATCGTCAACGCTGTTGGGAGCCAGGCGGCGCGGCTGGCGGACGGCGGGGCGATCTATCTACATGCCGGTCCTGAGATCGGCGTCGCCTCGACCAAAGCGTTCACCACCATGCTGGTGGCATCGTACATGCTGGCGTTGCGGTTGGGCGCAGTGCGTGGCGTGCTCTCCGCCGACGAAGTACGCCGCTACATTCAGGCGCTGATCGAACTACCCGGCAAGGTTGAGCGCATTCTGGAGCGTCAGAGCATCTACGAAGAACTGGCGGAACGGTACCACGGCGCACGCGACGCGCTCTACCTGGGCAGACAGGTCAACTACCCCATCGCGCTGGAAGGCGCGCTGAAACTGAAAGAAATCAGTTACATCCACGCCGAAGGGTACCCGGCAGGCGAAATGAAGCACGGTCCGATCGCCCTGATTGATCGTGATCTGCCGGTCGTGTGCATCGCCATACGCGACAGCGTCTATGAAAAGATGATCTCGAACATCGAGCAGGTGCGCGCGCGCGGCGGGCACGTGATTGCGATTGCGGCCGAAGGTGATACGCTGATGGCATCAAAGGCGGACTACGTCATCGAGGTTCCGCCCACGCTGCCGCTGCTGACACCAGTGCTCACCAGCATCCCGATGCAACTGATCGCCTATCATATGGCGGTGCATCGTGGGTGCGACGTGGATCAACCACGCAATCTGGCAAAAAGCGTAACGGTCGAGTGAGCACAGTAGAGCGATCAAAGCAGCGCCGTGGCTATGCTACGGCGCATTGCCAGCCGCGTTGTCTGCACCCGCTGCACCGGTCTCGCCCGACCTCGACGGTCTTGGGACTATGAATGGCGCCGACCGACCGGAAGCGCCGACATCCGGCGAGACCATGGGAGCGTAACGCGATCAAGAGCCCCAGACCTGTTATAATACCGGGTCGGAGCGATGAGGTTGACCATGACGCTCAAAGAACCAGAGCAAACCGGCGTGCTGGTCATGGAGTACGGTGAGCCGACAACGCTTGCCGACGTGGTTCCGTATCTGACAGCGCATTATCATGGGTATCCGCCGTCGTCAGACGATGTCGCATATATGATCGAGCGCTGCCAGCGCGTGTGGAGCGGCACAAGCGGTGACTCCGCCGCCAGACGATTGGCGACGGCGCTCGCCGATGAACTGGCACAGCGCTATGGTTCACGCTTTCAGGTGGTTCTTGGCGCCCGACACTGGCATCCGACGGTCGCAGATGCGCTTGTCCATCTCGTTCGGGCAGGGTTGAATCACGTCGTGGCGTTGCCGCTCAGTCCGGTCGCTTCGCAGATGAGTCTGCGCAGTTACCAGGAGACGCTCGACCGCGCTCAGGAGAACCTGGAACGAGCAGTGCGGATGCACCTGATCCCCGACTGGTCCGACCTGCCGGGGTATGTGTCGGCGTTAACGACAAATGCCGTCATTGCGCTGGAACACCTCACGGGACATGATCGCCGCAATGTGGCATTGCTCGCCATTGCGCACAGTGTTGCCGAAAGCGCGCGCAAGCCCGAAACAGACTATCAGTGGCGGTTGCGCCGGATGATGCAGCGATTGGTCGCCACGCTTGGCTGCGCTGCCGGGTATCTGGCGTACTACGGCGCCGAGGGACCGGGGCAATGGCTGGGTCCTGATACGCTGACGGCGCTTGAGGAGATCGCCTGCGCTGGCTTCGGGCATGTGCTGGCGGTTCCGATCAATACTGTGTACGATAACGTCGAGGTTTGCTATGAACTCGACGTTCGTATGGCGGAACGAGCAACAGCGCTTGGGCTGAAGTATGCGCGCTCCGCTATCCCCAATGCCGCCCCTGCGCTTGTTGCCGATCTTGCGACGCTTGTGGCCAACACAGCGATGGTCTTTGATACTCCCGAATGAGGAACAGCATGACTACCACTCCTGCGCGTCGCTGGCCCGGTCGGCGCGCAATCGTCACCGCAATCGGACTTGTGCTCATCGTGGCAGCGTGCGCTGCGGGCATCTTTCTCTTTCGCGGCGGGCAACCGGCGCCGGCGCGCAGTTATGCGTTGGTCAATCCGCGGGTTGACACGCTGATTGCGACAGTCAACGCGACGGGACAGATCGCTCCGGTTCAGACGGTCAATCTCAGTTTTGCGGTGACCGGGCGAGTCGCTGAGGTGCTGGTGCGCCCCGGCGATGTGGTGGAAAAGGGGCAACCACTGGCGCGACTCGATACGCGCGAACTGGAACTGCGTCTGACACAGGCGGAGGCGCAACTGGCGCAGGTGCAGGCGAACCTCGACCGCCTGCTCGCCGGTCCTTCATCGGCTGAGATTGCTGCCGCCGAAGCGCAACTCGCACAGGCTGCGGGCCAGTTGCGGCAGGTGGAAGGGAGCGTCACAACTGCGGATATGCGCGCTGCCGAGGAACAACTGCGGCAGGCGGAAGCGCGCCTCAATCAGTTGCTCAACGGTCCGCGCGAATCGGACGTTCAGACCGCAGAAGCGCGCATCCGCGAGGCCGAACTGAATCTGGAACGTCAGCGCGCCCAACTCTCCGCTGCGAAAACCAACGCACAGATTCAACTGGAGCAAGCGGTCAACCAGTTGACCCAGGCACAATCGCGCTACTCAACGGCGAAACAGAACTGGGAGTATGTGCGCGAAACCGGCGCCGACCCGATTGTGCGCACCGTAGCCGATCCAAACCGACCGGGACAGACCCGCCCGAACATTCTGAACGACTCGCAACGCCAGCAGTACTACGACGCCTTCGTTCAGGCGGAAGCGGCGCTGCGCAGCGCTGAAAACGCTGTTGCTCAGGCGCAGGTGAATTATGACAACGCGCGTCTGGCAGAGGCGAACGGAGTCGAACTCGCCGAAGGTCAACTGGACGTCGCGCGCGCGAACCGTGATCTCCTTTTCGCCACCCCTGAACCAGACGTGCTCGCAGCGGCGCGCGCGCAGGTTGCCAGCGCCCGCGCTGCGCTCGACCGAATGCGCGGCGATCAGCGTGGGGGTCAGCTTGAAGCAGCGCGCGCCGCCTTCGAGGCAGCAAAGGCAAACCTGGAACGATTGCGCGCCGATCCGCGCCCGGCCGACCTGGCAGCTGCCCGCGCACAGGTCGATGGCGCGCGCGCCGCGCGCGATCTGGCGCGACTGACCCTTGACGAAGCGGTGCTCAAAGCGCCGTTCAGCGGAGTTGTTGCCGAGGTCAACCTGAAAGTAGGGGAAGCGCCATCGCCGGGACGTCCTGCGATTGTGCTCGCCAATCTCGAGCGTTTTTATGTCGATGTGACGGTGGACGAGATCGACATTACGCGGGTCAGCGTCGGTCAACCGGTGACGCTGACGCTCGATGCGTTGCCAGAGGTGACCCTGGCAGCAACAGTCGAGACGATTGGACCACTCGCGCTGCCGCAGGCGGCGGTCACTTCGTACCAGGTGCGAATCGGCATTCCCAACACCGACCCACGGGTGCGCGCCGGCATGTCGGTCGGCGCAGACATTGTGGTCGCGGAGCGTGAGAATGCGCTGCTGGTGCCCCGCCGCGCGGTGCGCAACGATCGCGGGCGCCTGATCGTCGATGTGGTGCGCGATCCGGGATTGTGTGCGACGCCGCCAGAGCAGCGCCCCGCGCGTCCCGATCTCGAAGCACGGGAAGTGACCGTCGGGCTGAGCAACGACCAGGCTATCGAAATCCTCAGCGGTCTCGATCCGCAGGTCTGCGTCTATGTCGAAGGCGTCGATCAACGCTTTACGTTCTTCACCGGTCCGCCTCGCGCGCGGTAACGACAGAGGAGCACAGTGCAACCCACAACACTCCTGGCATGCATCGTCAGACGGTACCCGCGATATACCGCATCCGCACGCATGTCGTTGGTCAGGTCAGGACAGGCGGCAGAGCGCGGTATGGACACCAGAGTTGAGAACCGTGTTCTGCCGCACCTCCGCACGCAGCAGAGGGAAGTACCGACACGGTACATGCCAGGTGCTGATACACCGAAACTCGCACAGATGTTCTTTCCATCCCTCAATCTGTTGCGAGAGGGGAGCAATTCCCGACGGATAATACCAATGACCTGTGACCATCCGGCATGGTCACCCCGAGCAGCGCGAGGGGTCGTGCGCGACCCGCGCAGATTCCGCGCTGCGTTTACCCTGAGCGAAGCGAAGGGCTCGGAATGACACGCATGCGGCATCTTCAATCGTCATTGGTATAACACGGGGAAAACTACACTCACGCCAAAGATGCCACTTGACGCACCGGCAACCGCTGACGTACACTGTACCTTGTCGAGGGCAACAAGCGTATGCCACGGCAACGGTGCAATACCAGGAAAGGAGCGCTTCCCTCATGACCGATTATAGCAGCAATCGCCTGGACCTTCCCGATCCGGTGGTGACGGCGCGCGGGCGCGGCGTCACCGGAATGGAGTACCAGATCATCGGGACGACGATGCAGGCAGTCATCCTCGAACTCGATCCCGGCGAGACGGTCTACTCCGAGTCGGGCGCGATGTCGTGGATGTCGGGCAATATCCAGATGGCGACCAATACGCGCGGCGGCGGGCTTGGCGGGATGTTCAAGCGCGCCATCTCCGGCGAAAGCCTGTTCCTCAATGAGTTCACCTCGGTCGGCGGCAAGGGCATCGTCGCCTTCGCGTCCGACTTCCCCGGCAAGATTGTGCCGGCGCCGCTGCGCGAAGGGCAGACGATGATCGTCCAGAAACAGGCGTTCCTCTGCGCCGAGAAGACCGTGGGACTCGACATTCACTTCCGCAAGCGCATGGGGGCGGGGTTCTTCGGCGGCGAAGGGTTTATCATGCAGAAGTTGACCGGTCCAGGAGTGGCGTTCGTCTGTCTGGACGGCGAGATCGTCGAGTACACGCTGGATGCGGGGCAGGTGCTGAAGGTGGACACCGGGCACGTGGCGATGTACGAACCGACGGTCGAGTTCGACATCGAGATGGTGAAAGGGTTCAAGAACATTCTGCTCGGCGGCGAAGGGCTGTTCCTGACGACGCTGCGCGGTCCGGGGCGCGTCTGGTTGCAGACCATGCCAACGACGAACCTGGCAAAGGCGATTGCGCCATACATCGTCACCACGTCGTCGTAATCGCCTGACAAGACGTGTAATCCAAGGCGACGACTCTGGCGAAGGAGCGTCGCCTTTGTATGTTTACGCCGTCAATCTTTGTTGACGATGTAGACTGGCTGGGCTTCCGATGACAAAAGAACGTAAAGAACTATCAATCCCGCAGTGATCATGAGCACAATCATACCGAAAAAGGCGAGAAGAGCAGCAACTCCGATTTGCAACAGCGTTATCACAATGGCATAGAACAGATTGGTTTTCCAGATCGTGTATGTAATAAGTCCAACAGCGATCATGCCGCCAATCATCATCAGGATCAACCCATTCAACACATCTCCCCCGTTTCTGATCGCCTCGTCACACCAGTATGATCCGCCAAGGACAAGTACAGCGGCTGCCAGCATAACAAGAGAAGTCCTGAGAAAATCGTAGCCAAATTCATCAAAACAGTGATCATCGAACTTCCTGATAAGGAAACCGATCAGCAGAATGATAGCAATGATGATGAGAACGAGTGCGATAACGCCGAGAATTGTCAGGACTAACATTAGTGCGCTCCTTATGTAAAAAAGAAAGCTTTCCAGCACGTTGGGCCGATCGCTGCACGCGACGTTCTGACCTCATAGTACGAACCGCACGTTAAGGCGGAGTGTTGATGGTCACTGATGAATAACAGGAGAATCTGACCATCACACTGCCGATTCTGGGATGGAATGTCCATGGGTGAACGTGATGTCCCAAGAGACAAGCGGGATGGACGCCGCCAGCGCACCGTAGCAGCGACACCTGTGTGCGCCCGGATCACCGTCACCATTGGTGGCGAGCGGCGGCATGGGTCTACCGCATCCTCGCTACAGACTACAGACGCACCGACGCCCTCCTCCGATTCGATCAACCCAACCTGTGCATCGGGCGCAGGTAAAGCTGAGAAGATATTTTCCCATCAGGGGGGCGCACATGCTCCAAACCAGACCCATAAGCCGCTTAAGCCAGGGACATCGCAGAACATTACTCAGAAAGCGTTCAAAATGCGCCAGCGCTTTTTCCTCGCCTCCTGCGCTCAGATGCCTGCACCTGCGGAAGAAGTCGCGGTGGAAGTAACCCCGCACTCTTCCAGGAATGTTGTTGTTCCCTGCATCATGCCTTCGATTTGACTTTGCGTCCTCAGCGGATCACGGCGGCGCCGTGGCGCCGCCGATTGTTCCCTGATATTACCAATGACGATTGAAGATGCCGCATGCGTGTCATTCCGAGCCCTTCGCTTCGCTCAGGGTAAACGCAGCGCGGAATCTGAGCGGGTCGCGCACGACCCCTCGCGCTGCTCGGGGTGACCATGCCGGATGGTCACAGGTCATTGGCACATGACGATCAGCAGAGCCTGAGCCTCTGTGCTATACTTAACACGCAACAAGATTTGCCAGAGGAAGCATTTCCCAAGGATAGGGACCATGAGACTCGAACGGTTTACCGAGAAAGCGCAGGAAGCGTTTCAGGACGCGCAGGAAATCATGCACGACCAGCATCACACGCAGCTGGACGTAGAGCATATTTTCCTGGCGATGCTGCGGCAGCGCGACGGGCTGACGGCGCGCGCGATTGCGCGACTCGGTGTCGATGCCGACATGGTTGCGCGGCGCGTCGAGCACGAACTCGAGAAGTCGCCAAAGGTGTATGGTCAGTACGGCTACGGCAATCAGGTCTACATCACGCCACGCACCCAGCGCCTGGTCAAGCGCGCTGAAGAAGAAGCCAACCGCCTGAATGATCAGTATGTCGGCATTGAGCACCTATTGATCGCCATCAGCGGTGAGCGTGAAGGCGCGTCATCGCGCATTCTGAACAGTTTTGGCATCGATCAGGAACGTATCTATCAGGCGCTGATGGACATCCGCGGTCACCAGCGCGCCGACAATCCCGGCGCCGAGGCGCGCTACGAGGCGCTCTCGAAATATTCCATCGACCTGACCGACATGGCGGCGCAAGGGAAACTCGATCCGGTCATTGGGCGCGAGGCGGAGATTACCCGCGTCATCCGCATTCTTTGCCGCCGCACAAAGAATAACCCCGTGCTCGTCGGCGAAACCGGCGTTGGCAAAACCGCCATTGCCGAAGGGTTGGCGCAACGCATCGCCAGCGGCGATGTGCCGCTACCGCTCAGGAATCGCCGCTTGCTGGCGCTCGACCTTGCCGGCATGGTTGCCGGGTCGAAGTTTCGCGGCGAGTTCGAGGAGCGCCTGAAGGCGGTGATGGACGAGGTGCGCAGCAGTGATGGGCAGATCATCCTGTTTATCGACGAACTGCACACCGTCGTCGGCGCCGGCGCTGCCGTCGGTTCGATCGATGCGTCGAATATGCTCAAGCCGGCCCTTTCACGCGGCGAAATGCAGGTCATCGGCGCTACGACCATCGACGAGTATCGCAAGCATGTCGAGAAGGATGCAGCGCTCGAACGACGTTTCAGCCCAGTATTCGTTGAAGAGCCGGACGTCGAAACGACGGTCGAGATGTTGCGCGGTCTGCGCAAACGCTACGAGGAACACCATCAGTTGACGATCAGCGATGAGGCGTTGAAGGCGGCGGCGCGCCTATCGAGCCGGTATATCACGGATCGCTTCTTGCCCGACAAGGCGATTGACCTGATCGATGAGGCGTCCGCCAAATTGCGCATCGACATCTATTCAATGCCAAAGGCATTGCGCGATCAGGAAGCCGAACTGAACCGGTTGCGCCGCGAGGAGGAAGAAGCTGGCGCACGGCGCGATTACGAGCGCGCCGCAACGTTGCGCGCCCGCTATCTGCAACTCGAAACCGAATTCGAGCGCGCGCGCAGCGAGTGGCTCAAGAGTTCCGACCTCGATGAGGTCGTCGATGAGGAGGACGTTGCCGCCATCGTCTCGAACTGGACGGGCATTCCGGTCAGTCGCATGCTCGAAACCGAGCGTGAGAAACTCGTCGATATGGAGGCGCGCCTGCACGAACGGGTGATCGGACAGCACGAAGCGATTGTCGCGCTCTCCGATGCAATCCGCCGCGCGCGCAGCGGCTTGAAGGACCCGCGCCGTCCAATCGGCAGTTTCATCTTTGTCGGTCCAACTGGCGTCGGCAAGACGGAACTTGCCAAGGCGCTTGCTGAGTTCCTCTTCGACAGCGAAGATGCGATGACCCGCATCGATATGTCGGAGTTCCAGGAGCGGCACACGGTGTCGCGGTTGATCGGCGCGCCGCCCGGTTACGTGGGGTACGAAGAGGCGGGGCAGTTAACCGAAAGCATCCGACGTCGTCCGTATCAGGTGGTACTGTTCGATGAGATCGAGAAGGCGCATCCAGATGTGTTCAACACGCTGTTGCAACTGCTCGACGATGGACGCCTGACCGATGCGCAGGGGCATACGGTCGATTTCCGTAATACGGTGATCATTATGACTTCGAACGTCGGCACTGAGCATGTGCGGCAGCAGAACCTTGGTCTGGTGCGCACGCACGACAAAAGCGCTGAAGAAGCCGCGCGTGAGCGGGTGTTGGAGGCGCTGCGCCAGGCGTTCCGCCCCGAGTTCCTCAACCGCATCGACGAGATTATTGTCTTCCACGCGCTGACCGAGCAGGAGTTGCAGCAGATTGTCGATCTGCTGGCGCGCGAGGTCGATGAACGATTGCGTGAGCAGGGGCTGACGCTCGAACTGACGCCAGCAGCGAAGAAAGTGCTGGTGCGCGAGGGGTACAATCCGGCGTATGGCGCGCGCCCACTCCGTCGCACGGTGCAACGCATGGTCGAGACGCCGCTATCGCGCAGCCTGCTGCGCGGAACGTTCAAAGCGGGTGATACGATCATTGTCGATGTGGACCCGCAAACCGGTGAGTTGACGTTCACTCGCCGCGAGACGCTCAACCTGGAATTGAAGAAGCCGGTCGAGCCGGTGAGCGGGTAAACGCAGCGGAGCGATGGTACGCTATTTGCTGACCGGCAAACGCCTGATCGCCACCCTGCTCGTTCTGGTCGGCGCAAGCGCACTCTGTGGATTGGGAATGTGGCAACTGGAGCGCCATGCTCAACGCGCGGCGCTGAACGCACGGATCGCCGACGGGCTGGCGCAGTCTCCGGTTCCGCTGGAAAGTGTGAGCGATCTTCAGGCGCTCGACTATCGTCCGGTGACTGCGCGTGGCGTCTTCGACCCGGCGCACGAAGTGCTGCTGCGCAACCGTTCGCTCAACGGCATCACCGGCTACCACGTGATTACGCCGTTGCGCCTGAGCGGGCGCAACGACGCTGTGCTGGTTGATCGCGGTTGGATTCCGCTGACCGAAGCATCGCCAGAAGCGCGGCGCGCCTTTGCCCCGCCTCGCGGTGAGATGCTGGTCACCGGCATTGCCCGTCAGCCCGAAATCTATGCCGGCGGACCAAAAGACCCGCCGCTCACGGCGGAACGACCGCGCCTCGATGCCTGGTTTCGCGTCGATGTGGCGCGCATTCAGGAGCAAACCCCCTATCCGTTGTTACCGGTGTTTGTTGAGATGCAACCGGTTCCCGATGCACCCCTCACCCTGCCGCAGCCGGTCCCGCCGCCCGAACCGGATCAGGGTCCGCATCTGGGGTATGCCATTCAATGGTTTTCCTTCGCCGTTATTCTGGTCGTCGGGTACGTCGTCTTTCAGCATAGAACGCTGGAAGCGCAGAGGGGTTAATACCAATGACGCTTGACGATGCCGCATGCTTGTCATTCCGCGCGCAGCGACTGGTCATTCCGCGCGCAGCGACTGGTCATTCCGCGCGCAGCGACTGGTCATTCCGCGCGCAGCGACTGGTCATTCCGCGCGCAGCGACTGGTCATTCCGCGCGCAGCGACTGGTCATTCCGCGCGCAGCGACTGGTCATTCCGCGCGCAGCGACTGGTCATTCCGAGCGCAGCGAGGAATCTCAGCGGGTCGCGCCAGACCCCTCGCGCTGCTCGGGGTGACCATGCCGGATGGTCACCGGTCATTGGTATAAGAGCGCAGAAGCGCCCTACTATTCGAGCAACCGTTCCAGGCGCGCAAGAGTATCGCGCAGGTCGCGCGGACCGGGGCGCCGAACGTTGACATTGTGCGCCACAGTGGCCAGGCGCTCGGCAGCCTGCTGATGCTGGAGCGTAATCCCATGGCGCGCGAAGATGCTCCGATAACTCTCGTACCGCTCGCTCAGGAACGCAGCCACCGTCTCAAAACCATGGCGCGCCACTTCGGTGCGACTGGAGTAGCGCATCGGCATCTCGGAGAACATGCGCACATCGTCGCGTGCCGGTTCGATCAGAATAATATCGACATCGGGGTGGCGGCGGTGGATCTGCTTCAGATGGTAATGCAGCGCCGAGTGGAACAGTGTGCGAAAGACCTGATTGACAATCCCGGGCGCTCCCATATCGCGAATGTGAATAGAATTGTCGTTCGCTTCTTCGAGATCGTAAGGAACCAGCGGATTGACACACACAATCAGGCGCGCGCCACGTTCAATCGCCAGGTCGAGGCTGGCATTGCCGCGCACTCCGCCATCAACATAATCGCGGTCGCCAATCCGCACCGGGCGATACACCATCGGCATCGCCGACGACGCAGCGACTGCCTGAGAAATGGGCACATCATCATAGGGCGGAGCGCCAAACACGACGCGCGCACCGGTATCCAGATCGGTCGCAATGATCACCAGTTCGCGGGATAAACGGCGGAAGTCGTTCGTTCTGCCATCACGCGACAGCACCGCACTGAGGTAGCGGTCGAGCGAGCCGATATCGTACAACCCTCCCGGCAACGCCAGGGCAAACGCCTCGATCAGATCAAGCAGCGAGAGGTGCTTCCGCGAAAAGATGAGCGCCTGGAGCGCGCGCAGCGCCACGTTCGGCAGATGCAGCCCCTGCGCCAGAATATCGCGCCCGTTGAGCGTAAAGAGATCTCCCATATTGAGCGGCGCGATACCGTCGAGTGGCGTCTCAAGATGACGCATCAACTCACGCGGCGTCAACCCATTGACCAGACAGGCGGCCACCAGCGCACCCGCACTGGTGCCGATAAACACATCGAAATCGTTGACGCTGAAGTCGGAGAGGAGGTCGTCGAGCGCGCGGAGCGCGCCAATTTCGTAGGCGGCGCCGGTCACCCCGCCGCCCGCCAGAACCAACGCCGTCTTGCTCCGTTGCCGTGTGACGCCACTGTCGCTCATAGCCTCTCCTCTGCGTGCGGCAGCAACGACCGCAGCGTAGTGATGATCGGATACGCAGGCATCAATTCCAACACGAATGCCGCAGCGCCTTCCCAGGATGCTGGAACGCGCTCTCCCCTCCCACAGATCGTATCGTCTACGGAAGAGTGTGGTCCCGACCGAATTCGTTATTTCTTCTGTTGCGCGAGGAGTTGCTCAACGAGTTTCATCAGTTCATCGACCTGCTCGTGCAACCGATCGACATCGCTCTTGCTCGGAAGACCAGGCGCCGTCGCCGTGTCGTAGGAGTCTACCAGCAAAGTGCGCAATCGCTGAACTTCATCATCGTCGAGCCTGCCTGTTTCACGGAGATACGCCAGACGACGTTCGATTTCGGCATTGACGAACCCGATGCCGCCGAACGCCCCCAGAAGTGAGCGCTGCAACCCGCTCAACGTCCCTTCACCGGCGCGGATCAGGCTGGTCAACAGCGATGTCGGCAATCGCCCATGGTCGCCGCGAGTCTGAAGCGCGACCTGTGCGAGAATCTGCGCCGTAATATCCTCACCCGTCTCATTGTCGATCACCCGTACCTGCTCTCCCGCCTGCACCAGTGCAGCAATGCCTTCGAGCGTGATGTACTGTTTGCGGTCAATGTGGTACAGTTTGCGGTTGGCGTACTTTTTGATGGTTTGCATGGGCGCTCTCCGGATCACACAATGCTATTATAACACACCGCGTCAGGAACGCAGCACGTCTGTCAGTCATGGTCCTCTCGTTTGATGATCACCAGTGTGACATCGTCATAGAGCGGACCTTCGGCATGCCGACCAAGCGCCTCGGTAATGGCTTCCAGGATGGACTGTGCGCGACCGGTGCGCATTGCCGCAACCGTTGCGCTCAAGCGTTCGACGCCAAACGGTTCTTCTGCGGCATTGATCGCTTCGGTGACGCCGTCGGTATAACAGACGACGACATCGCCGGGGGCGATGCACACCTCACGTTCCTCCAATGCGATATTTTCAAGCACGCCAAGCGCAATACCGGGAGTATGAAGCGTTTCGACCTCACCATCGGCGCGAAACAGGAGCGGCGGGTTATGCCCGGCGCAGCAGTAACGCATATGCCCGGTATGCGGTTCGATGATGCCGTAGAAAACAGTCACGAACATCCCGGCTTCGGTGTCGCGAGTGATCCAGCGATTGGCGCGGGTCAACGCCGCCGCCGGCGTTGATCCGTCGAGCGCCGCCGCGCGCACCAGGCTGCGCGCCAGCGCCATGAACAGCGCCGCAGGCACGCCTTTGTCGCTCACATCAGCGATGACAAATCCCAGCGGTTGGCGGGCAAAGCCGTCTGTAGCTGAGGGATCATCATTTCTGTCAAATGGTCGCGGCACAGGAAGATACCAGTAATCGAAAAAATCCCCGCCGACCATCCGCGCCGACCGCCAATCGGCAGCCGTGTCCCAACCCGGCAGATCTGGCGCGCGCGATGGCAACAGGGTGCGCTGAATATCGCGCGCCACCCGCAGTTCTTCCTCAAGCCGCGCTGCCTGCGCTGCCTCCTGCGCCAGCAGTGCGCTTTCGAGCGCTCCGGCGATCTGCGCAGCGAACCCGTTCGCCAGGATCACATCACGCGCGGTGAACTGATGGGGTGATGGACCATAATCGAGCACCAGGACACCCAACGCCGCGCCACGTGTCCAGAGGGGCGTCGCCAGCAGCGACGCGCTGCCAAAGCGTTCGATGATCGGGGCGCAGAGATGACCATGCCCGCCAGCGGAGTCGAGCGCCAGCGGCACAACCGTGCGGACCACCTCAGCCAGGAGCGGTGCATCATGCTCGGCAATCGGACAACCGACGAACGTGGCGCGGTCGGCAGCGGGCAACCCATAGGCTGCGAGAGGCGTAAAGGAAGCGGCAGGACGATCCCAGATCAGGCAGTAGCAGCGGTCGCATCCGAGGAGGAGCGGCGGCAGGCGCACCACAGCCGGCAGCAGCGTATCAAGCGATGTCGCGCGCGAGAGGTTCTCGGCGACCTGAAGGAGCGCATTGAGCGTCCACGCTTCCTCACGCTGCGCCTGAAACGCGCGCGCGCTCTTGACGGCAACGGCGACCTGATCGGCGAGAGTACGAGCGACGAACAGGTCGCTGCGCTGAAAGCGACCAGCCTCTGTGCTTTGAATATCGAGCACGCCAATAACATGATCGGCATAGCGCAGCGGCACGGCAAGCTCGGCGCGCGTGATCGAGTCGTCGCCGATATAGCGCGGATCGGCACGGACATCGTTCACCAGCAACGGTTGATCAATCAGCACCACATTGCCGACGATCCCCTCGCCAGGGTTCACGACCATCTGGCGCAAACGTTCGAGCGCCTCGCCTTCGAGTGTGCTGGCGCTGAAATGCAGGCGCCCATCTTCTCCCATCAGAAAAATATGGACCGTATGGTAGCCGAACCGTTCGCGAATCAAACGGACAACCGACGGGAGGAGTTGATCCAGGTCGAGTATCGCCGTAATGCGCTCACTGACGTCCTGGATCGCCTGGAGTTGCACCGCGCGCTCATTAGCGGCGGCAAAGGCGCGCGCCTTCGAAATCGCAACAGCCGCCTGATCCGCCAGGAGCGAGAGCATCCGCAGATCGTCGGCATCGAACGCATACGGTTGATAACTCTGGATAGAAATGGTCCCGATCACCCTGCCGCCATCGAGCAGCGGCACATAGATTCCAGAACGGGGCGGACGCTCGCTCTGATACCGCGGACGCGCCGGCAGGCGATCCATCTCAGTGGCGAAATCCTCGACCAGCAACGAGCGTCCCGTTTGCCGCATCCAGCCAACCAACCCATCGCCGCTCGGCAGATCGACCGTCAACGGCGGCAGGCGCACCCGATCCTGAACGCGCACCACCAGCGTGTACCGGTCACTCTCCGGGTCGAACAATCCCAGGTGGAACGATGAGGTATCGACGACTTTGCTTGCTGCGCGATAGATCAACTCGCTCAGCGCCTCGACATCAAGTTCGGCGCGAATGATTTCGCGGCTGGCTTCGTTCAGCAACCCCAACTCACGGATGGACGCGCCCTGGTTGCGCAGGTTCATCGCCGCCTGCCGCACTGCCAGACTGGCGGCAAGCAAGCCGACAGCGGCAAACACAAAATACCCGGACCCCAGGCGCGTATAAATGGCGGCGAACAGCGCGGCGAGCGGCAGAGGTGCGATTTCGGCTGCCAGAACCGGCGTCCAGGACGATTGCCACCATGTGAGCACGCCGGTCTTGCCACCCTGAATGTATTCGCGGATCGCGCGATTCAGTTGGATCATCGTCGGGTAGCAGAGGATGAACGCCATCAACGCGAGCGCTCCTCCAGGCGGACCATCGGCCAGAAGACGCGCCAGCGCGCCACCTGCCAGCACTGCGGCAGCGCGCACACCACTGCGGAGGATCGGTCGTGCCGCGAGCAGGTAGAAGGTACGTGGACGGCGGTATATTAGCGGCAGCGCGATGCCAAAGATCAAACCGGAAATCCCGGCGATCAGCGCGCCATCGGCAGGACCAAGCGCCAGCGCCGCCGCCAGGATCACAATGCCGGTCAGACTGTGAGGGTCGGCTGGCGGCACGCGAAAGGCTGCGGCTTCTACCAGCAGCGCCAGAATGATGAATAACGCCAGAATGCCCCAGGGCGCAGCGCCGGGGCTGCTGAGAATGAGGGCAGTCCAGCCGACTGCCCCCACAACCAGGCAATACAGGATGAGCCGCCGTTCGCGATTCACGCGTGTTCCTGACCGAATGCCGCCAGCGCCTCATTGCGCGAGGAGTGAATGGCAAAAATCCGGGTGAAGCCGGTCAACTCGAACACCTCACGCACCTGTGGGCGCAGATTACAGAGGCGAAGTTCACCGTTGCGCTCCAACAACTCTTTGCGCGCGAGTAACAGCGAACGCAGTGCCGTGCTGCTAAGAAACGTCACATCATCGAAATCGAGCAAGACATACTCCGCCCCATCGGCAATCGCCCGATGCACCGGCGCAAGCGCCGTCGCTGTTCCAACCGCATCAAGCCTGCCGCTCAATCGGAACTCGTGCGCCTGCACACGTGGCAGAATCTCTTTCACCATCGTCAGAAGATTGCCGTTGGCGTCGTCGAAATCGAAGCGCACCTGATCCATCAAGCGGTTCATCAGATAGAGTCCCAGTCCGCCGGGCTGCCGCTCCTCCAGCGGCGATGAAAGATCCGGCGGCGGCACATCGTCGGGATTAAAGCGCCGTCCATAGTCGCGCAGCGTGATGATCAGGCGGTTGTTCTCGATCCGCCATGTCAGTTCAATGATGCCCGGCTTGCCGGGATCGTACCCATGCTGAATGATATTCGTTGCCGCTTCATCCACCGCCAGTTCGACCTGCCATGCGGCGTGCTCGTCGAGACCAGCGCGTTGCGTCGCTTCTCCGACAAAGGCGCTGATCTGCGCCAGCGATTCAAGGGTAGCCGGGACCGTCAAAGATTCCATCGGAATGCCAGTCATCAGGCGGTGAGCGCAGACTGTGCGCATCATGCGCCGCTGCGGTGGGGCGTTGCTCATCAGTTGTAACCGTCCATCAACCTGGCGTGTAACGGTTGACAGACGCCACCCATATTCCAGAGGTCTGCCCGATCTGTACCATCGTCATTGCGAGGAACGCCAGCGATGAAGCGATTGGGAAGGCGAGAAGGCTGCCTCGCTCGCAATGCACGCCTGCCCGACGGCTGTCAACCGTCGCTCAAAACGAACCGACCGCTTCGACTGTATCGGCATAGATCTCGAACAGCGAGGTGAAGCCGGTCAGATCAAAGACTTCTTTGATCCGTGGTGGGAGATTGGCGATACGCACATCGCCCCCTTCGAGATCCGTCAGTTTCCAATCGCGCGCGCGCTTGCGCGCCTCGATCAGAACGCGTAACCCAGGGCTGGCCACGTATTCGAGACCAGACAGGTCGAGCACGATCCGATAGCGATTCTGCTCGAACAGTTCGTCGAACTTCTGCTTGAGTTGGGGCGCGTTCATCGCATCGAGCCGCCCTGTGATCGTCAAGAGATCGACACGATTCAGCCGTTTGTGCGTAATCTCCATGAGCCGCCCTCCTTCGCGCGTTCAAATCAGTATCTTGTCATTCTATGTATGGCGCTTCACAGGAAACAGTATGGATTATAGCATAGGTACGAGGCAAGGGCCGAGAGAAGCGAGGTCTCCTCTCGTCTCGAGCCTTCCGCCTCACCCCTCCCGCCTCACGCCTCACACCTCTCGCCGCTCCTCTCCACACAAATGCGAGATAAATCTCGCCCTACGCCCTTGTCGGGCCCTGCTCGCCTCATCCCTCTCCCCTCGCGCCTCACGCCTCTCGCCTCTCGCCTCTCCTCTCCACACAAATGCGAGATAAATCTCGCCCTACGCCCTTGCCTCACGCCTCATCCCTCTCCCCTCGCGCCTCCCGCCTCGCGTCTTACCCCTCACCCCTCTCGCCTCACCCCTTGCGCCTCTCCACAAATGCGAGATAAATCTCGCCCTACGCCCTACGCCCTTGCCTCACGCCTCTCACCTCTCGCCTCGCGCCTCGCGTCTTACCCCTCACCCCTCTCGCCTCACCCCTTGCGCCTCTCCACAAATGCGAGATAAATCTCGCCCTACGCCCTTGCCTCACGCCTCCCGCCTCTCCCCTCGCGCCGCTCGCCTCGCGCCTCGCGTCTTACCCCTCACCCCTCTCGCCTCACCCCTTGCGCCTCTCCACAAATGCGAGATAAATCTCGCCCTACGCCCTACGCCCTTGCCTCATGCCTCTCACCTCTCGCCTCGCGCCTCTCACCTCTCACCTCGCACCTCTTGCCTCTCACCTCTCCACACATGCGAGATAAATCTCGCGCTACGCCATTGACCCGCTTGCCTCTCGCCTCGCACCTCTCACCTCTCGCCTCTCGCCTCTCACCTCTCACCTCGCACCTCTCGCCTCTCGCCTCTCCCCTCTTGCCTCTCACCTCTCCACACATGCGAGATAAATCTCGCCCTACGCCCTACGCCCTTGCCTCATGCCTCTCACCTCTCGCCTCGCGCCTCTCACCTCTCACCTCGCACCTCTTGCCTCTCACCTCTCCACACATGCGAGATAAATCTCGCGCTACGCCATTGACCCGCTTGCCTCTCGCCTCGCACCTCTCACCTCTCGCCTCTCGCCTCTCACCTCTCACCTCGCGCCTCTCACCTCTCACCTCTCACCTCTTGCCTCTCACCTCTCCACACATGCGAGATAAATCTCGCGCTACGCCATTGACCCGCTTGCCTCTCGCCTCGCACCTCTCACCTCTCGCCTCTCGCCTCTCACCTCTCACCTCGCACCTCTCGCCTCTCGCCTCTCCCCTCTTGCCTCTCACCTCTCCACACATGCGAGATAAATCTCGCCCTACGCCCTACGCCCTTGCCTCACGCCTCTCCCCTCGCGCCGCTCGCCTCGCGCCTCGCGTCTTACCCCTCACCCCTCTCGCCTCACCCCTTGCGCCTCTCCACAAATGCGAGATAAATCTCGCCCTACGCCCTACGCCCTACGCCCTTGCCTCACGCCTCTCACCTCTCGCCTCGCGCCTCTCACCTCTCACCTCTCACCTCTTGCCTCTCACCTCTCCACACATGCGAGATAAATCTCGCGCTACGCCATTGACCCGCTTGCCTCTCGCCTCTCACCTCTCACCTCTCGCCTCTCGCCTCTCACCTCTCGCCTCGCGCCTCTCACCTCTCACCTCGCACCTCTTGCCTCTCACCTCTCCACACATGCGAGATAAATCTCGCGCTACGCCATTGACCCGCTTGCCTCTCGCCTCGCACCTCTCACCTCTCGCCTCTCGCCTCTCACCTCGCACCTCGCATCTCTTGCCTCTCACCTCTCCACACATGCGAGATAAATCTCGCGCTACGCCATTGACCCGCTTGCCTCTCGCCTCGCACCTTTCACCTCTCGCCTCTCGCCTCTCCCCTCTCCCCTCTCCCCTCTCCCCTCTCGCCTCTCCCCTCGCGCCTCGCGCCTCGCGCCTCGCGCCTCTCCCATCCCGCCTCTTGCGTCCCATGCGAACATATGTTACTGTGATACTATCAGATTTCGATGTCGGCTCTTGAGCGACGGCTATGGCACGCGCAAAATCCTCTTCAACCGGGCGCAAATCGACAGGAACGCGCCGTAAACGGTCAGGGGCAGCCTCGACGCCTGCACTGCGACCGGAGCATCAGCGAGAACTTTTCGCCCTTGGGCTGATCGCCGTCGCTGCGGTCACCGTCGTCTTCTATGTAACCGGCACGGCTGGCGTGATCGGCTCGTCGTGGGTCGAACTGACGCGCCGCCTGTTGGGATGGGGCGCGCTGGTGGCGCCACTGTCGCTCGGGTTGCTTGGAGTAGCGATTCTTCTTCAGGAACAGTATGAGGATGTGCGACTGACCGGTGCAACGGTGCTCGGCACGTTGCTGGTGCTGACAGCGCTTCTCGTGCTGCTGGAGTTTTCCATCGGCGTGCGCGAGGGGTTCGATACGCGCATCGGCGAAGGCGGCGGCATCGTCGGGTATGCGATCCTGGCGCTCCTCTCACAGGCGATCGGTCGTCCGGCGGCATTGGTCATTGCCTGCCTGACCGGGCTTGCGGGCATTCTCTTGACCTTCGACATTACACTTCACGAACTCTCTTCCTCGCTCCGCGACAGTTTTGCCCGTTTCTGGGCAACGGTGTGGAACCCTGGCGTGCGGCGCACTGAAGCGTCCGCCGCCCCTGCATCGCGTGCCGCGCCGACAAAGCCTGATGCGTCGACGACCTATGTTCCACCACCTCAAGCCGACGACGATATTGTGCCGACACCAATCGCCGAGCGTCCAACACGCGCCAGTCTGTTCCAGCGTCCCGAAACGCGCACCCGCCGCACTGCGGTCTCAACGGCGACCCCTGCTATCAAGCCAGAAACTGCGTCTCCACCGGCGTCTGGCGCTCCTCCTGGCAACACCACGCTGCTCACCAACCTATTGGCGACGCCGGCCGGCGGCACACCGGCGGAAGCGGTACAGAAACCGCTCGAAGGGTTCGAGATGTCACCGGTGCATCGCGCCTGGCCCCTGCCGTCGCTCGATCTGCTGGAAAGTTATCCGGAGGGGACGATCACCGATGAGGAAAAGCGGCTGCGCTCGCGCCTGATCGAAGAAACGCTGGCGAGTTTCAAGGTCGAAGCGCAGGTGGTCGGCGTCAACACCGGTCCTGCGGTGACGCAGTTTGAATTGCAACCTGCTGTTGGCGTCAAGGTCTCTAAAATCACCACTCTGGAAAGAGACCTTGCGCTGGCGCTGGCGGCGACATCCATCCGCATCGAAGCGCCCATCCCTGGCAAGAATGTGATCGGCATCGAAATCCCCAACTCCGCAATTTCAATCGTTGGCATGCGCGAGGTGATCGAAAGTGAGGAGTTCGAACGCGCGAAAGGACGCCTGAAATGGCCTCTGGGGAAGGATGTGTCCGGCACGCCGATTATCGCTGCGCTTGACCGCATGCCGCACGCGCTCATGGCTGGCGCGACCGGCACCGGTAAAAGCGCCGGGATCAATGCACTGGTCTGTTCGCTGCTCCTCAAGCATACTCCCGACGAGTTGAAGTTTATTATGATCGATCCGAAGATGGTCGAGCTGATCGTCTACAATCGGATTCCGCATATGCTCTCGCCGGTGGTGACCGAACTCGAGCGAGTGGTGCCGACGCTGAAGTGGGCAACACGCGAAATGGAGCGGCGCTACAAGGTCTTCGCGCGCTACGGCTTTCGCAACATCGAAGGATACAAAACCGCTGCGCGCCGTCGCGCCGATCTCGAACCGCTTCCCTACATCGTGCTTATTATCGACGAACTGGCAGACTTGATGATGATGGCGCCGGACGAAGTCGAAACGCTGATCTGCCGCCTGGCGCAGATGGCGCGCGCCACCGGCATTCATCTGGTGATTGCCACCCAGCGTCCGTCGGTCGATGTCGTGACCGGTCTGATCAAGGCGAATTTCCCAACCCGTATCGCATTTGCAGTCACATCGCAGACCGACTCGCGCGTTATTCTTGATATGAATGGCGCCGAACAGTTGCTGGGACGCGGTGACATGCTCTATATGGCCGCTGATGCCGCGCGCCCGGTCCGTCTTCAGGGCACGTGGGTCTCTGAGGCGGAAGTCGAGCGTATTGTGCAGTTCTGGCGCGATGCGACGCCGCCGGACGCTGGCGATACGAAAGGCAAACCCGGCGATCCGACGGAAAAGGAGAAAACCGGCGATCAGAGCGAGATGCGTCCGCCTGGCGAATTTCTCAGCGCCGCTGAGCAGGACGAACTGCTGCCGCAGGCGATCAAACTGGTTCAGCAGCATTCTCGCGCCTCGGCATCGTTGCTGCAACGCCGGCTGCGCATCGGGTACAGCAAAGCCGCGCAACTGATCGATCTGCTCGAACAACATGGAATCGTCGGTCCGGCAGAAGAAGGGCGCAGCCGGGAAGTGCTGAAACGTGGAGAAGACAGGGAGTTGGAGGGTTTGCCATAGGGGCAGGTCTGCGACCTGCTCGGCGTCGCGCAATGCGCGTTCCGCCTGCACCAGGTTGGAGTGTTTGCCATAGGGGCAGGTCTGCGACCTGCCCCGACTCACGCGCGCCAACCGCGCCGAGACGGATGCAGCCTGCGCTGCGCCATAAGCAGGTCTGCGACCCGCCCCGCCTCACGCGCGCCAACCGCCTCAACAGATCGCGACATCGCGCCCATACGCTTTACGGAACAGGCGCGACGCCCGGTTTGCATCCCAGATTTCGACCGCCGCATCGCCGATGGTGCGCGCCACCATCCGCACCGGGTCGCCAACCTCAACCATAATATCCTGCACAACCTGACACTTGCGCCGCTCCAGATATTCTGCGATACGCAACAGCGCCGCCAGCCGGAGCACACGCTGCTCATCGTCCGGGTGCAGAATTGCGCGCAACGGACCCGCGTCTACATCACCCTTGCGATGAAACTGCACCAGGAGCGCGATCAGAGCGATTTCGCGGTGGGTAAACCCCTGGAGGGCGCTGTTCAACACCAGATACGCGCCATGCTTGTGGTGGTCGTAGTAATTGACCGCCAGCCCGATGTCGTGGAGTGTTGCTGCATAGCCGAGCAGCATGCGTTCCCACTCGCCGTAGTGGTGCAGTGAGCGCAGTTGATCGAACATTGAGAGCGCCAGGTCGCGCACCTTGGCGGCGTGGAGCGCCTCGTAGTTGTAGATGCGCGCCAGGTTTTGCACGCTGAACCCGCGCATATCGGCGAAGAGCGGCGGTTGCTCGCCAACCAGAAAGTGCTCGTAAAAAATGCCCTCACGCAACCCCTGACCGCCGACCGTCAACGCCTCGAACCCGCCACGCCGCATCAGGTGCGCCAGGATAACGGCGCCAGGGAGAATAAGATCGGCGCGATCACGCCTGAGACCGGGAACATCCTCACGCTGCCGCTGATCCATGCTCCGTAACTGATTAATCAGCGCTTCCAGCCGCTCGCGCAGAAGAACATACCCGTGAACACGGTCGAGCGGATATCCGTGCAATTTCTGATCGATCTCGGCAAGCGTGCGGATTGTACCACCGATGCCGACCAGCATCGGACCCTGCTCGACGTTCAGCCAGTCGAGCGATGCGAAATAGTCAGCGACGCCAGATTCGAGGGCGCGGAAATCTTTGTTGCTGATCGGATCAGATCGAACAAAACGTTCGGCGGCGCGCAGTGCGCCAATGGGCTGGCTGTACCAGCGGAGAAACCCGCGCCCACGCACCATCGACACCTGCGTGCTGCCGCCGCCGATGTCGATGGTGAACCCGTCTCGTAGATCAATGGAGTTGACTACGCCGAGGTAACCGTAGTATGCCTCTTCGCGCGCCGTGAGCACTCGCATCGACACGCTAGCTTCTGCGGCGACCCGCGCGACGAACTCCGCCTGATTGGTCGCTTCACGCACGGCGCTTGTCGCCACCGGCACGATCATCTGTACCTGCTCTGAATGGCTCAGTGCATGGAACAGACGCATTGTCGCCACCGCCCGGTCCATCGCGGAAGGCGTCAACCGACCGTCAGGACCAATTCCTTCCGCCAAACGCACACTTTCGCGAACTTCGTCCAGGAGACGGAATGAGTGATGCGGCGTGTACCCCATCACGATCATGCGAGTGGTGTTCGATCCCAGATCAATGATACCGATGCGTTTCTGCATATGCGCATCCTGCCACACGCAGTGCTGCACTTACGAGGGGAGCGACTGCTTCAACTCATCCAGGCGGCGCTCCATGCGCGCCGCCGCCTCACGGTACATCGCGCAATGTTTGCGCGCAGTCGCCAATTCACGTTGCAACGCCAACGCCCAGAGTGCGATACCGGCAATCAGGGCAAGCCAGAGAACCATCCGCATACATACGCTCCAGGATCGAGAGAACGGCAGGATCGGTCTTACTTCATTCTAACCGATTCTATCCTGTGAAACAACCGGCAGACGCGCCGTTGTGGTAAGATGATCCGGCATGCGTTCTTACCCGGCGTAGCACACGTTCCGTCACCGGCGATGGATGCCTGGGCTACGCCGCATCTGACAGCAGGAAGGAACACCCACATGTCCACCCCCGTTCGCATCGGCATTGTTGGCGCTGGCGCCGTCGTTGTTCACGGCCACGTTCCCTCGCTTCAGGCGATTCCCGGCGTTCAGGTCATCGCTATCTGCGACACCAATCTGGCGCGCGCGCAGGAAGCTGCCGCAAAGTTCAACATTCCGCATGTTTTTGCCGATTACCGCGATCTGATTGCGCGAGACGACGTGGATGCCATCACTGTGGCTGTGCCAAACGTCTTCCACGCTCCGGTTGCGATTGCAGCGCTCGAAGCGGGCAAACACGTGCTGTGTGAGAAGCCGCTGGCAACCAGCGTGGAGGATGGCAAGGCGATGGTCGCTGCTGCCGAAAAAGCCGGCAAAGTGCTGGCAATCAACATGAGCAATCGCCCTCGCCCCGAAATTCTGATGCTGCGCCAGATGGCGCAGGCGGGACGTTTTGGGAAGATCACGTATGCTTTTGGGCGCATGCTGCGGCGCAACGGCATTCCCGGCTATGGGTCGTGGTTTACGCGCAAAGAACTGGCAGGCGGCGGTGCAACGATGGATATCGGCGTCCACATGCTCGATATGGTCTACTGGATTCTGGGGTTTCCTCCGGTCAGCACAGTGCGCGGCGAGATCCAGGCGGTACACGGTCCATACGAGCGCGGGCTTGGCGGTTGGGGCGCTGACCACGTGCCGGGAGGGACGTTCGATGTCGATGATCTGGCGGCGATCCATCTGCGGCTGGCGAACGGCGGGCTGGTAACAATCGAGGTCACCTGGGCGATCCACGCGCGCAACGAGGAGCGCATTCAGATCGCCGGCGACCTGGCAGGCGCCGATTATTTCCCCGATCTCTACGGCAGGGATCATCCGCTGCGCATCTATCGCACCGAAGATGGCGTTCCGGTCGAGGTGGCGCCCGATGTGCCGAAGAAAGAGTGGGCATGGGCGGAAGGGTTTCGCCATTTCGTCGCCGCCTGCCGGGGCGAAGGCGCACCGCTGGCGACAGGCGCGGAGGGGCTGGCGGTGCTGCGCCTGCTCGAAGCGGCGTATCGCTCAGCCGCTGCCGGTACGGAAGTGCGGGTGTGAGGGGAATTCAACGTTGAACGTCGTCGGCAGGGGCGCGTCCGCACGACTGTTGCGCATGGAACGGCAGCGCTTGAGTGGTTGACGCGCCTTTACCCTCATCCCCTGCCCCGCTCCCGCGCGTGGGAGAGGGGAGACCGGCGCCGCGCGCGCGGCCGTCCCCCGGTGGGCGCGCCGGGGGGCGCAGTCATTGCGAGACCGGCGCAGCCGGTCGAAGCACTCTCGTCACTGCGAGACCGGCGCAGCAGGTCGAAGCAATCCCGCTCGTCCCGCATCCCGACGAGTTCACGAGCGAACCGCGCGCATGCGCCTGACCGGTATGCGTGGCGTTGGGATGCACCGTTGCCCTCACCCCCTGCCCCGCTTCCGCGCGCGGTCCGCACCTGAAGGGCAGCGGGAGAGTGCTTCGTGGACCTTTGTGTCCTTCGTGGATGATAGAAGGTACGCGGCGGGCAGTACGCAAGGCGCGGAGCGGGGCGCGCCCTCCAGGGCGACCGCGCCGGAGTCCGCTCCACCGTTTCAGAAGGCTGGAATGTTCTATGAGCAGCAAGAAAAAACAGTACTATATCGTCGTAAAAGGACGAAATCCTGGAGTCTACACACAATGGTTCGGCAAAGGCGAAGCCGCCGAGCAGGTCGAAGGTTTCCCCGAAGCGGTATATAAAAGTTTCTATACCCACGAAGAAGCCATAAACTGGCTCAAATCGTTCCCAAAGGAGACTTTACTGGAAGTTGCACCCAATCTGGCTACCTATCTCGACACCTATGCCGAGACTACAGTTAGCACGGGTGATATTGCTAATGATTTACTTAACTCTGGTAAAGTGGTGATGTTTACCGATGGTTGTTTCGATTCAGAGTCAGGTTCTGGCGGTTATGGTGTTATTCTCAAGCATCGTGACAGAACAAAGGAAATATCGGGAGGTTTTCGGGAAACAACAAACAACCGAATGGAAATAAGAGCCTGTATCGAAGGTTTGCGAGCCTTGAAACGCCCTTCTGAAGTTGTTATCTTTAGCGACTCAAAGTATGTTGTTGATAGTATGTCAAAAGGTTGGGTTCAGCGATGGAAGGATCAAGGCTGGATGAGGAATGAGAAAGATCAAGCGGAAAACTCTGATTTATGGGAGCAGTTGCTTGAGCTCTGTAATCAACACCGGGTAGAGTTTCGCTGGGTGAAGGGGCATAATCACACGAAAGAAAATGAACGCTGCGACCAGTTAGCGTCAGAGGCGGCGAAAAGGAGTGATTTGCCCATTGATCGGCGATCTCCATAACGCAAGAACAGAGATCATCTATGAAAAATTCGTAGACGCCTCCCTACGTGAACAACTGAAGGCAACCTATCTCTCTGATGAACGGCTGCCGCTCGTGAGAGCACACGGATGAACGCGGGTTGGGACGGATGCTTGCGGAAGGGACTCTATCTCTTTATTCCATAAGATAGAGAAGTTCTGGAGACCGGCTACCGGTCCGCGTGGCAATGACTGCACGGCAGGTTTGGGTTCTCGCCGCCATGTGGCGCCTCAATGCGGTGCATGCTATGACAGGTCGGGCAACCCACACGCGAGGGTGAACCGCTGTGACAGGCGGAGCACTGCGGGAAACGCACATGCGGCATTGTGACGACGCTCTGCGGGTGTTGATCGTGACAGGTCATGCATCCGGTGTAGACCGCCAGTTCCGCCGGAAGCGAGCCATCGGCGCCAGACGCAGGTGGAGTATTCGCTGGCGGCGCGGGGGATGGCGTCGCGGCATCGGTCGGCGGCGGCGGAATAATCGGTATTGCTGCCGTAGGTGATGGTGTCGCAGGTGCGTGCGGCGTCTCTCTCGCCATGATTGTCGGGCTGACCGTGGTTAGCGCGCGATTGCCGGGCGATGGCGATGGTGAAGCCACCGGCGATGGTTCGACCGTGGTCGTCGGGGTTGGCGGCAGTGTGGCAGCGGCGGTTGTGGCTGGCAGGGGGAAGGCTGCCAGCGCTGCTGTGACGGTCGCCGGTTCTGGCGATAGCGTTGGAGCGGGCGAGGAGTCGGGCGTTGGCGGCTGTGCAATCGGCGCCTGGTCGAGCGTCAGCAGGTACGCCGTCAGGTCGGCAATATCCTGGTCGCTCAAGATTTCGCCAAAGTCGCGCCCGACCACAGCGCGCGCCAGACCAGCCTCGAACCCTGGCACAACGAAATCATCATGTATCTCGATTGAACGGCGAATATAGACATCAGCAGCGACACCAGAGATGCGTGAACCGGCGCGCAGCGCAATGCCCGCCAGGTTGGGACCCAAACTGTCGCTGGCTGCCGGATCGACAGCGTGGCAACCACGGCAGGCGACAAACCCGGCAATCTCCACAGTACCGGCAAACAGGGCTGCACCGCGTTGTGGATCCCCGGTGCGCCGTACAACCGGTGATGCCACCGGTGTGTCAACTGCGGTGCTGCGGGTCATCTGATCGGCAACCGCGCCGCACGCGACGAGCAGCGTAAGCCAGAGGAGCAGCACTTCCACCCTGTGATGGTGACGCATAGAGACTCCTTCCCCTACCTCTCTGCCCAGAATAGAAAAAAAGGCGTGCAGTGACGATAGGAAGCATTCACCGAATGTAAACGATACACCACATGATTAAGGGTTTGCTAAAAACAAACCGGCGCTTCTGGCGTTGACGGCAGCAGATACGCAAAGCACACACTCACCGACAGAGCGGCAACAGCGACGTAAAACCGCTAGATGAACAATCATCACCCATAGACCTTCACGGATGGACCGCACGCATGCACCTGGCGGGCATGCATAGCGTTGGGGCACCGTTTTGCCCTCACCCCCTGCCTCTCTCCTGCGCGCGGGGGAGGTGAGACCGGCGCCGCGCGCGGCCGTCCCCCGCTGGGCGTGTCGGGGTGCGCGGTCATTGCGCCACCGGCGCAGCCGGTCGCAGCACTCTCGTCACTGCGCCACCAGCGCAGCCGGTCGCAGTACGCGGTCATTGCGAGACCGGCGCAGCCGGTCGAAGCACTCTCGTCACGGCGCAGCCGGTCGAAGCACTCTCATCACGGCGCAGCCGGTCGAAGCACTCTCATCACGGCGCCACCGGCGCAGCCGGTCGAAGCACTCTCATCACGGCGCCACCGGCGCCGCGCACGGGTCCGTCCCCCGCTGGGCGTGCTGGGGTGCGCACAGGGGTTCGGTCCGCCCGGAACCCCCCACGTGCCGAGGGTCAGGGGAAGGCGCTGCAATCCGAATCGGCGCTTGCCTGCGGAACCCCCCACGTGCAGGGGGCGGGGGCTTGCGCCGCGCACGGGTCCGTCCCCCGCTGGGCGTGTCAGAGTGCGTCCGGGAGGTCGGTTCGCCCGGAACCCATAGACCAGCGGGTAAGCCAACATTCGGCGAGCCAATCGCAACGAGCATTGCCCGGCTCGCGGTTCAGATCATTCCTTACCAGACTCTTACAATCGCCTTGTACGCGCCTTACACTCCAGACATACACTATCTCTGGATTCTTTGTGAACAGCAGTACGAGGTTTGACTATGACTGTCGCAGAACCACAAACTCAGACATCGGCAATGACAGCCAGCGTCCTCTATGATGCGTTATTACACAATACGGCGCCATTCATTCTCGACGTGCGCAACCCGCACGACTTCGCGCGCTGGCGGATCGAAGGTCGCGCCGGGTTGACGATTCAGAACATTCCGTATTACGACTTTATCGAAGATGAAGAAGGTGCAATTGCTCGCGTTCCCGCCGAGCGCGAGGTTCTGGTCGTGTGCGCCAAGGAAGGGTCGTCACAGTACGTTGCCGATCTGCTGCGCGCGCGCGGTATCGAAGCCAGATATCTGGAAGGCGGTATTCTGAGCTGGGGGTATCTCTACGATACACGTGACATTGTCAGCGCCTCATGGGGGCGAATAATACAGGTTGCGCGTCCGGCGCGCGGTGATGTCAGTTTCATCGTCATCAGCGACGGCGTGGCTGCGGTCATCGATCCACTGCGCCATACGGCGCCCTATCTGGAAGCCATCGCAATGCACGGCGCGCGCCTGACGCATATTTTCGACACGCACGTGCACGCCGACCACATCAGTGGCGGACCGGCGCTCAACCACGAGACCGGCGCGCCGTACTACGTCCATCCCTACGATGCGATCCACCCGATTGACATGCTGCCGGCAACGATTGCGTACACGGCGCTCGATGACGGGCAGACGTATCGCGTCGGTCAATTCGAACTGCGGATAATCTGGTATCCAGGGCATACGTTGGGACAGGTGAACATTCTGGCAATCGCTCCCGACGGCTCACGCTATCTATTCACCGGTGATGGCATTTTCTTGCGCTCGTTCGGACGACCGGACCTCGGCGGCAAAGGCGAGGCATGGACGCCGCTGCTGTACGAGAGCATGGCGCGCCGCTTACCGCCACATCTCGACGATGCAACGCTCATCCTTCCATCCCACTTCTCGACGCTCGATGAAGTGGATGATGTCGGGCGCGTGACCGCGCCGTGGGGCGTTGTCCGGCAGACGAATGCGTCGCTGACGCACCTGAAGTCCGAGGACGAGTTCAGGTCGTTTGTCCTTGGCAATCTGCCAGAGTTTCCGCCGCAGTATGTCGAAATCAAGCGGGTGAATATCGGTCTGCGCACTCCTTCCGAGGCGGACGCGGAAGAACTAGAGCTTGGCAAGAATGTGTGCGCCCTGGCGCAGTGACATCAACGGTCAGGATTGAGAACAGGCAAGTCTGGAAGGTGTGCCACCTTCCAGGAAAGCAAAACCGGAAGCGAAATGGCGCTAGATCGGTGCGAAGGAGCATCGTACCGCCGGGGTCGCATCCACCGATTCGACAAGCCCCATATGCGCTTTATAAAGATTGCACGACGCCGACTATCGATGAAAGGAACAACACTCATGGAACTGACATATCACCAGACGCTCGATGTCAAGGGGGCGAAGTGCCCGATGCCACTTGTCAAAAGCCGCAAGGCGATCACCGAACTGCCGGTTGGTCATATTTTGCGGGTCATCGCCACCGACCGCGGTTCAGTCGCCGATTTCCAGGGATGGGTCAAGGCGGCGAAGAACGTCGAACTCCTGGCGCAGGAAGTGGTGCAGGAAGGCGGGCAGGAACTGTACGTCCATTATCTGCGGCGCACTTCTTGAGGAGAACCAAGAACCAAGAACCAAGAACCAAGAACCGGCAACAGAGAACTGGGAACCTGGGCGTCTGACCAACGACCATGCGATTCCGTGTCATTTCAAGCGAAGTGGTGCGACCGGGTTCCTTTGTTGCAGAGAATGGCTTGGCGTCATTGCAAGCCACCACCGCCGTACTTCACTCGCCGCCAGCGTTTTGCTGCGGCAGGCGCTGCGAAGTGATCGTCCTGCCTGATGGTAACGGTTCACGTTTGAGGAAACGCCCCCACCGATCAGCCAAACGGAGGTTCAGGGACGTCCTCTGCTACGAAAGAACGATCGGCGGCGGAATGGCTTCAGCAAGCACCAGCCGATAGCGTCCCGCCGACGTAAGGTATCGCTCATATCATCAAAGAGGGGAACGAGCATGAGTATGACGGAGACAACGATTGAGCGCGAGCGTGAGACTGCCGCGCTGCTCGACAGAATTGCCGCACTCGAGGCGCGCGTTGCTGCGCTTGAAGCGCATCCTACACAGGGCATTGAAGATCGTCTGGCGATGGTCGTCTTCTCCGGCGACCTGGATAAAGCCATTGCTGCGCTGATCATTGCGACCGGCGCAGCGTCGATGGGGCTGGAAACCTCGATGTTCTTCACCTTCTGGGGCTTGAATGCGGTCAAGAAACAGAAGATATTCGCCGGAAAGAACCTGCTGGAACAGGGCTTCACAGCGATGCTGCCCGGCGGGTTGGGGCAGATGGGACTGTCACAGATGAACTTCTTCGGCGCCGGCGCGCAGATCATCCGCAAGTTGATGCGCGACCACGGCGTGATGTCGGTCGAGGAACTTTTCGATCTGGCGCGCGAACTGGGGGTGCGCATGGTCGTGTGCGACATGTCGCGCGAACTGCTCGGCGTACACGACGATGAGTTGGTCGATGGACTGGAGCACGGTGGCGTGGCGACATTCCTCGGCGACGCAACCCGCGCTAAAGTGACGTTGTTCATCTGATCGCAAGGATCGATGTCCATGAAACCATGCACAAATACTGTCGAACTGGCAGTCGCGCAAAAGGCTGATCTTGTTCGTTACGATATTGACGAGCGCCTGACGCTTGCCGGGCAGCCGCAGCCGGAAGACTGGGCAGCGCTGGCAGCGGAAGGGTTCGCGGTCGTGATCAATATGCGATCCGACCCGGAACGCGCCACAACTCAGCAGCGCAGCGCCGAGGCCGCCGGGTTGCGATATATTCACCTGCCGTTACCGGTCTACGAGTTGGAACCGGAGCATCTGGAGCAGTATCATCAGACTCTCGCGGCAGAGCAGGGGCGTGTGTTCCTTCACTGCCGTTCAGCAACGCGTGTGGCACTGATGTGGCTTCTTGATCGGATCGTGTACGATGGTTGGAGCCGCGAACAGGCGGAAGCGACATTGCGCGCGGCTGGCTATGATGACGATGCAATGGAAACCTTCGCGTTCTGTACGGATGATTATTTTGAGCGCGCCGCCGCCGCTTCCAATCGGTGAGGCGCAACAGCGGAACCTGTATGGCTGTCTCTTCGTCGCTTAAAACGCCGCTGACCGGTCAGGGTCTCCGGCGTTATTTTCCGTTTCTCGACTGGCTGCTCCACTATCGCCGGTCTGATCTCCCAAACGACCTGGTCGCCGGTCTGGTGACGGCAATCATGCTCATTCCGCAGAGCATGGCGTATGCCCAGCTTGCCGGTTTGTCGCCACAGGTCGGGTTATATGCATCGGTTGCGCCGCTGGCGATCTACGCATTGCTCGGCACCTCCGGGCAACTGTCGGTCGGTCCGGTCGCCATCACGTCGCTGGCGGTCTTTGCCGGCGTCAGCGCCCTCGCCGAGCCGGGGAGTTCGCGCTATCTGGAATTGGTGTTGTTGCTGGCGTTTATCGTGGGGCTGGTCAAACTGCTGCTGGGGTTGCTGCGTCTGGGCTTTGTGATGAACTTTGTGTCGCACCCGGTGCTGGCGGGGTTCACCTCTGCGTCGGCGTTGATCATCGCTGCCGGGCAACTGAAGTATCTGCTTGGCTACCGGATCGAAGGCGAACATGTCCATGAGATTGTTCTGAACGCGGTTGCCGGTGTGAACCAGACGAACCCGGCGACCCTGGCGATCGGCGCGATCAGCATTGCCTTACTCATCCTGTTTCGTTCGCAGTTGAAGCCGCTCTTGCAGCAGCGCACGCGCCTGCCCGCCGCCGCTGTGACCCTGATCGTCAGCGGTGCGCCGCTGGTGACGGTGCTGCTCGGCATTCTGGTGTCGTGGTTCTGGCGGTTGAACGAGACTGCCGGGGTGCGGGTGGTTGGCGCCATTCCTCAAGGATTTGCGCCGTTCACCCTGCCAACATGGAGCGCTGCCGACGCACAGGCGCTTCTGCCCACAGCAATGACGATCGTCTTCATCAGCGTTGTCGAGTCGATCGCAGTCGCCAAGGCGCTAGCGAGCAAGCGCCGCAAGGCGATCAACGCCGATCAGGAGTTGGTGGCGCTCGGCGCTGCCAATCTGACAGCCAGCGTCACCGGTGGCTATCCCGTCACCGGCGGCTTTGCCCGCTCGGTGGTCAACGATCAGGCGGGCGCCGTGACCGGTCTGGCATCGCTGGTGACGGCAGCGAGCATTGGCATAATTGTGCTCTGGTTCACCCCGTTGTTCTACTACCTGCCACAGGCAGTGCTGGCAGCAACGGTTATCGTTGCGGTGTTGAGCCTGTTCAAACCGGGTGAAGCGCTGCGCATCTGGCGCATGAACCGCACCGACGCAGTGACGTGGGGAGTGACATTCGCCGTCGTGCTGTTGTTCGGCATCGAGGCTGGCATTCTGGCGGGGGTAGTCTTTGCCATTCTGCTCTTCCTCTGGCGCACCAGCCGACCACACATCGCCATCGTTGGGCGGGTTGGTCAAAGCGAGCATTTCCGCAATGTGCTGCGCCATCAGGTGCAGACCTGCCCGCACGTCGTAGCAGTGCGCGTTGATGAAAGCCTCTACTTTGCCAATACGCGCTACCTGGAAGACGCGCTCCTGCGCATCGTCGCTGAACGACCAGAAGTGAAGCATCTGGTGCTGATTGGCTCGGCGATCAATTTCATCGACGCCAGCGCAATGGAAACGCTGGAATCGCTGCTCCGCGAATTGCGCGCCGCCGGGGTCGCGTTGCACCTGGCGGACATCAAGGGACCGGTGATGGATCAACTGCAACGCGCCGGCTTTATTGATCACCTTGGCGCCGAACGAGTCTACCTGAGCACGCATCAGGCAATGCGGGCGCTGGAGTGTGTTTGAATTCGCAGGAGCGTCAGGTCTGAGACCTGACGCTCCTGCGACCCGCAACCAGGCACGCCCTGCCTTTGTCTGCGCCATTCTACCCCGCCGCCGGGCGTTTCCTCCGGTTGCCCCAACCCCCGCTTGATGACCGCCACCGCCGCCAACCACCCCCTGCCGGGCGTTCCCGCGCGCTGCCAGCCAGGTGACGGTCATCGGCGCCAAAAGCCGCTCACAATCTCCCTAACATCCCCCGAATAATCACATCCACCGCGGTATCTTCGTCAAGCCCGCGCGCCATCAGGGTTTCGAGTTCCTTGCGGTTGACCGAGCCAATCGCCGCTTCGTGGGTGACGTGCGCTTCGTCGCTGCGGACAATGATGGTCGGTATGTTTGCTGCCACAGCATCGCCCCGCACGATCTCGGCGCAGTCCATGTGCCCCCGCGTTCCAGGGGCATTGCCTTCAGCAGTGGTGAATACCCGGCTGCGGGCGCGATCGCGCACGGCGATACGGGTCTTCGCCAACCCGCGCGCCTTCTCTCCGTTGAGACGCACCACCTCGCGCACCTCGATGTCATCGTCATCGACGCCGTACACCATTGAGGTCAGGTCGGCGACGCCGGACGCGGCTACATCGGCGATGTAGTCGATCAGCAACCGACCGACGCGCCCGTGCACCAGGCTGAACGTGCTGAAATAGCGCCCTCCTGCACCGATAGCCACGCCAGCGCGCGCTTCGACGACCACGCCGCCGTGCGGTCCGTGGTAGTGCGCTTCAGTGTAGTTCATATGAGCATCTTCACTGATGCGCACAGTGGCGTCCATGATGTGCCGCAGATCGCGGGCGTTGGGAAAGGTGCAGTGCGCCAGAAACTCAACCTGCGCACCGACGCCGATCTCATAATCGGCAACAATCCGCTGCACACCGGTTTCCGCGATCATGCCGAAACAGAGGTGCATCGGGCGCTCCAACCGCACCCCTGGCGCAACCATAATCTGCGCCCGAACGCCATCCGGCAGCGGTTCGGCGTTGATCGTCACCCCCAGCACTGTGATAGCGCCAAGCACACGATTGGCGCTGACGACCAGCGCCGCAACGCGACCGGATCGCAATGCAGCAATTGGTCCGCCCGCCTGTTCGTATGCTTGCAGGATTGCTTCATACTCACGCGCCCATGCCGGGTCGTTATGCGGCATGGTCATGATCGGCATCTGTTGCGCTTTCATCGCACACCTCATCCGCGCCTTGCGGTGTAAACTCGCCGCGCTTCTTCGGCAGCGCCGGTTATGATGATCGTCCCGGCATTCATCACCGATGCGCGATCGGCGATTGATGCCATATCGTTGCGGTGGGTAATGAGCAGCACCGCACATCCTGAACGCGCCATGCGTCGCACCAGTTGTTGAATATCGCTGAAGCTCAACACATCGACGCCAGAGTCCGGTTCGTCCAGAATAGCGAGACGTGGACGCATGGCGTACACTGCCGCCGGTTCGATCCGCTTGCGCTCGCCGCCGCTCAGGGTACGATCCAGGGCGCGCGGCAGATAGGTTGCCGGGTCCAATGCCACAGCGTGCAACGCTTCCCACAATTCATCCCGGCTGATCGCCGGTCTGCCCAGCGTCAGATAGTCGCCAATCGGCAAGCCATCGAAGCGCGCCGGTTCCTGCCAGGCGAGCGTCAACCCCATGCGGGCGCGCTCGTGCATGGGCAGATCGCTGATGTCGCGCCCTGCAAACAGAATGCGCCCTGCATCGGGATGATAGTCTTCGCACCCCATGATGACGTATGCCAGGCTCGACTTCCCGCTGCCGTTGACGCCGAGCAGGGCGTGGATCTCACCCGCCAGCACACTGAGGTTGATGTCGTGCAGAATGGTGCGCCCCTCGCGGAAGAGGGCAACGCTCTGTACGTCGAGCAGAACATCACCAGACGGCATTGCCCACGTCCTTCCCCGACCGTTCAGGTCGTCTCGTCGAGCCAGCGCCGCCACGGCGCTGCGGCTGGCGGCGTCCATAGCGCATCGACCAGACGCACTTCCGCTTCCTGGATGCCGGGCACATCCAGCGCCGCTGCGCGAATCTCGTATTCGAGCACACCGGCCAGCGGACAGAGCGGCGTCGTCAGCGCCAATTCGATAAGCGCCCGCCCATCGGCGACCGTGACCGACTGAATCAGACCAAGATCGACCAGACTGACGCCGAGTTCGGGTCAATCACGCGCTGCATAGCCTCCCATACAGCGGCTTCCAGCGCAGTTTCCTGCGGATTACCGGCAACCATAGGATGTCGTCACCGCCTTTCGTGGTGCGGAGGCGGTCGAGGGATAAAAGGCGTCCGCCGCACACCAGAAGCGCGTGCCGTAGCGTTCGATCACCTGTGCGGCGCCGCTTGACTCGAGAGTTTGCAGCGCCTGGCGCACCTGATCCGGCGCCCAACGAGCCACTGCACGCTCCAGTTCCTCAACGCGCATCGGATGACGCGCAATGATGGCGAGGATTGCTTCGACAGGAGAGGCATACCCGCGCAGGTCGAAACTTCCTTCCGCCGGATGGACTATGTGTGCCGCTGCGCCAAGGATCGCGGTTGCACGCATCAACCCTTCGGCGTCGGGCGGTTCGACCCAGGGTTCGGCCGGTGGACGCTCTGGCAGCGTGATGTCGATCCGGTCGGGCTGAACGCGCTGCAACGCCGCAGCGATGTCGCGCAACGCCTCCTCGCTGTCGTTGACGCCGCGCACCAGCATGACCTCGACCCATAATTTCCCGCGATAACCGGCGCGGAAGGCGATCAATCCCTCTAACAGACGCTCGAACGTGGTCTCTGGATGCGGACGGTGCAGTGCGCGATAGACTGCCGCCGAACCCGCCGAGAAGGTTGGCAGAACAGCATCGGCAGCGCAGAGTGCGCCCCGCACATCAGGCAGGTAGAGGAGCGCACCGTTGGTAATCACCGCCACCGCTATCGTCGTTCGGACCTTAATAGCGCGGATGAGGTCGCCGATCTCACTGTGCAATGTCGGCTCACCCGATCCGACAATCGTCACCCAATCGATCTCGCCGGGCGCGCGAGCTGCGAGCGCCTGATCGACCTCGTTCAGCAGCACAGGCAACGGCACATACACGCGACGCTCATTGGTCAGCGGGCGTGTTCGTCCCAACTGGCAGTAGACGCAGTTCCAGTTGCAGGTTTTCAACGGCACAGGATCGATACCGAGCGATCGTCCGAGCCGTCGCGACGGAATGGGACCAAAAACGCACGCCATATCGCTCGTCCGTCCTCCTCATCATCCGGTATACTTAATTCGTCTTTCCCTCATGCTAGATCGCGTCGTCACATTATTTGGGGGAGACATGGGTTGTCCGGGGTTGCATCACTGCAACAAAACAGGTGGAGTATGTTCGATCATTTCGACATTCTGGCGCCAGTGTACGAGCGAGTGATCGCTCCGCCTGAGCCGACGCGCCTGAAGACATTGTTGCGTCTTCCGACCGATGGATGGCTGCTCGACGCTGGCGGTGGCACCGGGCGCGTCGCCGCGACCCTGCGCCCGTTCGTCGGCGGTCTGATCGTCGGCGATCTGTCGCTGCGTATGTTGCAACATGCGCGCGATAAACAGACGTTGCACGCGGTGCGGGCGCAAGTGCAGCGACTGCCTTTTGCCGATGGCTTCTTCAGTCGCATTCTGGTGGTCGATGCGCTGCACCACTTCTGCGATCAGCCCGCCGCAGCGCGCGAACTGGCGCGGGTGCTCGCACCCGGCGGCAGGCTGGTGATCGAAGAGCCGGATATCCATCGCCCGGCGGTCAAACTGGTGGCGCTGGCGGAACGCATGGCGTTGATGGGAAGCACCTTCTTGACGCCGGAGGTCGTGTGCGACATGCTGACCGCGCAGGGGTTGCACGCACATATTGCAGACCGGGATCGCTTCTCAGCATGGATTGTTGCCGATAAATAACCGCTTTCGTGCGGGCTGATGAGTTCGTGGTTGTCTGCTCCCCTGGCTCCTCTCGCCAGGAAAGATTTCGGCTCATCTCCGCCAGGCTTTTTGGAAAGAACCAATGAGACGCACATCTCCGTTTCCACGTCGATATTATGCCAGTCTAAGTCAGTTTCTGGCAGATGCCGCCTGGCTGTTCCGGCATCGCACCCGGTTGCGGCAGGCGCGCACCATGCTCTCGCCGGCATTCCGCGAGCGCCTGATGCTCGCCGTTACTGCCGTCAATCGTTGTCGCTACTGTTCGTTCGCGCATACCCGCATAGCGTTGGCGGTTGGTGTGACGAATGCCGAGATTGCCCGGATTCTTGACCAGACATTCAGCGACTGCCCGCCAGACGAAGCGCCAGCGCTGGCATATGCGCAGCACTGGGCGGAAACCGATGCAGCGCCAGACCCGACAGCGCGCGAGCGCCTCTCTTGCGAGTATGGCGTGCTCCGCGCCGACGCAATCGAGGCGGTGTTGCGGATGATCCGGGTTGGAAATCTGCTGGGCAACACGTTTGATTACATCCTCTTCCGCCTTTCTGGTGGACGCCTCGGTTTGACCGATGACGACCGGCGCCTGGTATGAATGCGACCATCCTGATTATCGAAGATGAAGCCAGCATCCGCACCGTTGCGCGCGCCTACCTCGAACAGGCGGGGTTTCGCGTGCTGCTGGCGGACAGTGGACCCGAAGGAGTGGAACTGGCGCGCCACGAGTGCCCCGATCTGGTCATTCTCGACCTGAATCTGCCAGGGATGGACGGGATGGAAGTCGCCGCACGGCTGCGGCAGGACTCAGATGTGTTCATCGTTATGCTCACAGCACGCAGTGAGGAGAGCGACCGGGTCGCCGGGCTGCGCATTGGCGCCGACGACTATGTCATCAAACCGTTCAGCCCACGCGAACTGGTGGCGCGAGTCGAAGCGATCCTGCGTCGTCGCCGATCCACAACCCCAGCAGTGAATTCTACCTTACGCTTTGCGCACATGCAGATCGACCCGGACCGGCGCGAGGTCACTGTTGGCGATCAGACAATCGATCTGACAACGACCGAGTTCGACGTGCTTTTGGCGCTGGCGCGGCGTCACGGCAGAGTGTTGAGCCGTGAACAGATCCTCGATCTGGTGTGGGGAAACGATTTTTACGGCACCGACCGTGTGGTGGATGTGTACGTTGGGCAGGTGCGCCGCAAACTGGAAGCGGTCGCCGGTGTTTCGCTCATCCAGACGGTGCGTGGCGTTGGATACAAGTTCATCGATGAAGCGGTATAAGCGCATGGGGCTGTGGCGGCAACTTCGCTGGCGTATCATCGCTGCACAGATGCTCGTTGTGCTGGTTGGCGTTGTGACGCTGATTGTAACGGCCGACATCGTGGCGGCGCGCACGGTTGATCCCGCACTGTTGCCCGTTTTTGAAGAAGCGGTGCTCCAGGCGCTGATCGTGGCCGCCCTGGCATCGGCACTGGTCGGTCTTGGCGCAAGCCTGCTGTTGGTGCGCGAGATTCTGCGTCCGTTGCGCCAGCTGGCGGTCAGCAGTCGCCGGATTGCCAGCGGTCATTACGATGAACGGGTAACTGTGCCGTTGAGCGATGAACTGCGCGATGTGGCGCAGAGTTTCAATCAGATGGCGGAAGCGTTGGCGCAGGTCGAACAGCAACGCGTGACCCTGATCGGCAATGTGGCGCATGAGTTGCGCACACCGCTTGCCGGTCTCGAAGGGTACCTTGAAGGATTGCTCGATGGCGTGTTGCCGGGCGATCCCGAAACAATCAGTGCTATGCAGCACGAAGTGCGGCGTCTACGGCGACTGGTCGATGACTTGCAGCACCTCTCACGGGTCGAGGCGGGTCAGATGCCGCTTCAATCGCAGGTCTTCGATCTCGTGGCGCTGGTGCAGCGTATTGTTGCTCAACTGCGACCACAACTCATCGAGCAGTGCCTGGAGATAGCCGTCGAAGCGCCCGACAGAGCAGTGCTGGCATATGCCGATCCGGATCGAACGGCGCAGGTGCTGGTCAATCTGGTGGGCAACGCCATTCGCTACACACCGGAGGACGGATGCATCACGCTCCGGGTGCGCAGCGAGGTGGAACACGTTCAGGTTGCCGTAGAAGATACTGGCATCGGCATTCCGGCGGAAGCGCTGCCCTACCTGTTCGAGCGTTTCTACCGCGTCGATCCATCGCGCAGCCGGGCGAGCGGCGGCAGCGGGATCGGGCTGACGATTGCGCGTCACCTGGCGCGGGCGATGGGGGGCGAGATCACGGCTACCAGCCCTGGCATTGGTCAGGGAAGCGTCTTTACCCTGACCCTGCCGCGCGGCGATAATGAAAGGGGCAAGCGCCATAGTTCGTGAGGGGGACACGGATTCACGCGGACACAACGGATCGCCACGGACCTGGTCGGGATGGCACGCAACCAATACCAATGACGATTGAAGATGCCGCATGCGTGTTATTCCGAGCGCAGCGACTTGGCATTCCGAGCGCAGCGACTTGGCATTCCGAGCGCAGCGACTTGGCATTCCAAGCGCAGCGAGGAATCTCAGCGAGTCGCGCAAGACCCCTCGCGCTGCTCGGGATGACCATGCCGGATGGTCACAGGTCATTGGTATAACCCATGAGCATCCGTCTCCACCGGTGGGCGTCCGGGTGCTCCGCTGTCGTGAGGGGGACACCGATTTGCACCGATGGAACGGACCGCCACGGAACTGACCGTGATTTGTGCTATACTCTTCTCATTCGTATCTCTAAACCGAACCAGGAGGTGCATGCTCCGAAGGGGTGAGCGCCAGAATCATGGTGATGTGTCATTCTCCGCATGACCATCTTCACAATCCGAAAGGCAGGGAAGCTATGTTCACGACAAAGTGGTTGAAACTGTTCGGCGTCTTTTCGATTCTCGCGCTCGTGCTGGCTGCCTGTGGCGGCGCACCGGCGACAACTCAGCCCACTGCCGCCCCGGCGCAACCAACGACCGCACCGGCGCCGACCGGCGGCGGTAAACTCGAAATCTTCAGTTGGTGGACAAATGGCGGCGAAGCCGATGGGCTGAACGCCATGTTCGACATCTACAAGCAGCAGAATCCTGGCATCGAAATTGTGAATGCCACTGTCGCCGGGGGCGCTGGCACGAATGCCAAGACCGTACTGAAGACTCGCCTTCAGGGTGGGCAACCGCCGGATAGCTGGCAGGTGCATGCTGGCAAGGAATTGACGGCATATGTCGATGCCGGTCAGATGGAACCGCTGACGCAGTTCTTCAAGGAGCAGGGCTTCGACAAGGTCATGCCGCCGAAACTGCTCGAACAGATCACCTACAACGGTGAAATCTGGTCGGTGCCGGTCAATATCCACCGATCGAACGTTCTCTGGTACAACATCAAGATTTTCCAGGAGAACGGTCTGACCCCGCCCAAGACTATCGACGACTTCTTCACAGTGGCTGAGGCGCTTCAGGCGAAAGGCATCATTCCGCTCGCAGTCGGCGGCAAAGACAAGTTCGAGACGCCGCACCTGTTCGAGAGCGTGCTTCTGGCGGTCTTTGGACCGGACGATTACGCGAAACTGTTCCAGCCCGGCGCCGACTGGAGCGATCCGCGTGTTCGCCAGGCAGCCGAGATTGCGAAACGAATGTTGGAGTACTCCAACAGCGACCGCTCGTCGCTGGGATGGGCGGATGCCGCACAACTCGTGCTCGACGGCAAGGCGGCCATGACCATTATGGGCGACTGGGCGCATGGCTACTTCATCAGCAAGGGCGCGAAAGTCGGTGTTGACTATGGCTATGCCGCAGCGCCGGGCAACGACGGCGTCTTCATGTGGCTGTCGGACAGTTTTGGTCTGGCGAAGGGCGCGCCGAACCCGGAGCAGGCGAAGGCATGGCTGGCGCTCTGCGGCTCGCGTGAGGGGCAGGACGCCTTCAACCCGAAGAAAGGGTCGATCCCGGCGCGCACCGATGCGAATGTGAGCCTGTACGACGAGTATCTCCAGTACTCGATCAAAGCCTTCGGCAGCGAGAAACTGGCGCCGAGCGTTGTTCACGGCGCGGCTGCTCCTGAAGCGTATATGACCGAGTACGGCAATGCCCTGAACGTCTTCGCCAGCGACCTCGACGTTGATGCGGTCGTCGAGGCGTTGCAGGATGCTGCGAAAGACCTGAAGTAACGTCGAAACGTCAGGAAATTACATACGGAGGGACGTTGTTGAGACGTAGCATGCTACGTCTCAACCTCTCTTCACGTCTATCCGCAAAGGAGCACGCATGCGACAGGCAAAGACGCTCAGCGCACATCCCGCCCGTCGAGTGCGCTGGATGAACCGGGATCGGGCGGTTGCACTGTTGATGATCGCCCCATCGGCGCTGGCAATCGCCGTCTTCGTCTATGGTTTCATCGGTTGGACCGCCTACATTTCCATGACCGACTGGCGTGGACTGGCAATATCCACGTCGTTCGTCGGGTTCGACAATTACCTGACGATCTTCAGCACCGCGCGATTCCAGACGAATATCCGCAACCTGATCGTCTTTACGGTCTTCTTTCTGGCGTCTTGCCTGGTGATCGGGCTGTTACTCGCGGTGCTCGTCGATGCACGGGTGCGCTTCGAGGGGTTCTTTCGCTCGGTCTACATCTTCCCGATGGCGCTCTCGTTCATCGTAACCGGCGTTGTCTGGCAATGGTTGTTTGCACCGGGCAACTGGCCCACTGATCCGACCGGGATCAACCTGCTGTTCAAGCAGTCGGGCTTTGGTTTTCTCCAGGCGGCATGGACGACCGATACGAACATTGTGCCGGGATGGCGCATCGAAGGATTACGCACCCGGATTGGCATCCCAATGGCGATGATTCCGGTTGTTGTTGCGGCAGTCTGGCAGATGTCGGGGTTTGTGATGGCGATGTATCTGGCGGGTTTGCGCGGCATTCCAGAAGAAATCAAAGAAGCGGCACGGGTCGATGGTGCGACTGAGTGGCAGGTGTTTCGCACTATTACGCTGCCGATGCTTCAGCCGATTACATTGAGCGCCGTTATTATTCTGGGGCATATTTCGCTGAAGATTTTCGACCTGATCGTCACGATGACCGGTGGCGCGCCCGGCAACAATACCGAGGTGCCCGGGTTGTATATGTACGAAATCACCTTCAAAGCCAACAAGTTCGCCGAAGGCGCAGCGGTGGCAATGGTGATGCTGGTCGTCGTCGCCGTGCTGGTGGTGCCGTATCTGATCTATAACCGTCGAACAGAGGTGGAACGATGAGCAGCATTGCCACGCCTGCATTCGGGCGACGACGCCTCCGCTGGTCACGCCTGGTCATTTACGGCGTCATGACCACGTTTCTGCTCTTCTTTCTGCTCCCGGTCTATCTGCTGCTGATCACCAGTTTCAAAAGTTTCGATCAGGTGAGCCTCAGCCGGATGTGGGACCTGCCGACGAGTTTTTCGCTCGAAAGTTTCAACCGCGCCTGGAACGGCGGCGAAGGGGTCATTGGGATGCGCGGCAGTTTCTGGAACAGCGTGCAACTGGTGGTTCCGGCGACGGTCATCTCGTGCATTCTGGGGTCGCTCAACGGCTATGTGCTATCGAAATGGCGCTTCCCCGGCTCAGAAACGCTCTTTACTCTGATTCTCTTCGGTATGTTCATTCCCTACCAGAGCGTCCTGGTGCCGCTGGTCGAAATACTGCGCGAGATGCGCCTGTACGCGACGATTCCCGGCCTGATCCTGGTGCATGTGGTCTACGGCATTCCGATCACAACCCTGATTTTCCGCAACTACTACGCGACCGTGCCGAACGAACTCGTAGAAGCCGGGAAGATCGATGGCGCCGATTTCTTCGGTATCTACCGCCATGTGATGCTGCCGCTCTCCGCACCTGGTTTTGTGGTCGTGGCGATCTGGCAATTCACCTCGATCTGGAACGAGTTCCTGTTCGGGCTGATCATTACCAATGACCCGCAGTTGCGCCCGGTGACCGTGGCATTGCAGAACCTGTCGGGGAGCCAGTTCACGCAGTGGAATGTGCAGATGGCCGGGGCGCTGCTGGTGGCGCTGCCGCCGCTGCTGGTCTACATTTTCCTGGGGAAATACTTCCTGCGCGGGCTGCTGGCCGGGTCGCTGAAGGGGTAGAAGGCTATACCGATATGAAGAACACTGCTGATAAGGAACTCAGCGCCTGTACACCTGCACCTGTTCGCCCGGAATGTTTCAACCATACGTGCAACCTTCCTTATGGTTTGATCGCACAGCATGTGCATCAAGCAATGAAAGACTTTGTCAATTTCCTGGATCTCATCAATTCCCAGTTTTGCGCAAGGGGAATGCTTCGTCTCGAACTATTTCTCATGCCCGCTACATTCAGCGGAATGGTTGGAGATTTCATTACCGCCAGGATTCCAGAGTATTGTCGTGGGGTGGTGAAGAACCGACATCACAACGGACATCCGGACTTGATCTCATTCGGTAAGTTTCCCGCAGATTCAGTCCAATACGCGCAAGAAGGAGTTGAGGTAAAAGCATCACGATACGCGTCTGGTTGGCAGGGACATAATCCAGAGGCTGTGTGGCTTATGGTATTCTGCTTCAATAGCAACACTCTCAACGAAAGAAATAAGGAAGAGTATGAGCCTCGTCCTTTTCGTTTTACAGGCGTCTACGCCGCTAAACTGGAAAAAAGTGATTGGTTTTTTTCTGGTCGTTCGGTATCCAGTAGACGAACGATCACAGCCAGCGTAACGAAAAGCGGTGCGGATAAAATGAAAGATAACTGGGTGTACAAAGACTCAGGCGAGCTTAAGAGATAACCGGGATTCTTTCGTCCCTGAAAGCGAAAGCGCAGGAACAGCCCGCAGACTCATCGCATAGTATTCTCTGTTCTTCTCAATGCCAATCGCCGTGTACCCGACCGCTTCCGCAGCAGCCAGGGTGGAACCGGCGCCCATGAAGGGGTCAAGAACGATGCCTTTGCCAAGGGGCAGGGAGGCATACACAATCTGACGCAGAAACGATTGCGGTTTCAGGCTTGGATGGTTTGCAATTGAACGTTCCTTTTGCGGTGTGCGTTCGCTCTCGATCACGTCTTCAAACGGATTGCCATCCGGTTTACGCCGCAATCCGCCGGTCTGAAACGTTCTGAGACACGCGCCAACCGTCATATCTTTGGGAACCGGCTTGCGGAAGATGCCCCATGGCTCATAACACCCGCGCGGCATCGAGCAGACATCTGGAAACTCCTCTTCCGCATTCTTTGGACGATCACCGCCGCGGAGCGTTCGGACGAGCCGGATGACCTGCCCGCGAAACTCAAGCCCGGCATCGGTAAGGGCGGCAAAGACGATTTGCGAGAGAAATACATTTGATGCAAGAAAAACATGGGCGCCGGGGCGGAGAAGCCGCAGGGTCAGACGCGCCCATTCGTAAAAGTATTCCTGAATGCGCGCTCGTTCCCTGGGGTTGAGCGCCGTAAACCGTGGCAGTGGCGACCGGTTGTGACCGTCAAACGATGGTGGGATGCGCCAGACGCCTCCGTGACCATTTGAGCGTTTTTCCAGCTGATCGGGGTCGTATTCCTTAACTCCGTAAGGCGGATCAGTGACAATCGCGTGAATGCTTTCAGCAGGCGCCTGCCGCATCCATTCATAACAATCAGCGTGGATCGCCAGCGATCGCGTGAAAGCGCTCGACTCATAGTCGAACGCATAGGTCTGTTTGAGGTCATCAGCGGTCATACGATGTCACCTGATCATCAAATCGTCTCGCCAAATGTATACGTCAGGCTGATCTCCGTGAGCATTCGCGTGACTGCTGATCGTTCCTCGTCGCTCGCCGCCAGCAGTCGTTCAAAATCGGATAAACTGATACAAACGTGCGGTCAGTCAGATACGACGTTCGCGTGTTCATTGTTCAAGGCACAACGGTCAACGCACAGCGTCAGTCGGGGCGTTATGACCACGCATCGTCATCAGTAGCCCCAGCGGGGCTTTCACTTGCGGTGAGCACCGTCGAACCGCGTCCTCAGCGAGGGCTTTCGCCCGCAGCGCCACGGCAGTATTGCACGAATGACCGCGCATTCATATGAGCAATATCGCCTGTGGCAGGCTACGACGCTTGATAACGTAGCGCAAGTCGTTCTGGATGACATCATCGAGCACACCACCAGAATTGTTCTGCGCCATCGTTGCAGCGATTGTTTTTGTCGCCATCTCGCCTCCTCGATTGGCTCTATTATCCTGTTGAGCCAGATTGTAGAATGAAACTTATGTGCTGTCAAACGTCACGCAGTTGAGCAGCGTGGCTGCATAGGGATTGAGAACCCTCTTTCCTCACTGTGTCTGCTTGCCAACGAGTTCGCTACCAGGTATACTATTGTACAATTGTACATGTAGTCAAGGACGTATGGTTATCGTCGTTGATACATCTGTGATTCTCGCCGTCGTGCTGAATGAGCCGGGCAAATCCGCTCTTATTCGGCTCACCGTCGGGGCCGAATTGATTGCGCCAGCGTCATTGCACTGGGAGATTGGCAATGCGTTCTCCGCTATGCTCAAGCGCAAACGATTAACACTCGACGAAGTGCGCCAGGCAGTCGTCGAATATCGTAAGATTCCCGTTCGATTGCTTGACGTATCGCTCGACGATGCGATGACGCTGGTCGCACAATTTTCCATCTACGCTTATGATGCCTATATGATTTCGTGCGCTCGCATCCACTCTGCACCGCTCATCACGATTGATAATGGTCTCAAGTCGGCAGCGGAGGCGGCTGGCGTAACAACTCTGGAGGTTCTCCCATGAAAAGCTACACCTATTCAGAGGCGCGACAAAACTTCGCAGCGCTTCTCGAACAAGCTCGACGCGATGGGGCGGTTCGCATCCAGCGTCGTGACGGACAGAGTTTCGTGGTGATGCCAGAACAGCCGACCACATCGCCGCTCGACATTGCCGGGATTACGCCCGCCCAGGCAATTGACCGCGATGAGATTCTTATCAGTATTCGAGAAGGACGCCGACGCTACGACCCATAACGCCCAGGACGCCAAGGCAATCGTTCGTAATCACACGTCTGCCAGGCGCTCTTCTGCGGCTGATGCCGTTCAAAAAACGTTGAGGTGATCGTGCTGCCAGGGACTCTTGACTATCCGCCATTCCCGCGGTTGACCTGGGAGGATTACTTCTGGGCAAGCGAGATCGTTCTGCCGTCGTGGGCTGGCTTCTGGGCGCGCAGCAGCGAGTACGGCGGCGCCAGACGCTCCCGACTGGCGGATGGGAGGGTGCGGCTGTTGATCGCGCCACCGGTGATCAATGCCCGCACAGCGCCGGGGTTATGACGCATCGCGGGCGGGTGATTGCCGCAGGTCCCGTTGATCTCTTGTTCCTGGAGTGGGTCGCCGAGCAAGGACGTGAACGCCTGGAGGGCGCCTTGCGTGACTACGATGATGTATCATGTGATGTATGTATGGGATTAGGAATGGCAGCACGAAGGAGGCATAGCGACGAAAGTTCGTAAACAGGTGTACCTTGAGCCTCATCAAGAGATGCTTCTCAAACAACGGGCACAAGAGCAAGGATTGACCGAAGCCGAGATCATCCGTCGAGCCATTGAGCAGCATGTTCATCTATCGCTTGTTCCCCGGCGCGATCTGGCAGCCTGGGAGAAGGAGAGCGCGTTTATCCCGCGTTTGATGGAACACGGTCCTGCGCCTGGCAGGAGCATCTGGCGACGGGAGGAACTGCATGAGCGCCAGAGTGCTGGTGGACACGAATGTTCTGGTCTATGCTTATGATCGCTCCGATCCTGAACGACAACAACGCGCCTTCGAAGTTCTGGACCGTCTCTCCATGAGCAACGCTGGCGTGTTCAGCACGCAGGTGTTTTCTGAGTTCTTTGTTGCCGTAACGCGAAGATCGCCACTCCCCTTCCTGTACCGGATGCCTGTGATCGGAATCACCAACTATCTCCAGAGTTGGACCATCTTGGAGATAACGGGTATGATCGTTCTGGAAGCTGCGCGTGGGGTACGTGATCACCGGTTCAGCTTTTGGAACGCTCAGATCTGGGCTACTGCCCGCCTGAACCAGATCTCCGTTGTCTTAGCAAGGATTTCAACCCGGAACAGATCACAGAAGGAGTTCGTTTCGTGAATCCGTTTGCTGCGGATTTCCAGATAGAAACCCGGCTGCGCAGATAAGGTCCCGGTGCGACCTCAACACTTCGTCGCTCCATTCTCCAACCGCCCCATCACCATCTGATACACTGCTGCCAACGGCACGCCGTGCTCGCGCGCGATCCGGGCGCAGTCTTCGTACTCCGGCGCGGCGCCGATCAGTTCGCCGCGCCACCGTTTCCGTTTGACTCGCGCCACGCCCAACGGGGTCGCAATCTCAACGATGTCACGGTCGCATACGTGGCGCTCAACGGTACGCCGCCGCACCCCCAAGGTTGTCGTTTCGCACATGAGCAGGCTCACCGCCGTGTCTTCCAGGTCGGCGGTGACAAGCGCGGAGAGTTGAACGCCAGGACGCCCCTTCTTCATCAGGATTGGCGTACACCAGACATCGAGCGCGCCGGCGGCACGCAGAACATCTGTCGCATACGCAATCTGTTCCGCTGGCTGATCGTCGATATTCGTTTCCAGCAGCACCAGACCGCGCTGCCGGGAGGCGTCTTCCTCCTCATCAGGATCACCAAGCCAGACGCGCAGCGCGTTCGGGCGTTCCATCTGGCGCGCGCCGAAGCCATAGCCGATGGCGCACAGACGCATTGACGGACGGCGAAAGGTCGCCAACGCTGCCAGGATCGCCGCGCCGGTCGGCGTTGTCAACTCGAACGGCGTTTCATCAGGAGTGATTGGCGCGCCAACCGACGCCAGGATCGCAAGCGTGGCGGGGGAGGGAATGGGCAGGGGACCGTGTGCGCTGCGGACCCATCCGGCGCCAAGCGGCAACGGTGAAGCAAAGACCTGCTCGACGCCAAGCAGATCAAGACCGGCTGCGACGCCAACGATGTCCACAATCGCGTCGAGCGCACCAACTTCGTGGAAATGGATGCGATCGACGGTTGTGCCATGCACCTGTGCTTCCGCTTCGGCGAGGATGGCGAAGATGCGCATGCTGCGTTCGATCACCGCCGCCGGTAGGGATGAAGTGCTGATGATGGCACGGATGTCGTCGAGGGTGCGATGGACATGACCCTCTGGCGCAATGACGTGGGCGCGCGTGCCGGCGAGTGGACCGCGCACCTCGCGCATGGCGTTCAGGTCCCATCCATCGACATTGAGGCGCCGCAACGCCTCACGAAGCGCATCAAGCGACAATCCGGCGTCCAGCAATGCGCCAAGCGCCATATCGCCGCTGATGCCGGAAAAACAGTCGAAGTAGATGACACGTGGCATGTGTGCTCCTCACAGGGCATCCCCTTGCGAACCGATTTCAAGGGCGGATAGCACGCATGAGCATAGCGGGCATGCATGGCGTTTTCCCCTCACCCCCCGCTCCGCTCCCGCGCGCGGGAGCGGGTAGACCGGCACCACGCGCGCGGGTCCGTCCCACGGTGGGCGTGCCGGTGTGCGCGCGGGTGTTCGGTCCGCCCTTAGAACAAACCGGTAGGGAATAGACCGGCTCATCGATCCATGCCGCGCCATGTCGCGCGGTGCATACGAATGTCCGGCGCTACCGATCAGGGTTTTTCTCTCATTATCAGGCCGAATCCTGCCCCCCTCCCACGTCTCCTTCCACCGGAAGGGAGACCGTTGTTCCTCCCGCAGCAGGGAAGGCAGGAGATGAGAGCGAAACCGACGCACACCCGGGCAACCCGCCAAGCACAGAGAGCAAGGACCAAAAGGCGTTGGGCGCCTGCTTTGACCGCTGCGCCAGCGCGTTGCGTTGCGCATCCCGCAGTGTCAGATGCGATGTCCAGAGCAGTGCCGACGCCGGTCTCTTTGGGAACTGCACAAATGGTTTCAGCGTGAACACACCTCTTTGTGCGCCGTCGGCGCCATGCGCGCCACATCTTTTTGCGCCCCAACGACGGACGACGGCGCCGCCTCCGACGAAACGCAGTTGCGTCCGTTCTGTTTGCTCTGGTACAGAAGATGATCCGCGCGATCAAGAAGACCGAGCGGCGTGTCATCCGGATGCGCGATCGCCGCACCGAGCGAAATAGTCACGTGGACATTCCTGGCGCCGATGAATAGGGTGGATTGTTCGACCAGCGCGCGCAGGCGTTCGGCGAGGACGAGCAGCATACCGGCGCTGACATTCTGGGCGACGATGGCAAATTCCTCACCGCCCCATCGCCCTACTGCGTCGAAGGCGCGCACATTGTGCGCCAGGGTGTGCGCGACCATTTTCAACACATCGTCGCCAACCAGATGCCCGAAGGTGTCGTTGATCGCTTTGAAATGGTCAATATCAGCCAGAATGACCCCAAAGGGCCAGCCATAGCGCCGCAACTCTTCGAGCCGACTATGGGTGTTGCTTTCGATGAAGCGCCGATTGCCGATACCGGTCAGTGGATCGAGCAACGCCAGTTCGCGCAGGCGTTCAATTTCTTCGAGCGCTGCTTTCTGATAAGTGTTGTCGCTGAAGACTTCGACAGCGCCGACAATGGCATCGCTCTTATCCCGAATCGGCGCCACACGCACCAGCACCGGCACACGGTGCCCCTGTTTGTGATGCATGATCACCTCCGCCTGACGCGGCTGACCGTCGCGGATGGTTGCGGCAAGCGGACACATGCCGGTGCATAACCGCCGTCCACATTCATCGACATGGCGGAGCAGATTGTCGCCACAGAAGCGTCCGATCACCTCATCGGCACTGTACCCGGAGAGGCGTTCGGCGCCCCGGTTCCAGTACAGAATCCGACGATGGCGATCAACAAAATACACCCCGTCGTGCATCTCATCGAGCAGTTGTTTGTAAAAGGCGTCATCCATGGCTTGCCTCCGGGCTGAGAACGAACGACTGTTCGGCGTGTGATACCAATGACGATTGACGATGCCGCATGCGTGTCATTCCGAGCCCTGCGCTTCGCTCAGGGTAAACGCAGCGAGGAATCTGAGCGGGTCGCGCACGACCCCTCGCGCTGCTCGGGGTGACCATGCCGGATGTTCACAGGTCATTGGCATGATTGGATAAACGAATACGACGCTGTACGCTGCCTCTGCGCTGTAGACAATGTCGCTCCCGGTGCGCGTTTGATGAAGTATAGCACTTCTCGAATGCCGCCAGAATGCAGGTATCGTGACGACTCTGATACAATAGAGACGACAAATGAGCATTGAGCGCAGGGAGAACCTTGTTATGCGCATGATTTTATTGGGCGTCGGAACGGCAGTGCCTGATGCCGACCGCGATTATACGCACATGGTATGGGAAGCGCCGGATGGTCTGGTGCTGATCGATGCTGGGGGCAGTACGTATCAGCGATTGTTGCGCGCCGGCGTGAATCCGCGCGATCTGCGGGCGATGATACTGACCCATTCTCACGCCGACCATCTGAACGGTTTGCCTGGATTACTCTTTTCGCTGAAACTTGCGGGGTATGATCGGCGTCTCCCGATCTACGGCAATGCGCCGACGCTTACAGCAGCACAGCGCATTCTCGAAGCGTTCAACCTTGAGACGTATCAGCCAGATATCGAGTGGATTCCGGTCGAGGCAGGTGATGAGATTACGCTCGATGGCGCACTGTATCACATTCATACGGCGCCGACCGTTCATTCGCGCCCATGCCTCGCGTTGCGCTTCGACAGCGACAATCGGCGCGCGCTGGTCTACTCCGCCGATACTGAGCCATGCGATGCAGTGCGCGACCTGGCGCGCGGCGCTGCCGTCTTGATCCACGAAGCGACGACGCCAGAACCGTTTCCAGGTCATACGTCGCCGTATCAGGCGGGTGAAGTTGCAGCCGCGGCCGGCGTTGCGCGCCTGGTCCTCGTCCATTACAGCCCGCGCTGGACAATGAGCGCCGACCGCGCCATTGCCGAAACGCGCGCAGCAGGGTTCACCGGCGAGGTTGACATTGGACGGGAGTTTGCGTCGTATTCGTTGCCGCCGGTTCAGAAGAAACTATAGATGACTAATACGAGGCTGAACTCGTTGGGGCAGGTCTAAGACCAATGACGATTGACGATGCCGCATGCTGGTCATTCCGAACCCTTCGCTTCGCTCAGGGTAAACGCAGCGCGGAATCTGCGCGGGTCGCGCACGACCCCTCGCGCTGCTCGGGGTGACCATGCCGGATGGTCACAGGTCATTGGTATAAGACCTCCCCTGACGGTCGTCAATCCTGCGTTCTATGACACCAATTGCTCGCTTCCCTTCGGATTCCCTTCCGCCTGCGGTCGCGGCAGTGGCAGAGCATCCACATCTCTACCAACAGACCGGGCGTGCGCTGGAGGCGCAAATGCAGCGTATCGCCGAGCGCTGCGCGTCGTTCATTCCGCGTCCATCGACGGTCACAGCGCTCGAACAGTCTGTGCGCGACTGTGGTGGAGGGGTCGTGGCGCTGGATTGTCACGATGGCAGCGGCGCAACGGCCCTGATCTGCTGGCTTGCCGCCACACGTCGTTGGGCATTCTGGCTGCCCGAAGATGATGCTGGCGGCGGTCTGGCGGCGCTCTGCGCCCAAATCCTGGCGCTCGCCGATCTGCCGATCCCGCTGGTTCCGCCTATCGCCTCACGCGACGCGCTGACCCTCGAACGTCTGCTGGCAGAGGCGGCAGAGAAGCGACCGACCGACGATCCGCTGGTCGTCGTCGTTGGGCGGATGCCGGGCGACGCCGACGTGCCAGTATCGCCTCCGCTGCCGGTCGATCTTCCTCCTGGCGTTGTGGTGGTGCTACCGGCAACACCGGACACGCAACAACCGGCGATTGGCGCCTATTTCGTTGATCGCGTGGCGCTGGAAGCGGATGAAGCGTGGCTGGCAGACGTTGCTTTCCACCTGAGTGGGAATCGTCGTCTGGCAACGCTCCTGGCGTCACGCAGCCAGGGATCGCCGCTCTACCTTCGGCTGGTTATCGGGTTGCTGGCAGGACGGACGCTCGATATGAAACGCCTTCCGCGCGGACTGAACGATCTGCACCAACGCTGGTGGGAAGGGTTGGATGGGCAGGGGCAGGCGCTGGCATGCGTCCTCACCGCTTCACGCGATCCGTTGCCGGTATCGTTGGCGGCAACACTGACCGGATGCGACGAAGGGACCATCCAACGGTTGGTGCGGCGTTGGGGGTCGCTCATTGAGCGTACCGATGCGGGCATTCGGCTCTATCACCGCGCAACACGCGCATTTATCACAGCGACGTCGGGTGACAGACTGGCATCTGCTCATGCGCGTTTTGTCGAACTGACTCTCACCCGGTCGAACGGCGCGCCAGAGCGTCCGGGCTGGCAGGACGAGGCGGCGTTGAGCCATGAATTTGCTCGCCATAGCGCGCTTGGCGGCGCCACAATGCAGGCGGCGATCAGTCGTGTTGTCCAGCGCGCCTGGGTGCGAGCGCAGGAGCGGCGCACCGGCACATTGAGCGATGCCGCCGTCGATGGATTGTGGGCGCTGCGCGCGGCAGTAGAGAACGACTCGGCGCTCCAGATGGTGCGAGCCGCTGCACTGACCGGCGGGCTGGCCTTTCTGGCGCGCAGCCTGCCGCCCCGCGCGCCGGCCGAAGTGTTCGCCGCTGCCGTTGATCACGGGCAACCGCGCGAAGCAACGATGAAGCGCATCCGGGCAATGATCGACCAGTTGCCGGATGGACGTGACAAAGCACTGGCATTACGCAACCTTGGCGAAGTATGTTATGCGCTGCGTATGCGCGCGCCGGCGATGCGGATGCTTTCGGAGGCGCTTGATCTCGAAGCGCCGGGTCCCACCCGCCAATGGCGCGATCTGCACGAAGAAACCCTCGTCGCGCTGGCGCGCGCGGCAATCGGCATCGATGCACCGGACACGGCATTGGGCATTACCACGCGCATCGTGCATGCCGAGCGGCGTGGCATGATCGAAACCGAAGTCGTGCGCTGGCTGATTGCGCATAGGCGGCTGAGTCGCGCCGAAGAGGTGGCGTATGCCATCGCGCATCCAGGAAATCACGATTGGGCAATGGCAGAAGTAGCGATAGCGCACGCACGCGCCGGTGATTACGAGCGCGCCAGTCTGGTGCTCGACACCCTGCGCACCGCCACAGCGGTGGCATGGGTCACTGCCGAATTGGCGTGCGACGCTGCACGGCGCGGCAACCCGCGCGCCGCGGATCGGGTGATGCTCCTGCCGAACCCGGCGTTGCGCGACCGCGCGCTGGCGCAGGTAGCGCGCGCTTTGATCGTTCAGGTGGCGCCGGAGACGGCACTCGAAGTTGCACGCCTGATCGATGACCACGAAACCCGCGCCCGTTGCCTGATCGACATGGCGCTCGCCCATCCGCCGGTGGCGGCGCAGGCGCTCGATGAAGCTGCCACCGCAGCAATCGCCGTCGAAGGGGAGGAACGAGCGTCGGTGATTGCGGCACTGGCGGCAGCCGAAGCCGCCAGCGGGCAGTTCGAGGTCGGCATGCGCATGGCGGCGCTGCTGCCCGAAGGCGAAGAGCGAGATCGCGCCCATTCGCGCACTGCCATCGCTCTGGCGCGTCGTGGCGACTATACAACGGCTGAGACCGTGGCGCTGACCATTGCAGATGAGGACGAACGCGGTTGGGCGCTCGACGAACTGGCGCGCATCCTGGCAGCGAACGGGCGCCACCGCGAGGCATTCGCGTTGGCGGCGCAAATGAGCGACGATGCAGCACGGGCGCGGCTCGAAGCCGATCTGGCGATCGCCTGGGCGCGATCCGGCGCCGCAGTGGCAGCTCATGCGCGCGCCGAGCAGATCGCTGTCCCCACTGAGCGCGCGCGCGCGCAGGCAGCGATTGCCCAACCGCTGGTCGAATCCGGCGCGCGCGCGCGCGCCTTCGTCAGTATCGCTGATGTGTTGCCTCCCGATGTGCGTAGTCGCTACCTGCTTGCTGCGGCGCAGGCGCTTGCCGCGCACGGATTGCCCGACGATGCCGAAGAAGTGGCGCGACTCATCCCGCGCCCGCTGGAGCGCGCGCGCGCGCTCGTCGCCACGGCGCACGCCATCATTAAACAGCAGGATGTCCAACGCGCGCATCGTCTCCTGGGTCAGGCATTTCTGACCGTCGCTCCGCTTGGGCGCACGGAAACCCTTCAGTGCATCGGATGGGCAGCCGATGCGCTGGCGCTGATCGGCGGCGCCGAACTGTTGCTGACTGTTGCCGCTGCCCTTGATGACATCGATTCCTGGCTCGTTGGGTAGAGAGAGGCGAGAGGGGAGAGGGGAGGGGCGAGAGGGGCCCGACCATGGCGTAGCGCGAGATTCATCTCGCATTGGTGGAGAGGCAAAAGGCGAGGGGCAAGAGGCGTGAGGCGCCCGACCATGGCGTAGCGCGAGATTCATCTCGCATTGGTGGAGAGGCAAAAGGCGTGAGGGGCCCGACCATGGCGTAGCGCGAGATTCATCTCGCATTGGTGGAGAGGCAAAAGGCGTGAGGCGAAGGGCGAGGGGCAAGAGGCGTGAGGCGCCCGACCATGGCGTAGCGCGAGATTCATCTCGCATTGGTGGAGAGGCAAAAGGCGTGAGGCGAAGGGCGAGGGGCAAAAGGCGTGAGGGGCCCGACCATGGCGTAGCGCGAGATTCATCTCGCATTGGTGGAGAGGCAAAAGGCGAGAGGCAAGAGGCGTGAGGCGCCCGACCATGGCGTAGCGCGAGATTTATCTCGCATGTGTGGAGAGACGCGGGGTGAGCGGCGAGCGGGACCCGGCAATGGCGTCGCGCGAGATTTATCTCGCATTGGTGGAGAGGCGAGAGAGGCGAGGGGCGAGGGGCGTGAGGCGAGCGGGTCCCGACCATGGCGTCGCGCGAGATTCATCTCGCATTGGTGGAGAGGCAAAAGGCGAGGGGCAAGAGGCGTGAGGCGCCCGACCATGGCGTAGCGCGAGATTCATCTCGCATTGGTGGAGAGGCGTGAGGTGAGAGGCGAGAGGTGAGAGGTGAGAGGCGAGAGGTGTGAGGCGAGGGGCGTGAGGAAGGTTGTGGTAAATGCTGCCCGTTGCACGTCGCCTGCGGGACGGTTGGTAGGAGCGCACTGCGGGTGCGCCACCCGGCGGCGTGCCGACCCCGACTGCGACCCGCACCTCCGAGGAGCGCCCGACCTGCGCGACTGCACCACCCAGCGACACCAGCGCACCTCATACTAACTTGCGGTCAGTCCGCCAAAATGTTCGCGCGCCCGGTTCTCACGGCGCAACGATCCACAATGCACACCGGCAGTCGTCGACGCATGACTGCGCGGGTCTTTCATGTCCTCAGCGAGGGCTTTAGCCCGCAGCGCCCCGGCAGTATTATACGAATGACCGCACATTAGTATTAGAACCCCGAACGAGACACTGGTCACGCACAGGGGTTGATAACCCCTGCCCCCTGCCAACCCCCGCGCCAACAGTGGTATCATGGCGCGTCTGACAAACTTACGGTCAATCCTTAAACCAATGGAAAGGCACTCATTCCATGTCGAAGAAAGTTCGTGTTGCAATCATCGGTGTCGGCAACTGCGCCTCGTCACTGGTGCAGGGAGTCGAGTACTATCGCAACGCCCGAACCGATGAGTTCGTTCCAGGTTTGATGCACGTCAACCTCGGCGGCTATCACATTGGCGATATCGAGTTTTCAGCAGCATTCGACATCGCCGATACGAAAGTCGGCAAAGACCTCTCGGAGGCAATCTTCGCGCCGCCGAACAATACATACCGCTTCGCGCATGTGCCACACCTCGGCGTGCCGGTACATCGCGGGATGACCCACGACGGTCTGGGAAAATTTCTGAGCCAGAAGGTGCATAAAGCGCCGGGGGCGACTGATGACATCGTCAATATTCTGCGCTCCACCCGCACCGATGTCGTCGTGTCGTATCTGCCGGTTGGCAGCGAAATGGCGACGAAGTGGTATGTCGAGCAGATCCTGGATGCCGGGTGCGGCTTCGTCAACTGTGTGCCGGTGTTCATCGCCAGCCAGGCGTACTGGCGCAAACGCTTCGAGGAGCGCGGATTGCCGATCATCGGTGATGACATTAAGAGCCAGGTTGGCGCCACCATCACGCATCGTGTGTTGACGGCGCTATTCCGCGATCGCGGCGTGCGCCTCGACCGCACCTACCAGTTGAACTTCGGCGGCAATACCGATTTTTACAACATGCTCGAACGGGAGCGCCTGGAGAGCAAGAAGATCAGCAAAACCAACGCCGTCACCAGCCAACTCGATTACGATTTGCCCGACGACGCGGTGCATGTTGGTCCGAGTGATTATGTGCCCTGGCTGGAAGATCGCAAATGGTGTTACATTCGCATGGAGGGCACCACGTTCGGGAATGTGCCGATCAATCTCGAATTGAAACTGGAAGTCTGGGATTCGCCCAATTCGGCTGGTGTTGTCATCGATGCCGTGCGCTGCGTCAAACTGGCGCTCGACCGCAACATTGCCGGCGCGCTGGTCGGACCGAGCGCCTATTTTATGAAGACGCCGCCGCAACAGATGACCGACAATGAGGCGCGTCGGTTGACGGAAGAGTTCATCGCCGGGTGAGGTGCAAATGTACGCTTGACAATCGTCATGCGAAAGCGTATGATAAGATCGCAGTAGAGCGCCAGATAGCGCACACGATCTGTCAACATACATGTCAGGTTGCGCAGGCGCGCTCAACCAACTGGCATGTTCCCGTGGCGCGACACGCCAGACGTTGCACGATAGTATCAAGCCACGCCGGGTAACAGGCGCGAATAGTCTTGCGAGCGACCCGAAGCGGTCTCTTCGCTCGGCGAGAGATTGTTGCGGTGTCGACGCGCTCCCCAATGACGACAGCACAGAGTAATGCGGAGAGGCACTGAAGGAGGCGTCGTGTTTGTGATGCTCAAGAAACGCCAGGCGTTCCGCCTTCTGGCAGCGCTCCTGATCATAGCGTCCCTGTGGATCGGCGCTCTGCCGCACCCTGCATCGGCGCAGGGTGATCTGCGCTATTTTGCGGAAACGGGGCATTTCTTGCGCGGCGCCTTTCGTGCGTACTGGGAGCGGAATGGTGGTGTGGCGATTTTCGGCTTCCCGATAACCGAGGAATATCGCCGATCCGATGGGCGGATCGTCCAATGGTTCCAGCGCGCCCGCTTCGAACTGGCACAAGCGAATCCGCCTGTGGTGCAACTCGGGCATCTCGGGCGTGAGTTCACCGGTGATCGCATCTTCCCACAGGCGCCGCCTCAACCAGGCGCCGCGCGCGTTCGCTACTTCTCCGAAACGAACCATACACTGCGCGGTCTGTTCAAAGAAACCTGGGAACGGCGCGGCGGTCTCGCCATTTTTGGCTACCCGATCAGCGAGGAGATCTACGAAAATATCAACGGTCAATGGACACTGGTGCAGTATTTCGAGCGGTATCGCTTTGAATTGCGCCTCTATCCAAGCCGCGTCGAGTTCGGTCTGCTCGGCGAGGCGCTCGCACCCGCCCAACTGCGCGCCCCCTGGCCCCCTAATATTGCGCCCGACCAACCATTGAACGAGGACGGCACGCCCCTTCCGCCCCCCTTCCGACCAGGTTTGTACGCTCAGGCGCGCGTGATTGCCGAGGCCGATCAGACTTTCCGCATCGAAGGGGAAGGATACCGTCCCGGCGAACGGGTGCGCTTCCTGCTCTCTTCGCCGGAGTGCGAGTGTCGTCCGATCACCCTCGACGCGCAACCGCTTGCCGATGTCAACGGTTCGATTTCCTATGCGCAGGTGCGCTTCAATGCGCGCGATTATGCGCGTGGACGCTGGTACCTGACGGCGCAGGGGCAAACGAGCAATCGCGCCGGTATTGCACAGTTCTTTGTCGGTGTGGCGCCACCGGTTGGGCAACCCGGCGGGGTCATCGTCGGCACAACCCCGCAGGCTGCGGCGTTTGGTCAGGCGGTGATCGTCCAGGGGAGCGGCTTCCAACCCAATGAACAGGTCAGCCTGTGGCTCACTGCCCCAGACCAGTCGGTGCGCGGCATCCCTGAGTCGCCGACTGCCGATGGCAGCGGGTCGATCAGCGGCGCAAACATCCGTATTACGATTGATAACACCTTCCGTGCCGGCACATGGTTCATTACGGCGCAGGGACGCAGCAGCGGGCGTCAGGCAATCGGGACGTTCCGCGTGGATGCCGGCGCCACTCCGCCGCCGTTGCAACCGCCTGGCGATCCGGCGCGTCTTGGCATTCTCATCCACAATGAACTGCGCGTCCGTGGCGCCGGTTCGATCACCCCGCTCGCCGCGCCGCCAGGATCGGGGTTCGTCTTCAATGCCAGCGGCTTCGATCCAAACGAGAAGGTCGGCGTCTGGTTGACGCGACCGGCAGGGGCTGGCGTCGAAGCAATCGACGAGCGCCTGGTACAGCGCGAAGGGGGAAACGTGCGGGTCGCCTTCCGGGTCGAACGCGATCAACAGGGAGTCTGGACGATCACAGCGCAGGGCGCCAGCACCGGACGCGCCGTAACGGCGCCGTTCAAACTAACGCGCGACTATGTGGCGCCGCTGGGAACACCACGCCCTGCCACCAGCCGCAACGCATTGGTCACGCCTGCCGAGGGTGGGCAGCGCACGACATTTCGCCTGACGGCGAGCGGCTTCCGCGCAAACGAACTGCTGGAGTTCTGGGTGACGTCGCCCGATGGACTGTACGTGCTCAATACGCCGGTTCAGGCGGACAATCGCGGGCGTATTGGCGTGTCGCCGGCACTTGGGGTGCAACTCGGCGCGCGCAACCCGACGGGGGTGTACGGGTATCACTATCGCGGCACGCTGAGCGGTGTGCGGGCTGATATCTACTTTACTTTCACCGGCGCGCCATAGGACTCAGCGTGGGAACATGCGCCCTTTCCACTCGACCCCTTTGCCGCTGCGGATCTGGAACAGCGCCTGCGCTGCCAGCGCAAAATAAACCGCCGTTCCCGGTCCGTAGAGAGTGCCCCAGAGCGGCGAGATGCGGAAGCGATAACGAACAACCGCTCCCCAGCAGAGGGCGCTGATAATCAGCAGCGCGGCGCCTGCCAGCATCAGCGCCTGCGCCAGCGCAGGATCACCGCCGATCAGCGGCAGCGCCTGCCCGGCGATCAGCATGTTCCATGGCATGATCGCCATCAACCCCAGGCGCATCCCCATCAACCCGGAACGAACGCCGCCGCTCCGATACCCGGCGACGGCATTTTTCTTCAAGCCTTCGGTGAGCGTTTCCCAGCCATTGTACATGCGCACATCGAGCAGGTCGGGCGCGATGGCGGCATCCAGTGCATAGCCCGACTGCTTTACCAGCCGCGCCAGGTCCATATCCTCCAGCACGCTCCCGCGCACCGCGCGATGCCCATCGACAGCAGCATAGACATCGCGCCGCACCATAATGCACTGACCAATGGCGAATGCCAGCGGCGACGATGGATCGTTCACCCGATCGAATGGATAGATCATGGATATCAACCCGATGAACGGCGGCAACACCAGACGTTCGGCGAAAGAGGTCAGGTGAATGAGCGGCACCAGCGTGATCATATCGCGTCCGGCGGTCGCGCGCTCGACGAGCGCTGCCAGCAATTCTGGTTGCGGCGCAACATCAGCATCGAGGAAGAGGAACCAGTCGCCGCGCGCCCGATTCGCCCCCTGCCAGCATGCCCAGCACTTGCCCGCCCAATGGTGCGGCAAACCTTTCGAGGAAAGGATCGTGAGCGCCGGAAGACGCGCCGCGAACCGGCGCACGACATCGGCGGTGCCATCGCTCGAATCGTCATCGACGACAATCACTTCAAAGGAGCGGTACGACTGCCGCGCCAGACCTTCAAGACAGGCGCCGATGCGCGCAGCCTCATTGCGCGCAGGAATGATAACCGTCACCAGGGGACCAGTGTCAGGGAGATCGGGATGCGGGTTGAGATGCGGCGCGCGAAGGGTGGCGATGACATCCTGGATGTACCAGAAAGCCAGTAATGCGCTGAACAGCGCCAGCGGCAACCAGGGCCAAACGTCGATCAGGCGAATATCGAACACCGGCGCCAACCCTTCCAGGTATGCCTGCAAGGAGCGACCAGACGCACCTCACCCTGGCATACGATTGATGCGCTTCGCGGTTCTGTCTGCATTATACTACCGAAGAGGACCGCAGGATGGATGGGAATGAGGGGTTAGGAGTTAATGCGAGATGAATCTCGCGCGACGCCATGGTCGGGACCCTCTCGCCGCTCTCGCCTCTCCATAAATGCGAGATACATCGCGCGCGACGCCATGGTCGGGACCCGCTCGCCGCTCGCCGCTCGCCGCTCCATAAATGCGAGATACATCGCGCGCGACGCCATGGTCGGGACCCGCTCGCCGCTCGCCGCTCGCCGCTCCATAAATGCGAGATACATCGCGCGCGACGCCATGGTCGGACCCCGCTCGCCGCTCGCCGCTCGCCTCTTGCCGCTCCATAAATGCGAGATACATCGCGCACGACGCCATGGTCGGGACCCGCTCGCCGCTCGCCGCTCCATAAATGCGAGATACATCGCGCGCGACGCCATGGTCGGACCCCGCTCGCCGCTCGCCGCTCCATAAATGCGAGATACATCGCGCGCGACGCCATGGTCGGGACCTTCTCGCCGCTTGCCGCTTGCCGCTCGCCTCTCCATAAATGCGAGATACATCGCGCGCGACGCCATGGTCGGGACCTTCTCGCTGCTTGCCTCTTGCCTCTCGCCTCTTGCCTCTCGCCTCTCTCGCCGCTCTCGCCGCTCGCCTCTCTCGCCGCTCCACCAATGCGAGATAAATCTCGCGCTACGCCATTGCCGGGTCCTGCTCGCCGCTCACCCCTCGCCGCTCACCTCTCGCCTCTTGCCTCACGCCTCTCCCCTCTCCCCTCTCGCCCCTCGCCCCTCACCTCTCCCCTCTCGCCCCTCGCCGCTCACCTCTCCACAAATGCGAGATAAATCTCGCGCTACGCCATGGTCGGGTCCCGCTCGCCGCTCGCCTCACGCCGCTCACCTCACGCCCCTCGCCTCTCGCCTCTCTCGCCGCTCCATAAATGCGAGATAAATCTCGCGCGACGCCATGGTCGGGTCCCGCTCGCCGCTCGCCGCTCCATAAATGCGAGATAAATCTCGCGCGACGCCATGGTCGGGTCCCTCACGCCTCACGCCTCTCTACCAATGCGAGATGAATCTCGCGCTACGCCATGGTCGGGTCCCTCACGCCTCTTGCCCCTCGCCTTTTGCCTCTCCACCAATGCGAGATAAATCTCGCGCTACGCCATTGCCGGGTCCTGCTCGCCGCTCACCCCTCGCCGCTCACCTCTCGCCTCTTGCCTCACGCCTCTCCCCTCTCCCCTCTCGCCCCTCGCCCCTCACCTCTCGCCCCTCGCCTCGCGCCCCTCGCCTCGCGCCTCTCGCTTCTCGCCTCGCGCCCCTCGCCGCTCACCTCTCCACCAATGCGAGATACATCTCGCGCTACGCCATGGTCGGGTGCCTCACGCCCCTCACCTCACGCCCCTCGCCTCACGCCGCTCACCTCACGCCCCTCGCCTCTCGCCTCTCTCGCCTCTCCACCAATGCGAGATAAATCTCGCGCTACGCCATTGCCGGGTCCTGCTCGCCGCTCACCCCTCGCCGCTCACCTCTCGCCTCTTGCCTCACGCCTCTCCCCTCTCCCCTCTCGCCCCTCGCCCCTCACCTCTCCCCTCTCGCCCCTCGCCCCTCACCTCTCCACAAATGCGAGATAAATCTCGCGCGACGCCATGGTCGGGACCCTCTCCCCTCTCGCCTCTCCACCAATGCGAGATAAATCTCGCGCGACGCCATGGTCGGGACCCTCTCCCCTCTCGCCTCTCCACCAATGCGAGATAAATCTCGCGCGACGCCATGGTCGGGACCCGCTCGCCGCTCGCCGCTCCATAAATGCGAGATACATCGCGCGCGACGCCATGGTCGGGACCTGCTCGCTGCTTGCCTCTTGCCTCTCGCCTCTTGCCTCTCGCCTCTCGCCTCTCGCTTCTCGCATCGCGCCTCTCACCTCTTGCCTCTCGCCTCTTGCCTTTTACCTCACACCTAAAACACAAACAGCGGCCATACACCGGACGACTGGCGTATGACCGCTGTTGGGTGGCGTCAGAGACTAGACGGCGAGACGCACGGCAACTTCAGCAAGGCGTGTTGCATACCCCATCTCATTGTCGTACCACGCAGCGACCGACAGGAAGGTATCGCCCATCACCTGGGTCAGCGGCAGATCGACAATCGACGAATGCGGATCGCCGACAATGCGAGATGATGCCCACTCATCTTCGAGCACCCCCATAATACCCTTGAGCGGCGGTTCAGCAGCGGCTTTGCGGAAGGCATCATTGACCTCTTGAACAGTGACCGGCTTCTCAGTCACCAGGTTCAGTTCGGCAATGCTGCCGGTGCGCACCGGAACCCGATACGCCTTGCCGGTAATCTTCAAATCCTTCCAGATGAACTGAAGCGCGCGCGCCGCACCCGACGACGAAGGAATAAGGTTTTCTGCCGCAGCCCACGAATCGCGGCGATCTTTCATCGGCTGATCGGTGAGCGATTGGGTGTTGGTATACGCATGAACGGTCGAGAATAGACCATGGCGGATGCCAAAGTTTTCCAAAACAACTTTGACGACCGGCGCCAGCGCATTGGTGGTGCAACTCGCCATGCTGACGATCTTGTGCTTCTCAGGATCGAAGGTATCGAGGTTGATGCCTGCCAGCAACACGGCATCACAGTCCTGGAGCGATTTGCTTGGCGCGCTGATGAGCACGCGCTTCGCGCCACGATCCAGGTGCTGCTGCGCGACATTTCGCACCGTTGCGCGACCGGTGCAGTCAATGACGAGATCGACCCCTAGCGCTCCCCAATCGGGCAATGCGTTCAGCGAATTGAAGTATGGAATCTCGCGCCCGCCAATAATGAACTTGTTGTCGCCTGCAACAACGTCTTCATGCCAGCGACCGTAGTTTGTGTCTACTTCAAACAGGGCAGCGAACGTTGGAACATCGCGGATGTCGGAGATCGAGACGGGGGTCCAGAGATTGTCCTTCAGAGCGACTCTGAGCAGTGAGCGACCGATACGACCGAATCCATGAATTGCGATTCGAGCCATACTATTCCCCTTTCTATCTCTCGTTCGTGGGTGCGCAAACGTGTCAGGCGCACATCCAACCGTTAGTATACATCATGTTCACGCCTGCCCTGGTTATGACCTCACGCCGTGGAGATCGTATTCGTTAACGGAACGTTGAGATAGCCGCTGCCTGCACCGGTTGGCACAGCGCCGGGTACTGCCGGCCAGCATGCGTCATGGTCGTCGGTCATGGCGAGCACCGGTCAGGATCGTCAGGTATTGAACCAGACCCGGAGCGATGGCATAGGCAGCGTAGAGCAGGCGCAGCATGCCCGGCAGCACGATCTCACGCCTGCCGTGTTCAATCCCACGCACAATGGCTGCCGCCGCCTGATCAGCCGTCAGAACCGGCAACAGGCGGCGCGCCAACCCTGGCACACGCTCCAGGACACCAGGGTTATGCTCAAAATACGTCGTTGCAACCAGCCCCGGAATAATCGTCGTGACCCGCAGGCGCGTACCGTGCAATTCGGCGCGCAGCGCTTCAACAAAGCCACGCAGCGCCCAGCGCGCGGCGGTGTACGCAGCCGCGCCGGGCCACGCCACCAGCGACGCCGGTGAGTTGACATACGCGAGATGGCCCCTCCCGCGCGCGCGCATCGAAGGCAAAAATGCGCGGGTAATGGAGAAAGCGGCAAAGTACGGCATCGCCATCATTGCAACGGCTTCATCCGGCGTCGTCTCGTCGATGAACAGCCAGCGCCCCGCGCCGGCGTTGCTCAGGAGAATATCGGGCGGACCAAACGCAGCGAGCACCTGCTGCGCCACCTCCTCTACCGCGCGCGCGTCGGTCAGATCGACCGGATAGACCGATGCTGCGCCTCCTGATGCGCGAATATCGCGCGCCACGTCTTCCAGCGCCGACTGTGTGCGCGCCAGCAGGAGCACATGCGCCCCCCGACGACCGAATGCCCGCGCCGTCGCAGCGCCAATGCCGTATGAAGCGCCGGTGATGAGCACTATCGTTTTCTGAATGTTGCGCATTGCTTTTCTTTCATCATCACGCTGCTGCCAATACAGTATAATGTGAAAGTTATCGCCTGTCCGATGTATCGGAAAACGTCGTTTATCAACCACTGTGGCATATATCTTTCGACAGCCTCAGAGGACATTCCTGCGGTATGCCTGAAGAACACACCTGGAAGGAGACCCATCTATGTCTATGCTTCAGACCCTCTGGCGCAGTGATCCTGCCGTTGCGCGCATTATCGATGGCGAGATGCGCCGTCAGCGCGACGGATTGGAACTGATTGCCAGCGAAAACTATGCCAGTCGCGCCGTGATGGAAGCACAGGGTTCAGCGCTCACGAACAAATATGCCGAAGGATATCCGGGCGCACGCTACTACGGCGGCTGCGAATGGGTCGATCAGGTGGAAGACCTGGCGCGCGCGCGGGTCAAAGAGTTGTTCGGCGCAGAATATGCAAATGTGCAGCCGCACTCCGGGTCACAGGCGAACATGGCCGTCTACTTCACTTTTCTGCGACCCGGTGATAAGGTGCTCGGCATGAATCTGGCGCACGGCGGGCACCTGACTCATGGCTCCCCGGTTAACTTTTCGGGTCAGTTGTACACCTTCGTGGCGTATGGCATCGATCCCAAGACCGAACGGATCGATTACGATCAGGTGGCAGAGATTGCGCGCCGCGAGCGCCCCAAAATGATCACGGTCGGCGCCAGCGCCTATTCGCGTGCCATCGATTTTGCCATCTTCCGTCAGATCGCCGATGAAGTCGGCGCGTTTCTCTTCGCCGATATTGCGCACCCTGCCGGGTTGATCGCCAAAGGGTTGCTGCCTAGCCCCATCCCCTACGCTCACGTCGTTACCTCGACCACCCACAAGACGCTGCGCGGGCCACGCGGCGGCATCATCATGATGGGGAAGGACTTTGAGAACCCATTCGGGTTGAAGGCAGCGAAGAGCGGTCGCACCCTGATGATGTCGGAACTGCTCGACAAAATGGTCATCCCCGGTGTGCAGGGCGGTCCCTTGATGCACGTCATCGCTGCCAAAGCGGTCGGATTCGGCGAAAACCTGCAACCGGAGTTCGAGACGTATGCCCGTCAGATTATCCGCAATGCGCAGACACTGGCAGGCGCCCTGATGGCGCGTGGATACCACATCCTCTCCGGCGGCACCGACAACCACCTGATGCTTATCGACCTGCGCAACAAGGGAGTGAGCGGCAAGGCGGCGCAGGAGGCGCTCGACCGCGCCGCCATCACGACCAATAAGAATGCCGTCCCCAACGACGACAAATCGCCATTGATCACCAGTGGCATTCGGCTGGGAACCCCTGCACTGACCACCCGCGGCATGAAGGAACCGGAGATGGAACAGATTGCGGCACTGATCGACGATGTCATCACGCATATCAATGACGATCATACCATCAATCGGGTGCGCGAAGAGGTGTTCGCGCTCTGCGCGCGCTTCCCGGTGCCGGGGCTGGAACCATCCGCCTGAAGCCCCAAGGGGCATACGCACTCAGATGAACAGGAGCGTCTATGCTGCGAGATATACGGATTGCGATCATCGGCGCCGGGATTATGGGCGAGGCGATGATCAGCGGCTTGCTCAAACAAAACCTGATCCCCGCCGATCAGATTGTCGCCACCGAGCCACGCGCCGAACGGCGTGAAGCGATCGAACAACGCTATGGCGTGCGCGTCACCGACGATAACGTCGAAGCCGCTCACTGGGCGCAGGTGACGATCTTTGCTGTCAAGCCGCAAACTGTGCCCAGACTTTTGCCCGAACTGCGCGGTGCGCTGCGCGATGGGGAACTGGTCATCTCCATTGCTGCCGGCGTCCCGATCCGCACCTACGTCCAGGGACTGGCGCACAGCGCCGTGGTGCGCGCGATGCCGAACACCCCGGCGCAGATCGGCGAAGGCATGACCGTCTGGACCGCATCGCCGGATGTGAACGAGCAGCAACGCGGCTGGGCGCGCGCCATTCTCGGCTCTTTTGGGCGTCAGATGTTTGTTGATGATGAAACCTATCTCGATATGGCGACCGCGATCAACGGCACCGGTCCCGCCTATATCTTTATGGTGCTGGAAGCCATGATCGATGCGGGGGTCCACCTGGGATTGCCGCGCTACATGGCGGAAGAACTGGTGCTGCAAACCATGCTCGGCTCGGTGCATTATGCCATGCAGAGCCGCAGGCATCCTGCGGAACTACGCAACGGGGTGACGTCGCCTGGCGGTACGACGGCCGCCGCGCTCTACGAACTCGAGCGCGGCGGGTTGCGCACTGTTCTCTCCGATGCGATCTGGGCGGCATATCGGCGTTCGGCGGAACTCGGCAAAACCATGTAATACCAATTACGATTGAAGATGCCGCATTCTTGTCATTCCGAGCGCAGCGAGGAATCCGAGCGGGTTCGCGCAAGACCCCTCGCGCTGCTCGGGGTGACCATGCCGGATGGTCACAGGTCATTGGTATAACGCCGGGATCACTGCCCCACCGGCACACGGCGCGCCACATCGGGGTCGACGGTCAGGAGCGTGCGATTGACCCAACCGGTCACGCCGCGAATATTGGTGATCCGGTACCAGTTGCCGTCGGGCGTCTTGGAGAGCAGTTGCACGGTTTCACGGGCATTGACCTGATCGAGCACCTGCGCCTGAAGGTTGGGCGCTGCGCGCACATTCCCGCCATTGAACACAATGGCAGTCAGCCCGGTCATCGGCGGCACGGTCGCATTCGGGGTCGGCGGCGGCGGCAGCGCCGCCGCCGTCGCGGGCAGTGGCGTTGGCACAGTTTCGTTCGAGACCGGCAGACTGCGCAAGTCGTTGGGCGTGATGGTCAGCAGGGTGCGGCTCACCCATCCTGTAATCTGGCGCTCATTGATAATCTTGACCCATGTGCTGTCGGTGTTGCGCGCCAGCAGAGTCACGCTTTCACCCGCATTGACCTGATCGATGACCAGACCGCGCAGGTTTGGACTGGTGCGCACATTCCCGCCATTGAACACGGCGGCTGTTGGCAGATTGTCAGGCGTGGCGACCGGCAGTTGTGCCGCCAGGTCCTGATCGACGATCAGCAGCGTGCGACTGACCCATCCACTGAGACCAGCCGACGTAGAGATGCGATACCATTCGCCATCGATACTGCGTTCGGAGAGAGTAACAACCTCACCGAGCGACAATCGCCCTACCACGTCCGCTTCACGATTGGGTGCGCGCCGGATGTTGCCGGCAATCGTCGCTGTGCCGGTCAACTCCTGGGTTGCAACAACTGTTGGCGCCGATTCCGGCGTTACGGGCGAAAGCGTCGCGGTGGGCGTTGCTGCTGGCGCCGGCGTCGGTTCGACAGCCAGAACATAAAAATCGTTGAAGAACGGCTGCAAGACATCGAGCGGCGCGGGATCGGATCGCGCGATTTCGCCGTTGGCCCCGCGCGCAATGGCAATCACCGTGTACGTCTCACCCTGACGTGGCGTTGGCGCATCGGAGCGACGGTCGAGCACCACCTGCGCCTCACCGCTGAGCGGATCGGGCTGCGCCAGCGCCGTTTCGGGGTTGAACCACGAGAACTCCTGATCGCCCTCGCGCAGGATCGCCGTCACCGTTGCGCCGGACGGCAGATTTTCCGTTTTGACGACCACAACGATTTTGCCCCTGCCGACGACCTCAGCGCGTTCGATGGCAAGGCGCGGCGGCGGGGGCGGAGGAGTCGATGGCGTGCCAGAGTCCACCGGGGTGAACGTCAACGCCAGAACGACGATCACCCCAATGAGGACAACCGGTGCAAGGATGATCAGCGCCTTGACCGCCGGCGGCGCTGCGCGGAAGCGCTCTCCCAGGGTGCGCGGCTCCTCTTCGGGAAGCGATGTGTAATCGATCGTCCCACCGATCCCGCCAATATCAGGCAGCGGCAACTCATCCTGCCGGGCAGCGCGTCGCCGCCGCGCCAGAATCAGTGCAATGGCGACAATCAAGATGGCACCGACCAGCAAAGCAATGACGATCTCTTGCGACATTGAGTATCCCGGTCCTTTCGGTCAACGCCAGTGGATGGCAGGAACGAAAAGGCATAGTGTATCCTGCGGCTATCATATGACAATCCTGCACAAGATGCAAGCGATGCACGCGATGTCGATCTTGAGAAACCCGCATATCGTCCTTGCAGAGTGTAAAATGTAGCATCTATGCTATAATCGCGTAACGATGGTCACACTGAATCCAGGGGGCGCAGTATGAAAGACTTGTTTCGGCGCGCGCCGAAGCGTTTCACGGCAGCGCGCATCGAGAATCAGGCGATCCCCGATAACATGTGGGTCAAGTGCCCTTCGTGCGGCGATCTGATCTACACCAGACAGTTCAGCGACAATCTGAAGGTCTGTAAGTGCGGCTATCACATGCGGCTGGCAGCGCGTGAATGGTTGGGGCTGCTCGACGATGGTTCGTTTGTCGAGTTCGACGCCGCGCTGGCGCCGGTGGATGCGCTGGAGTTCATATCGCCGCGTCACGTCTACGCGCACAAGTTGAGCGAAAGCCAGGAGCAGACCGGGCTGAATGATGCGCTTATCACCGGCAGCGGCGCGATTGAGGGCATGCCATTATGCGTGGCAGTCACCGAATTCGAGTTCATTGGCGGTTCGATGGGCGGTGCATTTGGCGAGCGCCTGGCGCGTATCATCGAGCAGGCTGCCGACGCACGCGTTCCGCTGTTGACGATCAACGCCAGCGGCGGTGCGCGCCAGGAAGAAGGAACCCTGGCGCTGCTCCAGATGGCGAAAGTCAATATGGCGCTGACCCGCCTTGCAGCGGTCGGTCAACCACACATTGCCGTGCTGGTCGATCCGTGCTACGGCGGTGTGCTGGCGTCGTACACATCTGTGGCAGACATTATCATCGCTGAACCCGGCGCGCGGATCGGGTTCGCCGGGCGTCGGGTCATTGAACAAACCATTCGGCAGAAACTGCCCGCCCATTTTCAGACCGCCGAATTTCTGTTGAGTCACGGTATGATCGATATGGTGACGCCGCGCGGCGAACTGCGGAGCGTCCTGGCAACGTTGCTCCGCTTGTTCCACAACGCGCCCGAACGCGCCGCAGACGTTCAGAATGCCCCGGCGCTGGCGCGCGCCTGAAGGTGTTGTTCCAATGACCACGCCAACTCTCTCTCCATGGGATAAAGTGCAACTGGCGCGGCATCCACGCCGTCCGCACACGCTCGATTATGTGCGTGCATTGTGCGAAGATTTCGTCGAATTGCACGGCGACCGGCGCTACGGCGACGATGAGGCGATTGTCGGCGGTCTGGCGCGCTTTGCCAACCGCACCGTCGTGATCGTCGGGCATCAGAAAGGAAGTGATGCGCGGGAGAATGTGCGCCGCAATTTTGGTATGGCGCACCCGGAGGGATACCGCAAGGCGCTGCGTCTCTTTCGCCTCGCCGAAAAATTCGGCTTTCCCCTGATCTGTTTCATCGACACGCCCGGCGCCGATCCAAGCATGGAATCAGAAGAGCGTGGGCAGGGCAATGCGATTGCGGAAAATATTCTGGCGCTCGCCGGGTTGCGGGTCCCGATTGTGGCATGTATCATTGGCGAAGGTGGCAGCGGCGGCGCCCTGGCGCTCGGCGTCGCCGACCGGCTGCTCATGCTCGAACACGCTATCTATTCCGTTGCGGCGCCCGAGGCAGCTGCCTCGATCCTGTGGCGCGACGCGAGCAAAGCGCCCGAAGCGGCGAGCGCGATGAAAATCACTGCGCAGGATCAGTACAACCTCGGAATTGTTGATGAGATCGTTCCCGAGCCGGACGGCGGGGCGCATACCGATGCCGCAACAACAGCAGCGGCGGCAGGAAAAGCGTTGCGCGCCGCACTCGACGAGTTGACCGCGCTGCCAATCGACGAACTGCTCCGGCGCCGCTACACCCGCTATCGCGCCATCGGGCGATTCCAGGAACATCAACCACGTCTGCTCGACCTGCGTTCCCCGCCGTTGCCGTTCAAGGGATCGTGATGCGCGTCAAGAGCAGCGCGTGTTCGCCGGCATCCGTAGCGCGTTCCCCGTCCGTGCGCAGCGACAATCTGGCAAAGGTGTGCGGGTCGTACACACCCATCGCCAGGCGATACGTCCCGGCCGGCAGATCGAACGGAAGCGGAACACGATACAGGGTTGAAAAGCATCGTCCCGCTCGCCATGTCCGCGAGGTCCAGTGATCCGTTCCGAGCGGCACGTCGATCTGTGCTACCCTCTCAGCACGATCATTCAACACGTGAATAAAGAGAACATAGTCATTGTCCACCGGCGCGCGCGCCTGCCACTCCAGAGTAATGGTCAGCGCGCCGCCGGATCGGATCGCCGAAGCATCCAGATCGTAGCCGCGCAGATGAATGGCTTCGCCGAAATCGGCCTTGAGTGGCTGCGCGACCGGCGGCGGAACCTGGTAGACGTAGGCGTAGTTGATACCATGGATGCGCACGGTGTACAACGGTTGCAGACGGCGAAATGGTTGGTGAAGTTCGGGTTGGGTGTTGCGTTGCAACTGATCGATGTACGCAATCGCATAATCGACCCGACGCGGGTCCTGGATCGCCTGGAGCGGTGCGACACCCGCCGGCGCAAATGGGCGTAGCACCGGTTGATAGAACACGGCAATCGGACGATCCTTGCCGTCGGGTTGTGCGGCGATAAATGCCGCAGCCAGTTCAAGCCCTTCCCCCCAACCAACGGGCAGAATCTGCTCTGCCGCCGCTCCTCCTCCCAGCAGCGGGCTGTAATATGCCAGATAGTACGGGAAATAGGCGTACAGGTTAATCGCCAGCGTGATGATGGCACACGCATACCCCGCAACGATGAACCGCTGCGGCGGAACGACGACAAACCTTGTGATACCGCGCCACAAGAAACCGGCGCTGCGGCAGATCCCGGCTGCCGCCAGGATTGTCAGCGCAGGAAAGACCGGTAGCGCATAGCGGTCGAATTTTTTTGCCATCACCGAGATCGCCGCAACAAAAAGGACAACGAAGAGCGCCAGCAGTAGCAACCAGCGGTTCGATCCACTCCATGCGCGCCTGCCATCCGTCACGGTGAATCCGACCCACAACAGAACGCCGATCAACGTCCAGGGCGCCAGTCGGAAAGGGATCGCCACAAGATAGAAGAGCGGTCCTGGATCGTCAACAGCGCGTCCCATAAAGAAATTGCCCCAGGGGTGCGGCGCGCCGCCATCGAAGAGGATCTCCGACACCACACCCCACGTTGTAGCCAGCGGTTTGACCCACATCGCGGGCCAGAGCACCGTCCAGACAATTGCCGCAATCCCGCCCCACACGCACAGCGGCGCAACGCAACCGATGAGCGCTTTCACAAATGAGCGAATATCGCGGATGGCGTCCCACTGCCGAAACAGTGCAATCAGCCCCGCCATCGGTATGAGCAAGAGCGCAGGCGACTTTGTGAGCAGCCCCAGACCGAACGCCACACCGCTGCCGATCCACCAGGGCGAACCGAGCAGACTGCCCTCGCGATGCTGGAGAGCAATCAACAGTAAAAGCAGACTCAGCGTCATCAACGAGGTGAGCGTGGCGTCCATGTGAAACAACTGCGAGTGAGCGACCAGAAACGGCTCACCCACCCAGAGAAGCGCCGCAAGGAGCGCAACATGGAAGCCAAATAAGCGTTTGAGCAGCGGATACGAAAGTGCAAGCGCAAGCGCCGTGACCAACGCTGCCGGCAGGCGCACCAGGGGATAGAAGGTATCCTTGCCCTCACCAATGATTTCGGGCACAGTCAGGGTATCGTAGAGCCAATGGCCCGCCACGCCAAGCCAGAGAGTCGTAACAGCCGGATGCCCGAAGTAGAAGGTATCGGCAAAATTGCCGGTAGAGAGCGTGGTGGCGAAACGTTTCGAGAGCGCGATCCAGTGGTAGGCTTCATCGACCGTGAGAAAGATGCCGTTGGGTAAGCGCACAATAATTGCCAGAAGAAAGAGGATGACCGGAACTGCTGACACTGTACGACGGCTCAGAACGCGCGTGAAAGCAGCCATAGAACTCCTTTTCCGAGAAGAAGTGTATGCCTCGCCTCAAATAGACACAGACCGGCAACCTATGGTGCGCATGAATGACATTGCGCACGAAGCGCGACCGAAGCCATCTCCAACCGGGGATGGCGCGATGGAGCATGACCTTGAATGCGCACACAACATTATCGCGTGCTTTGGAATGCGATCCAGGCGCCTGACCTCTTCAGGCGCCTCACCAACCGCGTCGGTGTCAACCGGTGTGGCAACAACTATCGACGCGTTGCAACCGACGCAGGAGCCTTCGACGACTCGGCTTCTTCGGCGTCCTGCGTATCGCCGGGCGATTTCGGTTTCGCGCGCAAACCAAGGATGAGCGTGCCAAAGAGGAGCACACCCATGCACGCAAACACGGCAATTGTGAGAAGGGACTCGCTTTTCGCAAGTTCGTACCCGAGCGCAGCAAACGGCAGGATCATCAGCGCAATGGCAAGCGCAGTCCAGATGCGATCAAAGGTCTTCATCGGCGATGCCTCAGGCTCTTCCAGAATGCTTCCGAGGCATATGGTACCATACTTTTGAGAGAGTGAGCAGCGCCGCGTTATACCAATGACCTGTGACCATCCGGCATGGTCACCCCGAGCAGCGCGAGGGGTCGTGCGCAACATGCTCAGATTCCTCGCTGCGTTTACCCTGAGCGAAGCGAAGGGCTCGGAATGACAAGAAGGGGTCGTGCGCAACATGCTCAGATTCCTCGCTGCGTTTACCCTGAGCGAAGCGAAGGGCTCGGAATGACAAGAAGGGGTCGTGCGCAACATGCTCAGATTCCTCGCTGCGTTTACCCTGAGCGAAGCGAAGGGCTCGGAATGACAAGAATGCGGCATCTTCAATCGTCATTGGTATTACCCGGGCATCCGGTAGATATCCGGCGACAACGCCACCAGATGCAGCACCCGCTGTTGCAACGGTGAAAGCGGCGTGATCGCGCCTAGACGCTGATTGATGCCGGGTGTGAGCATAATATCCTGGAAGGCGTCGAGCAATCGCTCGCCGGTGGTGCGCGATGCCGCACGTTCGCTGTCCGAAGCGGACAGCACCTCTTCCTTGATCAATTGGTCGCGCGCAATCGTTTCCAGCAGTGCGAGAGTGCGCAGCCCCAGAGCGAGCAGACGCACCAGTCCGGTCTCCAGTTCGGGAGTATGCACTTCATGTGGCGCCAACGAGAGCGGACGACCGTTCAAACGCTCGAATCCAGAGACCGGAGCGGCGATGGCAAGGATACGGTCGGCGGACAGGTCGTGCGGAGCAATGTTGGACACAAAGGTTTGCCAGCCCAGGCGTCGGATCGCCTGCGCAAGCGCGTCGGCATCGGTCGAAACGTTCAGGCCCACATCACGCTCGACGCGCATGCCCGTTGGGCGTCCGCGGTACCGGCGGACAAGTCGCTCCTGGACCTGCTCGGCAAAATCCAGGCGCAGCAACCCATGAACTTGATAACTGTCGAGGATGGCGTGGGCAGCTTCGCGCAACGCTTCAAGGGAACGCGGACGACGTTTCCCACGCTTACGCTCGACGAGCGCAAGCAATGCCGCCTCTGCGCGCACTAACCGGGTGCGGAGCGCTTCTTCCAGCCGATGCGCCTGCACCGGTGAACGCACAGCAATGCGTCGCTCGTTCCACGCCACGGTCGCGCCATCGATCTCGACACTGACCGGCGCGTACCATTCGATACTGTCGTCAGCAGTGAGATGGTGAGGATTGCCATTTCGCCCCGCCGCGCATGCGGGCGTATGCGCAGCAAAATGGGCTGTGAGCGGATTGAGAGAATCGGGATGCGTATCGGGGAGCGGGCAGAGGTACTCATCGTTGCGCATATGAACCGCACCCCGGAGTCCTGGAGCGAACAGCGAGTCACCAATAAATCGAAGCCGTTGTGAGGGCAGGTCCTGTGAGATCCGTTCCAGTATCCTGGCGAACAATACAGGTGGAACATGATCCTCGGGGAACGACCACGTTACGAACGGCAGATTCGACGCACGGATCGTTGCCAGTACAATTGACTGGCGCAACGTTCTGGCGCGCCAGGGATGCACTCTGGCGATCTGAAAGGCGCCGCTCGGCGCAACAAACCACGAACGCCCTTCGTACAGGCGCAGATTCACCTGGCGAGAGGTCCATGGCCAGGCGCGGAGCATACGACGGTTCAGATCGGTCTCGATTGCCTGCCATTGGTCGTCCTGGCTGAGTCCGATCAGCACATCGTGGAGCCGATCAATGCCCACGTCGGCATGCGTTATCTCGCTGCCGATGCACCAGCGCAGCGCCGCGATATGGGTCTCCACCCACTGCTGCACATGGGCGGGTTTGTGATCGCTGCACGACAGCAGATGCGTCAACCAGACCGCCGCAGTCCAACCAACGCTGAGGTTGCCCCAGTAGGCGCGTGTGGGAATGTGACGATCAAGCGCCTGAGGCAAGCCCATTCTGCGCATATGCGCAATAAGAATCGGAATATCATCAATCTGCTCGGCGGTCGTGTTCCACGTTTCGGTCTGTTCATGGGCGTAGGGCATGATCGTCAACCTGTATCTCTGCTGGCTCAGAATCTGCGTTGCACGGTAGATAGTATCAACCGGGGATGATCACCCCTTTGCAATTTCTGCGCTCAAGGTGAATGTTTATTAAAATTGCGCTGTATAATAAGGAGCATGCATACCTATCCATCGTCTCCACAGTGTCATCTCTTGCCGGGCGGGCTGTGCGTGTTGATCGAGCCATTGCCTCATATGCGTTCGGTATCGGTCGGCTGTTTCGTTGGCGTCGGCGCCGGTCATGAGGAGCGGCACGAAAGCGGCATTGCGCATTTCATTGAGCACATGCTGTTCAAAGGCGCCCAACGCCACCCATCGCCCAAACTCATTGCCGATGCTATCGAGGGCATCGGCGGAATCCTGGATGCCTATACCAGTTTTGAGTCGACGGTCTACTATGCCAAGGTGGCCGACATCTATTTTGACCGCGCGATTGATGTGCTCTCCGACATGCTGACGGCGCCGCGCTTTGATCCGCTCGATGTCGAGAAAGAGCGGCGCGTTATTGCGGAAGAACTGCATCAGACCGAAGACACGCCTTCGGAACTGGTGCATCTGTTGCTCGACGCGGCCATGTGGGGGGATCAACCACTTGGACGGGACATCGCCGGCAGCGAAGAGACGATTGCGGGATTGACTGTCGAACAGATCGTCGCCTTCTGGCGCATGCACTACACCAGAAGAAACATGGTCATTTCGATCGCGGGTCATGTCGATCCGCAACGCGCTCTTGATGCGGTCGCTGCCGCGTTTGATACCCTTCCCGAAGGAGCGCCGGGAGTCTTTCTGCCCAGCAAGCCGCCGCTTCCCGGTCCGGCATTAACGCTGCGCTGCGATGACAATGAACAGGGAAACTTCTGCATTGGCTTTCGCGGCGTGGCATACACCGACCCGGATCGCCGCGCGCTGCTGGCGCTCGACACGGTCGTGGGCAGCGGTCCGTCGTCGCGCCTGTTCCAGGCAATCCGCGAAGAGCGAGGATTAGCATATAACATTGGGAGTTATAGTCGCGAACATCACGATACCGGAAAGTGGGTCGTTTTCGGCAGCGTCGAGCCACCAAACCTGCGTGAGTGCCTGGCAACCGTCATGGCTGAACTGCGGCGCGTGCGCAATGAGGGGATTACTGCCGATGAACTCGCGCAAGTCAAGGAACAGGTAAAAGGCGGTATTCTTCTTTCACTCGAAGATACATGGGCGATTGCATCACGCAATGGCGCCCATCAACTGCGCTATGGGCGCGTGATTCCGATTGAGCAGGTAGTCGCCGAAGTTGAAACTGTATCTCGTGAGGACGTACTGCGAGTCGCACAACGCGTCGTGCGCGACGAGCATCTGCACATGGCGGTCATCGGTCCATACGATGATGCTGCTGACCTTAAAGAACTCCTGACAGTGGAGCAATCAGCGTGACCGCTTCCCGCCGTTGTGCCGGGCGGAGCGTAGCATCGTGTTTCGCCTGCTCCCCGGGAAACTCTTCACGTTCTCTCAGGTGACAGACACTCTTTCTTTGCGCTCACCTCGCACCTCTTGCCGCTTGCCGCTCGCTTCTGGTATGATGAAACCACTATGCCCAAACGCGGTGACATTATCATCCGTTCCGCCGAGACGCCTGCCGAACTCCATGCGTTCTTCCGGCTCGCAGCGGAGACATTCGCTCTCAACGCGCTCCATAGCGCCACGCGCTGGCAACAGCACGTCGAGTGCGCACCGGACTATGTTCCCGGACAGGTGCGTTGCGCCTTTGTCGCAACCACGCTGGTCGGCGGCTATATTCTGTATGAACGCAGCATGCGGGTCGGCTTCGTGACTATTCCAACCGGATGCTTCGCCAGTCTCGTCACCCATCCAGACTGGCGCGGTTGCGGGGTTGCCACGGCGCTGATGCACGATGCTCTGGCACGCGCAATCGAACGGCGTTTGGGGTTGATTCTGCTCGATGGCATCGCTGGCTTCTATGGCCGCTTCGGATACGTGGACGTTCTCGATACCACGCGCCATATCATTAACCGGGCGCACCTTGCTGCGATGCCCAGGAGTCCATACACGGTGCGTCCGGCGACACTGGATGATGCGCCGGTATTGCGCGACCTGTATGAACAGCACTATGCTGGCTACTGTGGCAGTTTTGTGCGCACTATCGCGCGGCAGCGCCACGATCTGGCGTTGCGACTGGAGGAGAATCCGCAATGCCTGGCATACGATGATGACGGGCAGGCATGCGGGTATCTGATCCTGCCGTCGCGAGCGCCGGGCAACCGTGCGATTGAAGCCGCCGCCGATAACTGGCACGCCGCACTGGCGCTGCTCCAGTACCACGCCAGCATTGCCAGGGAAGCGGCAGAGATCGACTGGTCTCTGCCGCCTGACTCGCCGACATTCTATGCCCTTGCCGATCATCTGAACCTGACGAGCCGTTCCGTTCACCATCCCGATGAGGGATGGATGGCGCGCTCTGCACACCTGCTAACGTTGCTCGACTGCATCAGGCCACTGCTCGATGCGCGACGCCGGTCATCTGGCGGCGCAGCGTTCCAATTACAGATCAGAGACGCCGATGTATCGTTGATTGTGGGAGAAGAAGCCAATGCGCCGGACCTGCCAACAGTCGCGCTGACACCGCAAGCGCTCGTGCAACTACTGTTCGGCTTTCGTCCGGCGCACTGGATTGCTCGTTCCCCTGGCATGCGCATTGCGCCGACGATTCTGCCGACACTCGACGCAATCTTTCCGACAGGTCACGCCTGGATTGCCGGGTCTGACGCATTTTGAGAGTTACACCGGAAGTTTCTTGAACATCTCGGCTGCGGCAAAACCGTGTTCTTTGCCCGCTTCTGCCATGCGCTGACGCACCCGCTCTTCCCAACCCTGAACCTCGTCCAGTTGCGTGTGATGCTCGCGCAACGCGGCAATCTTCCGGTCCACGTAGTCCGAGACATCTTCGGCGTAGTCCGGCTGCTCGGCGCCCCACAGGTAGAGCGCCTCGGGCCGCCAGACGCCAATGCCGATCTGTCCCAACCCCGGCATGAACAGGTGGTCGCGCGCGCTAACGACTGCCTCGATCACGGCGAAGCCGACGGCGCGATGGTCAGGGTGCAACATATAATGTTTCCAGGGATCGTGAGTGTAGATCGCATGCGGTTTGAAATGGCGAATGTAGAGAGCGAATTCGGCGCGCAATGCCGGAGACGGTTCAAGTTCACCATCGTTGTTACGCAGGAAGATCACGCGGCGCACTCCGAGCACTTCGGCGGCGGCGCGCTGCTCCTGCTCGCGAATTTCCGACAGGCGAAACGATGACATCGCCGGATCGTGGCTGCCTTTGTTGCCATTCGTGGCGATGATGAACGTGATGTCCCATCCCTGATCGGCAAGTTTGGCGATGGTTCCACCGGCGCCGAACTCATTGTCGTCGGGATGGGCGCCAATCACAAGCGCGCGTTTGGGTTCGTCGGTCATAGACGGGTCTCTGGAAAAATGCGTATTGAGTCAGTCGTTGCAGTATTATACCAACATCTGGGAATGAAGGCGATGCGACCTGCGCCCTGGCGATGCATTCTGAGCGTCAACGCTGATCCAAAGGTCGTGCCCATGTTCGCGCCGCAGGAGAGACGAGCGGAGTGAAGGGCGAGTGTTCGTCACTCGCCTGACAGGTACGCTGCCTGCAACGCTAGCAGCGCGAACGATTACTGAGATGTTGAACAAGGAAAGCGCCCTGTGAACCAACGTCCACCCCTGAAGCGTGTTGCCCGCGCGCTCATCTCTCTCGGTCGCGGTATTGCGGCTGTGCTGACCGGTGGAATTCTGCTGCTGGGGTTGACGGCAGCAATGGTTGTTGTGCAGGGCAGCCGGGACGAAGCGCGACCGGCTGGCGCGGCACTCGTGACCGGTGAAGCGGTTGACAGCGCCCTCACACCCGAACAAAAAGCGCAGTGCGATCATGCCATCAATCTCTACCGCCGCGGGATGGTTAGCCGCATGATTCTAACCGGCGATTCCATGTTTGTGGCGCTGGCTCGACCGTACCTGATCGATCAGGGATTGCCGCAACAGGCGTTGCTGCTCGCAGAAAACACATCACTGGTCGGAGGTATCCGCGCCGCAGCGAACCTGGCGCGCATCCAGGGCATTTCGTCGGTCGTTATCGTGGCAGAGCCGCCAATGATGCTCACCGCACTCAAGGTTGCACGCGACGAGGGGCTGACAGGGTACGGATCATCTCCCGGCGTTGTTTCAGTCGTTGAGAAACCCTATGCTGTGGCAGACGGGACCTGGCGCTATCTAAAGTACGTATTTGCGGGGATATGAACCTATGCTGGAAATTTGCCCGGGTTGTGGCGTCGCTTTGCCGGCGGTCGATGGAGGATCCCATCGATATATTGGCGCATCACCGTCGTGCTGGGCGATCTTTACAGCGCTCGTAAATGCGGGCGAACCGCCGCTGGCGTTTGCACCGCTCAATCAACTGATCACCGATGCGTATGCAGCCCAGCATCCGGGGACCCCTTCCGATCAGGCGATCCAATCTGTCGCGGTGCATACACTGACATTGTATGCCATCCTGGTGCGCGGGGTTGACCCGGAGCGCGCGCTCTGGGTCCGGCAGCGCGCTTTGCGCGGCACGCGGCGCGGACGATTCTTTTGGTTAACACCGCCCTCATTCAACAGCACACGCACCATCGCCGACATTGTGCGTCAGAGCACGCCAGAAGCACGAACCACCGAAGCGCAACACTATATCACTGATGTCTGGCAGCGTTGGTCTCTGCTCCATCAACAAACCATCGCAGATTGGCACGAAGCGTTCGTTATCGCCTGATACGCGGGCAGCGCCAGGCTCTCTGGTTTCGGGATTGGTTCATGGTTCTCGGTTCTCGGTTCTCAGTTCCCAGTTCTCAGTTCTCAACCCTAACCCTCTTCCAACAACCGCAATTGCTGCGCCTTCAACACGGCTTGCGTCCGATCACGCACATCGAGTTTCGCCAGAATATTCGAGATATGCGTCTTGACCGTGCCTTCGGTAATGACGAGCGCCGCAGCGATCTCTTTGTTCGACATGCCGCGCGCCAGGGCTTTCAACACATCGAGTTCGCGCTCGGTGAGCGCATTCGGCGATTTTGGCGTCATACGCTCCGGCGCCGCCGGTGCGCTAACCGCCAGGCGCAAGAACTCCGCCACGACTTTGCGCGCAATGCTCGGCTGAATAAGCGCTTCGCCGCGCGCAACCGTGCGCACCGCTTCCGCCATCTCCTCGCTGCTGATGTCCTTCAGCAGATAGCCGCGCGCACCGGCTTTCAACCCCTCGAACACATACTCATCGTCATCGAAAGTCGTCAGAATAATGACGCCAACATCGGGGAATCGCCGGCGCAACTCGCGCGTGGCAGTGACGCCATCCATCCCCGGCATGCGAACGTCCATCAGCACGACATCGGGGTGCAATCGCTCGACTGCCTCAATGGCGGCGCGCCCATCGCCGACGGCGCCGACAACCTCCAGGTCCGGCTCGAGTTCCAGCAGCATGGCGATTCCCTGGCGAATCAGGGTCTGATCATCGACCAGCAACACCCGGATCATAATGGACCTCGTTCGCGCGCGCCACAGGCGCAATGATATCGAGCAGAAAACCGCCTTCGGGCAGAGGACCGGCGCGCAACACGCCTCCCAACCGCTCAATCCGTTCGCGCAAGCCGGTCAATCCGAAACCGCCGCCTTCGTGCGCGCCATTGTTTGGCTGACCATTATCGCGAATCGTCAGGCGCGCGGTTTCCGGCAGAAATGTCAGCGTGACATCAATCTGCGAGGCATTGCCATGTTTGCGGGCATTGGTCAATCCCTCCTGCACGGCGCGGTACAGGGTCATCGCTAGCGTCTGCGGCAACGCTGGCAGATCGCCTGCCTGCACGAAGCGAACATCGATGGCGGTCGAGAGACGGAAGTCATCGATAAGACGTTCAATCGCCACATCGAGCGAGTGACCGTCGAGCGGCGACGGCTGCATGGCGGCGACGCTGCGCCGCACCTCGTCGAGTGCTGTCTGCGCCACTTCGCGGCACGTGACGATCACCGCGGCGGCGCGTTCCGGGTCGCGTTGGAGCAGGCGTGAGGCCGCCTGCAACTGAACGTTCAGGATGGTGAGATAGTGGCCAAGCCCATCGTGAATATCGCGCGCCAACCGCACCCGCTCTTCAATTGCTGCCATTTTCAATTCGCGTTCGCGCGCCGCGCGCAGTTCGTCGTGGCTCGCCTGTAACTGTGCCAGCAATTCCTCGGCACGCGCGCGCTGCGCCTCAGCCTGCTCCGTCTGCTGTTCGTACCGCTGGGAAAGCCGGACGAACATCGTCACAAACACAACGCCAAAACTGAACGTTGCAGCACTTTGAAGCGCCACCTCCAGGCCGACGAAGAAGGCGATCATCCCGCACACGCCGATCATCATGCCGCCAGCATAGATGAGCGCTGTTGCCAGCGGCAGCGTCCATGTCGCCTGTCCAACCAGCAAGAACAGGAGCATCGAAATGACGGTGCTCGCCGCTCCGCTGCTCAGGCTAAATGCAACGAAGTAGAGCGCACTTGCAAGCATCAGATAGATCGCCGTCTGGATCGGAGGCGTTGAACGCGGGCGAATATCGGACAAAGGCGGGATCAGGTTCAGCGCCAACAGTATGCTCAGCGCACCGACCACCACGCCTCGCTTCCAGAGCGGAGCATCAGGCTGCGCAGTGACGGCGGCGATCAGCGCGCCGACAATCATGACCACCGCGACGATCATCACACGGCCCGGCAGCATTGCGCGCCACCACGCGCGCAATGCATCGAAGAGCGCACCGAAGGCTCCGGTTCTGGGCTTTCGACCCTGTGATGAACATGGCGACGCCTGATTTCCCATGGTTTCCCCAAGACCATCGAGTCAGTCGGCATCCTCACCAGCAGCATGCACTGTTCCACCAACAAGGTTCTGTCACACCCCTCGTTCCCCGGCAAAAACCTCAAGGGTCGGGGGCGTCTTTAACCCTCTCATGTTCACCGTGCAACGTCCACCATGCGACGTGCAACCCTCATCCATCATACGCCAGCGTGTCGCGCACCGTCAAGCCAATCGCCGCGCGCGCCGGCAGGAGACTTGCGACGATACCGATCCCCGCTGCGACTGCCAGCCAGATGAACGCGCCATCCAGCGCCACGTGATAGTGCAACGGAATACGCAAAAATGTCATTCCCACGGCATTGCTCAACCAATCGCCAAGCGGCAGCGCAAGCACAATACCCATCACGGCGCTTGCCAGACTGATCGCCACGCCTTCGCCGATAACGATGCGGTACAACACCCCATTCGAGGCGCCAATCGCGCGCAAGACGCCGATTTCGCGGATGCGCTCGATAACGTTCAGGCTCAAGGCGCCGACCAACCCCTAACCCGCCGATGACTGCTAACAGCATGGCCATGGTGAGCAGAAACGAGACAATGATATTGATCAACGTAGCCGCCTGTTCCCGCTCCTCGGTGCGTGTCTGCGCCACTGCAACACTCACTCCCGCGTTTTCCAACGCTTCCCTCAATGCGATTGCCACCCGTTCTTGTGTGCCGGGATCGTTCGCCACAGCAACCACCCGAATTTCGCGCGTCTGTCCGACGGCGCCGGTGATCTGCGCCAGATATGGTTGGCCGGCGTACATGAACGGCATACCCGGCAAACCCTGCATGACGCCAACGATCCGCCACTCCGCCTCGCGGTTCCCGATCTTCAGCACAACGTTCTGCCCAACGCGCAGGTCTGGCTCGAAACGTCGCACATCGGCGCTGATAACCAATGCATGGTCTTCGCCGGGAAGCAGCCAGCGCCCCTCAACCACTTCCGGCGTGAAGAGCGCACTCTCAGGCGGCGGGGGATGATGCCAATGACCGGGCCTTCGCTTCCATCGGGTCGCAGGCGGTATGCCGACGCACTGCCCCAACTTTCGACATACGCCACACCGGGCGTCTGCTGCGCGAGGTGTTCGATCTGTGCGACACGATACGGGCGAACCAGCGTCACCAGCACGTCGTGGCAAGAGGTCGCCTGAATGATCTCAAACGTCTCGAACAACGAACGGCGCACGCTGAGCACCGATACGACAATCGCCGTCGCCAGCGTCAGTGTCGTCAATGTCAGCGCCAGACGCATCCGCTGCCGGAGTGCGTTGCCCAGCATGAGGATCACCGGCGTCGGGACGAGCGCCAACCGGGAGATTGTGTTCGCATCGCGGGTGGACGCCGCGATGCGAACGCCGGAATGCCGCCGATCCTCACACTGCCCGGCAATTGCTTCGCGGACGGTCAACCGTGCTGCACTGAGCACCGGTGCAAGCGACGCCAGCAGCGGCGCCAGCAACGCCATGCCGATTTGCAGCCCGATGACACCGGCAGGGGTTGTGAAGGTTCCCAGCTTGAAGTTGAGAAAATAGGCAAGGAAATTGACGAAGGATTCGGTGGCGACACGCGACGCGAGCAGCGCCAGTGACAGCGCCAGCGCGCCAAAAGCGAGCGCATACACTGCATAGACGAGGGCAATCTGCCGGGGGCGCGCTCCAATCGCCTTCATCACGCCGATCTGCCGCGTCTGTTGGGGCAGCAATGCTGTAATGGCATTTGTGACGAGCAGCACGCTCAGAAAGAGCGCCAGTGCGCCAAGAGTGCCAAGCACAATTGTGATTGCCTGAAAATAGTTGTGGAGCGGCAGTTCTCCCGGTCGCGCCACATCGATCCGCGTGACGCGCACGCCGGCGCGCTCGACATGCGCGCGAACCTGCTCCGCGATACGCCGGTTGTAGGGCGAGTCGGCGGGATTGTTGGTCAGCACATAGAGTTCATTGTAGCCAGGTGCGCCACCGAGCCACTCCAGCGTCTCGCGGTCAACGTACCCATACGCGCATCCCATGAACGTCGCCGGTATGCGCGAAAAATCGTATGCCAGCCCCGACAGACGAATCTCGCGCAATCGTCCATCGGCGGTCTCGATGGTAATGGTGTCATCGAGGCGCGCCTGCGCCAGACCCAGATAGCCAACCAGCAACGAGGTGCGTTCGAGGACGATTGTGCGACGCGGCGGGGGCCACGCGCCCGGTGTCCAGGATGCGTGGTCGGGTTCGAACACGATTTCGGGGCGCATCCGTGTTTCGCCATCGTCGGGCAACACAAAAAGTTCGATCACCTTCCAGGGACGGTGTGGAGCAGTGCGGAAGCGCAGTATCAGGCTGCGTCGCCCTTCGGCTTCGGCGACCCCTGGCAGGCGGCGCACGGCGCGGACCATCTCATCATCGAAGGCATCGTCGGTCTACAATATTGCGTTTGCCGGGCGAACCTCGGCGTAACTCTGCGCCAGGTCGCGCGACATGATGAAATACATATGAGCGACCGTGCCGATACCGCTGATCCCGGCGGCAATCGACAGCACCACAAGCAGGGTGCGCACCTTATTGTGCCACAGGTCACGAATGACTTTTTCCCAGCATGAACCGATCACAGACTCCTCACGCTCAGATCGACTGTCTATCGTCGCGCTGCCCGCGCCCCCACCAGACCACACGCCAGCATCACCACGGCGTCAACGGCGAACGATAGTGCCTGTTCGCCGTTGAGCGGCGCACTGAAAAGTGCGACTGCCAGTACAACCAGAAGGACGAGCGCCAGCAATACCGCACCCACGACCGACGGGGCGGCTGGCGCCGCCAACCGAGCCAGGCGTGTACCACGCCAGAATGCCACAATTGCCAGCAGCACCTTGGGTAATGCCCGATACCAGGCAGCGCTGGCAAGCGCAGTGACCGCCGCATGAATGGCTTCCGGGTCGCCGCGCGTCTGAAACCCGACCACAACCCCATATCCAACACTGACAGCGAACGCAAAGCCCAACGGAATGACGACCATCAGGATGCTCGACCAGATCACTGCGCCCCACGGGAATGATTGACGATGTTGCGCGACCATGGCGATCTCCTTCCGCTGCATCAATTTGGTCGTCAGCCATACAGTAGCGCATCATGGCGCTCCACAATAGCCACGAACGACAGAATTGCCGGATGATTCTGCGCGGCGGTTCTATCCAATGGCGTATGACCTTTGGCGGAGACTCCTCCCGGTGATACAATGAAGGCGTGTTCGCACGCATCTATTCCAGAGGTCTCCCGACTCTTTATGATCGAACGTCTGCCGCCTGATCCGCGCATGATTGCGCTCCCTGCCGAGTTGCGTAACGCTATCGCGCAGGCGCTCGACCGTGTTCCCGCAATCCGCTGGATGACCGCAGCGCGCACGTTGAGCGAGCAGTACCGCGCCCTCGATGACATTGGCGCAGCGCCGGCAGTGCGCACGCATCTCGATGCCCTTGGCTATGCTGCGCTCTTCATGCCGGCCACGTATGCGCAACTATACGGTGCGATGAAAGCGGCTGCCGAGCGCATCCCATCGTGGTCGCCGGAAACCATGCTCGATATGGGGAGCGGACCCGGAACGGCGCTCTGGGCAGCAACGGTGTGCTGGCCGTCGCTCCGCGACCTGACCGCCTGGGAGCGCGAGCCGGTGTTGATTGCGCTGGGGCGCAATTTTGCGCATACGAGCGCAAATCCGGCGCTGCGGAGCGTGCGTTGGGTGCAACGCACCCTGCAAGCCCCTATCGAACGCGGCATCCGGTTCGATCTGGTTGTGCTCGGTCACGTGCTTGGCGAAATACCACCGGATGAGCGCAGTGCGATTGTGGAAACCGCCTGGCGCCTGAGTCGTGGCATGCTCCTGATCGTCGAACCTGGCACTTCGGTTGGGTTTGCCGTGGTGCGCGCCGCGCGCGACCTGTTGCTCGCCAACGGCGCCGCCACGATTGCACCCTGCACCCACGATCAGCCCTGCCCGCTCACCAACGACTGGTGCCACTTTCCGCAACGACTGCGCCGTCCTGAGTTTCAGCGGCGCGCGCGCGGCGCGTCGTCGCCGTGGGAAGACGCCAAGTACAGTTATGCTGCGCTCACCCGCTTTCCGCCCGAACGACCGGTCTGGGGCAGGGTCATTCGCGAACCGACGTTCAACAAGGCGTATGCCGAAGTCCTGATCTCATCGCGCGACGGTATTCTGCGGCATCGCGCGCTCAAACGCGATCGCGACGCCTTCAAATGGGTCAAGCATCTTGAATGGGGACAGACACTCGAGGAGCAACCATGAAAGCCATTCTGTTCGATACGCCGGGCGCCCCTGATGTTTTGCAGTACGGCGATGCGCCCGACCCGACTCCCGGTTCTGATGAACTTCTGGTGCGGGTACGCGCTACGGCTGTCAACCGCGCCGACCTGCTTCAGCGTCGCGGCGCCTATGCCCCGCCGCCGGGAGCATCGCCGATCCTGGGTCTTGAACTGGCAGGTGAAGTAGTGACACCCACCGGTCAATGGCGCGCCGGTGACCGCGTCATGGCAGTCGTCACGGGCGGCGGGTACGCCGAACTGGCGGTTGTACCGGCTGGCATAGCAATGCGCATACCGGAGAACCTCTCGTTCGAAGAGGCGGCTGCCATTCCAGAAGCGTTTCTGACCGCCTTTCTCAACCTGTTCGCCATGGGGAAGTTGCAGACAGGCGAAACAGTGCTCATTCATGCTGGCGCCAGCGGCGTCGGCACGGCGGCGATACAACTGGCGCGCGTTGCCGGCGCGCGCGTCTTCGCCACCGCCGGTTCGGCGGAAAAACTGGCGCTCTGCCGCGAACTCGGCGCAGAACTGGCCATCAACTATCGTGAGGAGTCGTTTGCGATGCGCGTGCTTGAAGCAACCGGCAGTCGCGGCGTCGATCTGATCCTCGATTTTGTCGGCGCCCCCTACTGGCAGCAGAATACCGCAGCCCTGGCGCTCGACGGACGATTGCAACTGATCGGGTTCCTGGGAGGGTCAACAGGGCAGATCGACCTGGGACCGATCATGACGAAACGGTTGCGCGTCACCGGCGCCACCCTACGCCGCACGCCATTGTCGCAAAAAATCGCCCTCACCGCCGATTTTGTGGCGTTTGCGCACGACCGATTGACGCGCGGCGAATTGCGCCCAATCATCGACACGATCTACCCCCTGCGCGACGCTGCCGAAGCGCACCGCGTAATGGAAGCGAATCGCAACGCCGGAAAACTCGTGCTGCGGGTCGATACCGATGCCGCGTGACGACCGCCAATCAGGGACGAGGCGCTTGCTGGCGCACCCGTCGTATGCCGGTTCAGCAGGGCTGAGCATACCCGGAACCTCTCCGAGGAACCGCAGGCAAAGCGGTGCGATCGTTCAATCCGTTCAGAGCGGTCTTGAGCCACCGCTCCACTCGTGGCAAACATATCGCTTGCGACAGAGTGGCGCCCTGGTATGACGCCTCGCCGTGCCATCGAGCCATCGGTGCGACTCTGGCAATGACGACAGCCCGGGATTATTCGGACAGGCACGTACAGGGCTTCTCACACCGTCGGACCTTGAAGAATTGCCGAATGTGCGGCAGGCGTTGGTTGCGACAGGATCGATCGGCGCTCACTACCGGGAACACGTTTTCGATCACAAGCGAATGTTGGTTGGGAAGCCTGGAGATGTGCCGTCCACAACACTGTCCGGCGGCTCTCCGGCACGACGACAGACAGGCGGTGGCATATGAGCGACAAACCTCACCAGACGCATATTGCACAACGAACACCGATGCAACGCGTGTTCCCTCTCAAATGGCTGATCGGCGAACGGCTTGTGTTCGACCGGAAGATTGTTGCGATCACCGTTATCAGCCTGATCCTGCTCGCCTTCGACAACTATCGGAGCATTACCCCGTTCACATACTGGGATCGCGTCGTTCGCCACCTGATTATTCCGCTGCTGGTCATCATCGTCATCTTCCGCGAGCATCCGCGTTGTTATGGGTTTACCCTCGGCGACTGGAAAGCGGGGCTGGTGCTGACATTACTGGGCGCAGCGATCATGGCGCCGATCCTGTACGTCTTTGGACAGCGCGATCCGGCGCGCAACGCATACTACCGAGATATGAAGATGGTCTACCGTGGACGACGTTTCTCGATTTGGTCGGCTGGGAGTTTCTGTTTCGCGGATGGATTTTATTCGCTTATGCGCGATGGTTCAGTCCTGAAGCGTTATGGCTCCAGTCTGTGCCATTTGTGATAGCGCACATCGGCAAACCGGAATTGGAGACATTCTTTGCCATTATCGGCGGCTTTGGCTTTGGTTGGGTGGCATGGCGCACCCGATCGTTCGTCTGGTCCTTTCTGATCCACTGGTTCGTGGCGACCTTCCTCATTCTCGTTGCGGCGGCAGCGCATCCTGGCTGATCGCCGCCGCTGCCATTTACTCTGCCTGCCGCAATCGGTACTGCAACGCCTCTCCCAGGTGCTGTGCAGTAATGTGCGCAGACCCGGCGAGATCGGCAATGGTGCGCGCCAGTTTCAGAATGCGGTGATACCCGCGCGCCGAGAGATCGTGCTGGCGCATGGCGTTCTGCATAATGAGTTGACTCTGGCTGTTGAGCCGGCAGTGCTGATGGATTTCCGCCGGTCCCATATCGCTGTTGGTGAGCAGATGGGTTCCCCGGAAGCGACGTTCCTGGATCTGTCGTGCCGCAATCACCCGTTCGCGGATGATAGCCGACTCCTCGCCAGAGCGCAGGGTATTCAATTTGTCAAAAGGGACGCGCGGGGCATAGACAAACATATCGAACCGGTCGAGCACCGGTCCGCTGACCCGCCGCTGATACCGCGCGACTGCCGCTGCCGTGCAGGTACACTGGCGCTCCGGGTCGCCGTACCAACCGCATACGCAGGGGTTCTGTGCCGCGATCAGCATAAATGATGCAGGGTAAGTGATACTCCCGACAGCACGACTCAACGTAACCACCCGATCTTCAAGCGGTTGGCGCAGCACATCGAGTTTGCTGCCGAACTCCGGCAGTTCGTCGAGAAACAAGATGCCACGGTGCGCCAGTGAAATCATGCCGGGTTTGACCCGCACCCCGCCGCCGCCGACCAGCCCCGCCAGTGAGGTTGTGTGGTGCGGCGCACAGAAGGGTCGCTGGCGGATCAGAGGCGTATCCTTCGGCAATTGCCCGGCGACGCTGTAGATTTTCGTCACCTCAATCGCCTCACTCGTGGTCAGTGGCGGCAGGATCGAGATCAGCGCGCGCGCCATGAGCGTTTTTCCAGAGCCAGGGCTGCCGGTCATCAGCACGTGGTGCCCACCAGCGGCTGCGATTTCCAGCGCGCGCTTGACATGTTCCTGCCCGCGCACCACGCTGAAGTCTACCGGATATACCGGTGGCGGCGCAGTGTCGATTGGTCGGCTCAGATACTCCGGCAACGCCTTCACACCGCTCAGGTGCGCCGTCAGATCGTCGAGGCGCTGCACCGGGATAATGCTGATTCCACTGACCAGCGCCGCCTCCGCAGCATCTTCCTGGGGCACAAAGACGCGCCGGATGCCCTGTTCGCGCGCGACGGCGACCATCGGCAGCACGCCGTCGATGTGGCGCACAGCACCGTCGAGACCCAACTCGCCGATAAACACTGCATCGTGGACATCCCCCCGCACCTGTTCCGACGCCAGCAACAATCCAATGGCGATCGGCAGATCGTAGGCGGGACCAGCCTTCCGCAGATCGGCCGGCGCCAGGTTGACCGTGATCCGCTTCATCGGGAACGAGGCGCCGCAGTTGCGGACGGCAGCACGCACCCGCTCCCGGCTTTCCTGCACGGCGGTGTCCCCTAGCCCGACGATGGTGAAACTCGGCAATCCTTGCGCAATATCGACTTCGACCTCGACCAAAACGCCTTCGAGACCAATCACGGCGCTGCTATAAACTTTTGCCAGCATGCCATGCCTCCCGTTTGCCGCGGTTCCACAGGTATACCGTTTCAGTGTCAGGCAGGGATCGGGTCAGGGAGCGACAACAGGAAGAATGTCCTGTCGATCAAGCGATTCTATGCACTGTGGTTGCCGGGGGAAGGAACCTGCACATCCGTCTCCATCGTATCGGCGCAGCAACCATGCGCCGACACGCGCGGTCAACCAGCAACAAGCCCCATAAACAGGGAACGCATCTACTGGTATACTGGAGAGCGATGACCATAAGGGAGGGCATGGCGTGTGATCGTACTCATCGGTCGATGGTTGTTTCTTTTGTTGATTGCGGCAACGCTTATCACCGCATGTGAAGTTGTCGAGGGCGGGCGCATATCAAACACGCCGGCGCCGATGACGGCAACGCCGGGCACGCTGCCGTCATCGGCGACGAGTGTTCCATTCAGAACGGATACGCCCGCGCCAGACGCGCCATATCCCTATCCCGCACCATAGCGCAACCGTTTGCGTCTGTGTTGCGAAAATGGTATACTATAAGCCATGAGTTCACGGTTGTGTCGAAAAGTGGGCGTCCCCCACTTTTCTTATTGTTAGCGCGGTCATTGGGCGGTTGAGCGGCAGCGCAAACACGACGCCGAGGATACGATGAAAAGCGATTTTTATGCAGCAATCTCACAGATTGCGTCCGAACGCGGCATTCCCAAGGAAGCCATCGTCGAGGTCATGGAAAAGGCGCTGGCGACAGCGTATCGCCGAACGCTCGGTCCTAACCCACCGCCAATGGAGATATCGGTCCGGCTGGACCCGCTGACGGGCGCGGCGCGCGTCTATTCCGAAAAACAGGTCGTTGACGATGTCTACGATGAGCGCTTTGAGATCGATCTGGAGAGCGCCCGCAAGATCAAGCCCGATGTCGAACTGGGCGAGTCGGTCGTCGTCGAGACGACGCCGAAGGATTTTGGACGAATCGCAGCGCAAACGGCGAAACAGGTTATCCTTCAGGGAATCAAGGAAGTCGAGCGCGAACACATCTATGGCGAATACATGGATCGCGAGGGCGAACTGGTCACGGCGACCGTACAGCGCATGGCAAAGGGCAACGTCATTCTCGAAATGGGAAAAGCCGAAGCCGTCTTGCCGCCGAAGGAACAGGTCGAGACCGATCGCTACTACCACGGGCAGCGCCTGAAGGTCTACCTGATGGAAATCCGCCGTGAGGAACGCGGACCGAAACTGATCGCATCGCGCGCGCACAAAAATCTGATTACGCGCCTCTTCGAGATGGAAGTGCCGGAGATTTATAATGGCGCCGTCGAGATCAAGTCGATCGCGCGCGAGCCGGGTATCCGTACCAAAGTAGCAGTCGCGGCGCGGCAGGAGGGCATCGATCCGGTTGGTTCGTGCGTCGGTATGCGCGGCATTCGCATTCAGAACATCGTCAACGAACTGAATGGCGAAAAGATCGATGTTGTGCAGTGGTCGTCAAATCCAAAAGAGTTCATTGCGAATGCACTGTCGCCAGCACAGGTCGTTGAGGTGCAGTTGCGCGACGATGAACACGCTGCGACGGTCATTGTGCCGGATAAGCAACTCTCGCTGGCGATCGGTAAAGAAGGGCAGAATGTGCGCCTGGCGGCAAAACTGACGGGATGGCGGATCGATATCAAGAGCGCGTCGGCGTTGCTCGACGAAGAGCGCGCAGCGGCGGAGGCGCGCGATGCGGCAGAAGCGGAGGCGCTGGCGACTGAGGCGGCGCTGGCGACGGCAAAGGTCGAGATGCGCAAAGTGTACGCCGATGGAACGATCGTCTATCGGAAGCATCGCTATGGTCCACTCGGCGACGACCTGGTCGGCGAAACGGTGCAACTGCGCGCGACGCCGCAAAAACTGTACATCTATCGCGGTGATCGCCTGGTGGCATCGTATATGCTCGTTGGCGACGATGAAGAGGATGCGATCGAGGGCGACGAGTAAGTGGGTGATTGATGTGACGCAGATGCCGAAAAAAAAGCAGAAGGGACCGCGCCCAAAGCATGTGCCGCAGCGCACATGTGTGGTGTGTCGTTGCACCCATGCGAAACGCGCGCTGATTCGCCTGGTGCGCGATGCCGATGGTCGGGTGCATGTCGATCCAACCGGGAAGCGCAATGGGCGTGGCGCTTATCTGTGTCACAACTCTGAGTGCTGGAATCAGGCGATCCGGCGCGGTGCGCTGGCGCGCGCGCTGCGGATCGACGCGTTGCATCCGGATGATAGTGCGGCGCTTGAAGCATATGCGCGAGCGTTGACGCCGTTGACGATTGCAGAATAGTCGGCTGCTCCTCGTTGCGGTAGGCCTGTCACAATACCGCCAGCATCCATAGCGAAGTATTGCAGAGACGATCGCGCGCACCAACCGCGGACATCCTGTTGTGAGGAGGAATGACAATGAATAGTATGAGAATCTCTGGGCATCAGAGCGCTGTTGATGCGCGCGATCATATCGAGTTCGCTGGCGGCGGGCGTGGTCCCGGCAACCCTGGCGGCGGGCGCGGTCCCGGCAGCCCCGGCGGCGGGCGCGGTCCCGGCAGCCCCGGCGGTGGACGCGGTCCCGGCAGCCCCGGCGGCGGGCGTGGTCCCGGCAGCCCCGGCGGCGGGCGTGGTCCCGGCAGCCCCGGCGGCGGACGCGGTCCCGGCAGCCCCGGCGGCGGGCGTGGTCCAGGTGGCGGGCGCGGTCCGAGCGGTGGACGTGGCGGCGATGGACGGCGACGCGAGGAAAGCCCAACCGACCATGAAGACGGGCGCATCAATCGGAGCGGACGCAGCACAAGCACAACTACAACGCGGACTTCGAGCACCCTGGCGCGCCCAACGACAGTGCGCGCTCCGGTGCGGCCAAAAGGTCCGATTGCGCTGCCGGTGACGATGACCGTGCGCGAGTTTTCGGAAGCGACCGGCGTTGGCGCTGCCGAAATCTTGAAAGCACTGCTCAAGGCTGGCGTGGTCGCCAATATCAATCAGCAGATCGATTACGAAACGGCAGCGGTTATTGCAGCCGATTTCGGCATCGAAACCGTGGAATATGTGCCGCCACAGTTGGAGGGGATCGTCGAGAATATCCGTGATGTGCTCGCCGCGCAGGACCCAAAGGACCTGAAGCCGCGTCCGCCGGTGGTGACGATTATGGGGCACGTCGACCATGGGAAGACAAAACTGCTCGACGCGATCCGTTCGACCCGCGTGGCGGAGAGCGAAGCGGGTGGCATTACCCAGCATATTGGCGCGTATCAGGTCGAATTACACGGACGAAAGATCACCTTCCTCGATACGCCGGGGCACGAGGCGTTCACGGCGATGCGTGCGCGCGGTGCGCAGGTGACCGACATCGTCGTGTTGGTGGTGGCTGCCGACGATGGCGTGATGCCGCAAACCCTCGAGGCGATTTCGCACGTGAAAGCGGCGGGTGTGCCGATGATCGTGGCGATCAATAAGATCGACGCGCCGAACGCCAACCCTGATCGCGTTCGCCAGCAACTCGCTAATGCGGGGGTGATCGTCGAGCAGTTTGGCGGTGATGTGCCATCGGTCGAAGTTTCCGCCAAACTGAAAAAGAATATCGACGGATTGCTCGAAATGATCCTGCTCGTCGCGGATCTTAATGAGTACAAAGCGAACCCGAATGCGCCCGCCGTCGGCACAATCGTCGAGGCTGAAATGGACCGCACGCGCGGTCCGGTGGCGACGGTGCTCGTGCAGAATGGCACGCTGCGCCTTGAGGATAATGTGCTGGTTGGAGCGACGACCGGCACGATCCGCACGATGTTCAACGATGCCGGGAAACGCCTGCGCTTTGCCGAACCGGCTACACCGGTGGTTATTCTGGGATTGAACGATGTGCCGCAGGCGGGTGATATTCTCCAGGTGATGCCCGATCTGACGGTTGCTCGTGAGATTGCCCTGCAACGGCAGCGCAAGCAGCGCCTCGAAGCAATGGCAAGCACGCGCGGCGTCAGCCTCGATGGGTTGTTCAGCTCGATCCAGCAGGGGAAGATCAAGGAGCTGAACATCATTTTGAAGGCGGATGTGCAGGGATCGATCGGCGCTATCGAACACGCGCTGAGCCAACTCAATACCGATGAGGTGCAGATCAGGATTATCCATCGTGGCACCGGCACCATTACCGAAAGCGATGTCAACCTTGCGATTGCATCACACGCAATCATCATTGGGTTCAATGCCCGCCCCGATCCGGCGGCACGCCGGCAGGCTGAACAGTATGGGGTCGATATCCGGTTCTACAACATTATTTACCAGTTGACCGAAGATATCAAAAAGGCGATGATCGGCATGCTGGAACCGGAGTACCGCGAGGTGACCGAAGGGTTTGCCGAGGTGCGCACCACCTTCCGCCTGCCGACGCGTGAGATCGTGGCCGGGCTGTATGTGACCGAGGGTAAGATTACGCGCCAGTACAATGTGCGCGTGCTGCGCAACGGCGTCGTGATTCACGATGGCAAGATCGCCAGCCTGAAACGCTTCAAAGACGATGTTCGCGAAGTTCAGGCAGGATATGAGTGTGGTCTGATTGTCGAAGGGTTCAACGATATTACACCTGGCGATACGATGGAGTTCTATCGCAGGGAGCGCGTGGAACGCACCGTATGAGCAAACGCACCGAACAACTGGGGCACGAAATACAGCGCATTCTGGGAGAGATCCTTCAGTATGAACTGAAGGATCCACGGGTTGGTTTCGCAACGGTCGTCGGCGTCGAGGTGACCGCCGATTTGCAGATCGCGCGGGTGCGGATCTCGGTCATGGGCACACCGGAGGAGCGTAAGGAAACCATGGCGGCGCTCGAACGCGCGAAAGGGTTCCTGCGCCGGCGCCTCGCGGAGGAGTTGAATTATTTGCGCTTTGTTCCAGAATTGCGACTGATCCTCGATACGTCGGTCGATTATAGTCTGCATATCGATGAATTGCTCCGGCGCGCCGCCGCTGAGCGCGCCGGTTCTCCGCCACCTCAGCCCGAAGACGACAAACCGGCGGAGTAGTGGCTGGCGCAATGTGTCGCCTTGTGAGACGGGTGTGCCATGACGACGGTCGCGACTCCTGTCGATGTCTACTATAAGAAACGCATTTCTTACACCTGTCGAGGGCAGACGTTCGCGTTCGATGTGGCGCATACGCTCTTTTCATCATATCAGGTCGATGAAGGAACCGATCTGTTCCTGCGCACTATTGCGCCGCAAACGCCGCAGACCATCCTCGACCTTGGATGCGGCTGCGGCGTGATCGGGATCGTCCTGGCGCGCTGGTTTCCGCAGGCGCGCGTCATCCTCGTGGATCGCGATCTGCTGGCGGTGCGCTATGCGCGCCATAACGCGGCGCTTAATCAGACGCCCAATGTCGAGGTGATCGGCAGTGTCGGGTTTGAATACGTTCCTGATATTCCGTTCGATCTGATCGTCTCGAATATTCCGGCAAAAATTGGCGATGAAGCGATCGAGCACGAGTTCATCCTCGCGCCGCTCGATCACCTCAGACCCGGCGGCGAGTACTGGTTTGTGGTTGTCAGTGGTCTTAACCGCTTGATCCCGATGCTTGGACGTCGCCATCAGTTGCGTATGAAAGAAGTCAAGAAACGCGCCGGGCATACGGTGTATCATATTCACAGGAAGCCTGCATGATCTCCAACGATCCCGCCACGGTAGCAGCGCCGCTTACTGAATACATTGCCGCTGCACAGCACACGCTCATTCTGACTCATGTCAACCCCGATGGCGACGCCGTCGGCGCTGCTCTTGCCGTCTGGCATGTTCTTGGCATATTGGGCAAGCAGCGCACGGCAATGCTGATGCCGCCGATTCCAGTCTATGCCGCATGGCTCCCCGGCGCCGACCAGATTGTGCTCTATCAGTCGGGCATGGCGCTGCCGCCTGCCGACCTTGCCATTCTGGTCGATACGGCTCACCTGACCCGCATTGGTCCGATGTACGATGAACACGCCGCAATGCTGGCAACGTTGCCTGTGGTCGTCATCGATCATCACGTGACGAATGATGGCGGCGCCTCGCTCAACCTGGTCGATCCCGATGCCGCATCAACGTGCGATCTGCTCTATCGCCTGTTCCGCGCGATGGGTGTGCCGATTGACCGAACGATTGCCACATGTCTGTTGCTCGGATTGACGACCGACACGCAAAGTTTCCAGACGAACGCCACCCATCCGGAGTCGCTGCGCGTGGCTGCGGCGCTCCTTGAGTCTGGCGCCGACCATGCGCGGATTATTCGCGCCGTGTACTACGGGTTGCCTGCAAGCAGTGCAGCGTTGATGGGTCACGCGCTTGCCGGTTTGCGCTACGAGGATGGTGTCGTCTGGACGACGGTCGATAAGCGCATGTTTGCGGCAACCGGCGCCGAAGAAGAAGCAGCGGATGAGGTCATACGGGTGTTGCAGCGGATCGGTGAGGCGCGGGTCATGGCGCTGTTCAAGGAGCGCTCTGATGGAACGACAAAGATAAGCCTCCGGGCGCGCGCGCCGCTGAATGTCGCTGCGATTGCGCAACGCTGGGGCGGCGGTGGGCATGCGCAGGCGGCAGGGGCAAATCTGTCAATGACACCTGCCGAAGCTGCGATGGTCGTCGTTCCTTTGCTCAAGGAATTAGCAGCATCCAACGCGTTGTGAGCCGAATGCCTGCCATGCATGACTTCACTGCAAAAAGCGGTAACCACAAAGGGACACAAAGGACATGCGCTTCATGGTTCTTCCCCTTCGTGCGCTTCGGGTCCTTGGTGGTGAAGCCTTTGTGCAGGGGACTCATAGCATGGACCGCATCGGTTCCGTATTAACCACGAAACCACGAAGGGCGCCAGGGGACACAAAGGACATGCGCTTCATGGTTCTTCCCCTTCGTGCGCTTCGTGTCCTTGGTGGTGAAGCCTTTGTGCAGGGGACTCATGCATGGTTTTCTCAACATCGACAAGCCATCCGGCATGACCTCGCATGATGTCGTGGTGCGTATCCGGCGGTTGAGCGGGCAGCGGCGCGTCGGGCACGCCGGAACGCTCGATCCGGCGGCGACCGGGGTGCTGGTCGTGGCGCTTGGCGGGGCAACGCGGCTGATTGAGTATGTTCAGCATCAGACGCTCAAACGCTATCTGGCGGCGGTGTGTTTGGGTGCGACAACGACAACTGATGATGCAAACGGTGAAGTGGTCGTGCAGCAAGCGCTGCCTCCGCTCGACCGAGCCATGATCGAGGAGGCGCTCGCGCCGTTGCGTGGGACGATCTGGCAGACTCCGCCGATGTATGCGGCGCTGCACCATCAGGGTCGCCGTCTGTATGCGCTGGCGCGCGCGGGTGTGACGGTTGAACCGCCGCCACGCCAGGTGTATATCGAGCGGCTCGAACTGGTTGAGTACCAACCTCCGCTGTTGACGCTCGATGTGGTGTGCGGCAGCGGTACGTACATTCGCGCACTGGCGCGTGATCTGGGGGTGGCGCTGGGATGCGGTGCGCATCTCGCAGCGCTCCGGCGCACGGCGGTGGGCGCCTTTCGTGTCGAAGACGCAATATCGCTCCATGTGCTGGAAGAGGAGGTGCATGCCGACGCGCACGAGGCGCTGCGTCGGCGGCTCTTGCCGCCAGAGATTGCGGTTGCAGACTGGCATGCCCTGCGCCTCGATGAAGAGCAGGCCCGCCGGATCCGGCACGGTCTCGCGATTCCTGCTCCGGCTGATGCGCCATCACAGACGCGCGCGCATGCTCCCGATGGCACATTGCTGGCGCTGCTGCGGTATGATGGCAGTCACTGGCGCCCGATAAAAGTATTCGATTGGACTGATGCATGAAGATTGTTCATGGACTCCCGCAGCCGATTAACGAGTTGCCGACCGTGCTCACAATTGGCGCCTTCGATGGGGTGCATCGCGGGCATGCCCATCTGATAGGCGCGACGGTGCAGCGCGCCCGCGCCTTTGGACGACAGGCGGCGGTGCTGACGTTCGATCCGCATCCCGATGTTGTCGTTCGTCCGGGAAACGAACGCCCCACACTGACGACGCTCGTCGAGCGCGCGGAACTGATCGCTGCGCTCGGCGTCGATCTGATGATCGTCATCCCGTTCACCACCGAGATCATGGCGCTCACGGCGCACGAATTCATGGCACGGCTCTGTGGCGCCGTGGCGCTGCGCGAACTCTGTATTGGCTGGGACTTCGCTCTGGGTCGCGGGCGCGAGGGAGACGCCAGTCGCCTGGCCGCCATCGGTCAGACCTTCGGCTATGCCGTGCATCGTGTCGAACCGTTTCTGCTCGATGGCGAAACCGTTAGTTCGACGCGCATTCGCGCAGCACTCAGTGTCGGCGATATTGAAGCGGCCAATCGGTTGCTCGGCTACCCCTATGGCTTGCGCGGTCCCATCGTTGAGGGGGATCGGCGTGGGCGCACAATTGGCTTCCCGACCGCCAATATCAACGTCGATCCACGCCGTATGCTGCCGGCGCACGGTGTGTATGTCTGCCGCGCGGTGCTCAACGGCGTCACCTATGGCGCCGTAGCGAATGTCGGCGTGCGCCCAACCTTCGATGGATCACGCCGGACGGTCGAGGCGTATCTGCTCGATTTCAGCGGTGATGTGTACGGCGAAGAGTTGCGGTTGATGTTCCTGCACCGGTTGCGTGGCGAGCACAAGTTCGACGGCGTTGCGGCGCTGGTAGCGCAGATCACCCGTGATGTCGCCGCTGCGCGCGCGTGGCTGGAGGAATATGAGGGAGGACAATGATGCTGAGTCCGGTCAACGTTCCTCATACGCTGTTTTGCCGGGCGGCAAAGGGAATAGCAGTCAACAGATGGGGGAGCACGGACGTGAAGCGTTGCGTAAGTGCATTTACGTTTGGAGAAAGATATGATGTCCTTACCTCCTTATCAACGTCATCTTGCTTCCGGTGATGATTTTGTTACAGGCTATGAGGCGACACGCGCAGGGTTCGTCGCCCTCTGCGGCTAATCTCACTAAAGATAATCAGGTCACATCCATTTCAATGTGGTTATGCGCGCTATAAGCCCTATCAAAGGCAAAAAGCCTGACCCACAACGCTACCGGCATGCTCTCTCCGCGCCTTCGCGCCTTGGTGTGATACCAATTACGATTGAAGATGCCGCATGCTTGTCATTCCGAGCCCTTCGCTTCGCTCAGGGTAAACTCAGCGAGGAATCCGAGCGGGTTCGCGCAGGACCCCTCGCTCTGATCGGGGTGACCATGCCGGATGGTCACAGGTAATTGGTATGAGTCGTCCAAAAGGTGAGGCGCTCCGCTTTCGATCGGTCAGACCTTGCCTATGAACCTTGTTGAAACCATCCGCATTGCCCTGAGCAGCCTGTCTGCCAATAAATTGCGCTCGGCGCTGACGATGCTCGGCATTATTATCGGTGTCGGCGCGGTAATCACGCTCCTCGCGCTCGGCGGCGCCATTCAGACGCTGGTCACACGCGAGTTGCAGGGGTTGGGATCGAACCTGGTCTTTGTGTTTCCCGGCACCAATGATCCTGAACAGAACCGGCGCGTGCCGCCGCGACTGACGAACGAAGATGTCGCCGCCCTTGCCGATCCGCTCAATGTTCCGGCTGCCGCAGCCGTGACGCCGCAGTTGACCCGGGGGGCGCTGATCGTCTACGCTGGCGCCGGTTTCGATGGGCGCGTCGCTGGGGTGACACCGAATTATCCGCAGGTGCGCAATGCCCGGGTGGTCAGCGGGCGCTTCTTTGATCAGACGGAACTCGATCTGCGCTCGCGCGTTGCGGTTATTGGCGCCGATGTGCGCGCGTCGCTCTTTCCCGATGAAGACCCGATCGGGAAGCGCATCCGCATCAATGATGTCAGTTTCGAGGTCATCGGCGAAATGGCGCCGCGCGGCGGCAACTTCGGTCCCAGTGAAGATAATCTGGTGTTCGTGCCCATCACGACGGCGCAGACGCGCCTGTTTCCGCCACCGCCCGGCGCAGTAAGCCGAATCGACGTCAGCGTGGTCTATATCCAGGCGGTCGATGAGCGCCGCATTGATGACGTGATCGATCAGGTAACGGAGGTGCTGCGCCGTCGTAACGGGTTGACCTTTCAGGACAACAATTTTACGATTGTGACGCAACAAGACCTGATCGCGTCGTTCGGCACAATTACCGGCGCGCTGACGGCATTTCTTGGCGCAATTGCGGCAATCTCGTTACTGGTCGGCGGGATTGGCATTATGAACATCATGCTCGTTTCGGTGACCGAGCGCACCCGCGAAATCGGGCTGCGCAAAGCGGTCGGCGCGCGGCGGCGCGACATCCGCTTTCAGTTTGTCATCGAGGCGACCATGCTGAGTCTCCTTGGCGGATTGCTCGGTATTGCGCTCGGCTATGCGCTCTCGGCGCTGGGAACGGCGCTGCTGCAAGGGGTCGCGGAAGGCGCTGAGGCGCGGGTGCAACTTGATGCCATCTTGCTCGCTACGCTGACGTCGATCGCGGTCGGACTAATCTTCGGCATTTATCCCGCCGTGCGCGCGTCGCGCCTCAATCCGATCGATGCGCTCAGGTATGAGTAGGACGTTGGATGTTCAACGTTGAACGTTCCGCGTTACCAACACTACCGTTTCGTCGTCTGCATACACCTCGCGCCATTGATCGGGGCGAGCGCGGGCATATTCCAGCAATGGCTGTTGTTCCTCGATACTCAACATCATGCCGTCAATGGCGTACTTTGCCAACAACGCTTCAACGTCGGCGCCCTGACCAAGCAGAATGTAGTCCCGCCACTGGTCGTAGGGATACAACTCGATCCGCGGATCGATGAACACTTTCTGCTCCGGCGCTGCCCAGATCAGGTACGAACCGTAACTCATTGCATGAAACAGGCGTTGTGGCCGCTGCGGCAACGCCTGAAGCGCCTGCGTCGCCTCGACCGGCGTGCCCTTCGCCAGCAACGCGCCGACATCCGGCGGCAACAGCGCAGGTTTGATCCACGGCGAGCCGATCAGCAACAGAATCGCCAGCAGACCAATGAGCGCAGCATTCATCGTTGGAACACCCTGAAACCGGCGAGGGGAGGGCGGCGGCAACAACGTCGCCGCCTGTGTCGCCAGGAGCGGCGTCGCTACAAACCCAAGCCAGACGATATTGCGCGTCGCGCCGAGCGCCAGCCACAGGAATGCGCCAAATAACAGGAGATCGGTCAGGTCGGGTCTGGAGCGCGCATAGATCATCACCAGAGCGGTGACAATGACGAACAGGAAGAAAATCGCGCCATTGATGTCGCGGATGGTTGGCGGTGACCATTCTGTGACCAGATCGGTCACCTGGCTGCTGCCGAGCAGATTGGTCACGTACCCCAGCACTTCGGCGACGCGCGGGTTGAGCAGCGTGGCGAGCGCGGTTGCCGCACCCCACACCACGAGTGACGGATCGAGCGTCTTGCCGAGAACTCCCTGTTCACGCCAGCGCCTGATCGCTTCACCTATGAACACAATGCCGATCAACGCAAAACCCAGCACAAACGAGCCGTGCATATTGACCCACAGCGCCATAAGAATTGGCAGCAGCCACAGCCGCCGCGTCATCCCAAGGCGATACTCCGTCAGCACGGTCAGAAATCCGGCAAACAGCGGGAAGACATACGTTTGCGGACGCACCGTCCAGTTGTCGAACGAGAGCGGCAGCGTCGCCAGCAGCAGGATTGCCGCACCCATGCGCACCCGGTTCGTGCGCAGAATGCAGAGACGCAACAGCAACCCATACGCCAGCGTCAGCACCAGCGCCTGCACAACGATAATGAGCGGCAACCCGCCGATCTGATGCAGCAGCGCCATGAGCAGTTGCGCCAGCCATCCCTGGTTGAAGAATGGCTCGCCGGCGCGCGTGTACGAGAACAGGTCAACCTGTGGGATCGTTCCGCTTTCGAGTATAACGCGCCCGGTCGCCATATGCCACCAGAAATCGTGCGGCGGAATAGGGGTCAGCAGCGGGCGAAGCGCAATCAGCATCAACGCTGCAACGAGATAGACCTGATCGAGCGTCGGACGCAGGCGCGTCTGTCGCTCCGAGACCGATTCCAGCGCCGAAGTTGAAGGCATGATCGATCAGTCACCTTTCACGACGATACAGGATCGAGAAGCGATCTTCATATTCCACCACCCAACCGGGATCATTGGCGAGCGCGGCAACAAGCGGCGCCTGACGCGACCGGCTGAGCAATGCTCGATCAATGCCATAGCGTTCGATGAGTGTGGCATAATTGCGCGCTTCGCTGAGTGCCAGATAATCCTCCCACAGCGCCAGCGGGTACAGTTCGACGCGCGTATCGACAAACACCTGCGGCTCAGGAAGCGCCCAGATCAGGTATGAACCATACGCCATATCATTGAACAGGCGCCCGCCGGGATGATCGCGCAGGTACGCCGCAGCGCCGACCGGCGTATCGGCACTGTAGATCAGCGGCGCGCCGGGAACATCGGCAAACAGCGCCCGGTACGGCGCCGGCAGAGCAAGGAGTGGCTTGCATGGCGGTTGCAGCGCCACCACTCCGGCTATCAGCACGAGCGCAACAATACCCGCAAACGGATCGCCGCGCTGCGGCAACGAGCGCGATGCGGGGTGCGCCAGGCATTGCGCCAGCATCGGCATTGCCAGCATACCAAACCAGACCACATGCCGCATTCCGCTCCATGCCAGCCAGAGAAACGCACACAGCAGCAGCGTATCGGTCAGGCTCAGGCGGCGGCGACCAAGCGCCAGCGCTGCTATCAACAGCAGCACTGCCAGAAAGAACGCCTGCCCTGCCAGACTTCGCACGGTCGGCGGTTGCCATTCATTCACCAAACCCTGAATTGGCGGGTCGGTCAGCAATTTCAGAACATACCCGAAAATGTTCGCGCCGATCGGATTTATCACCGTCGCTGCCAATGTCGCCACCGCCGTTGTCCCAAGCGCCGCCACACGCCGCCGGTCGGGCGCATCCGGTTGGCGCAGCAGCATCCGCATTCCTTCACCGGCGCAACAGAGCGCAAGCAGCGCCAGACCAAGCACAAACGAACCATGCACATTCACCCAGAAGAGCATCAGCGGCGGAAGCGCCAGGAGTGCGGGCCATTCGACCTGCCGCGCCGTGTAAGCGCCAAGAAGAACGACATACGCCATAAACGGCGCCCATGCCCAATTCTGCGGGCGTGTCGTCAGATTATTGATTGTCATCGCGCCCGCGAGGAGAACTGCCAGCCCCGCCAGACGCCAGGAGCCGCTGCGCCGACGGGCATCGAGCAGCACCAGTGCAAACGCGAGCATGCCCAGCAGATTGCGCACCTGTGCCGGACCCTGCAACCCAGCAAGAAGGTATGCCTGATAGAACAGCCAGTCGCTGAGCCAGGCAGCGTAGACAAAAGGCTGATCGGTCGGAACCGTCCAGGCGAACATATTCGTGCGTGGAATACCAGCCTCAGCGACAATCCGACCGATCCGCAAATGCCACCAGAAATCGTGCGGATCGGTAGGGGCAAGCGCGATGAGCGCCACGACGACCGCCAGCGGGATGGCGCCGTACAGGTGCGCAAGCGCAGGCAGCAGCGCTCTACCGGTGTGTCGAGGAAGCGCAGCGTTGGTCGTATTCATTGCCATATTGCTACACTCTTGCGCCATGATTGAGATCATAGCGCGCGCAGTACGATGAGTATAATAGACTGGCGTCGGCAGAGCAACTGCGCTGGCTCTGGTTTGCTGTACGCCGATGAAGGAGATTCTATGACATTGCTGCACCCAACCAAGCGCCATCGGATGTCCACGGATGTCGCGCTCGCCGATTGTACGGTCGTTATTCCCACCTACAACGAGCGCGAGAACATCACTGAACTCATCCAGCGCATTCTGGAGATGTCGCGATTTCGCGTGCTCGTGGTCGACGACAACTCACCCGACGGCACGGCTGCCGTGGTCGCAGAACTGGCTGACGATGAGCCGCGTGTCGGGTTGTTGCTCCGCCCGGAGAAGCACGGTCTGGGAAGCGCCTATGTTGCCGGGTTTCGGCGCGCGCTCGCAGAAGGCGCTGCATTCATCTGCGAAATGGACGCAGACTTCTCCCATGATCCTTCCTATCTGCCACAGTTGCTGGCAGCCGCCGAAACGCGCTACGACCTGGCGCTCGGCTCCCGTTATGTTCCTGGCGGTGGAACCACCGACTGGGGAATTATCCGGCAATTGATCAGTCGTGGCGGCAACCTCTACGCTCGCGCGATTCTTGGATTGCCGGTGATGGACGCAACGGGCGGCTTCCGCTGCTACCGGCGGCGCGTGCTGGAAACCATCAATCTGGATGATATTCAGTCGAACGGGTACGCCTTCCAGATCGAACTGGTGTACCGTACCATGCGCGCCGGTTTTCGGATCGGCGAACTGCCGATTATCTTTCCCGACCGGCGTGTCGGGCGCTCGAAGATGTCGCGGCGCATCGTGCTCGAAGCGCTAATCAACGTCTGGCGTCTCCGATTTCGCAACCTGTGAACACCGGATATGCGCGTGGTATAATAGTCTGCAAACAACGATAGATTCCAGGAGGTCGCCGCACCAATGACTGACGCCCCTCCGTCCCTCAAAGAACTCTACGACAAAGCGAACGCTGATCTGGAAAAAGCGCGCCGTGAATTGAACGAGATCGAAGCGCTGCTCCGACAGACATCGAATGAAGTCGAAAAGTTACAACAGCGTGAGTTGACGGTCTCGAATCGCCTGCGCGATCTGGATGTCAATATTGATCGTTACAGCAAAGCCGATGTTAAGAATTATTATGCGTCTGCGCAGGAAGTGCAGATGCGTCTCCTGACCATGCGCAGCCAACTCGAACAACTCCAGTACCGTCAGCAGGCGACGAAGCAGCGCCAGAGTCTGTTGTTCGAACTGATCACTGCGCTCGAACCGCTCCTCGGCGTCGCCACACCCGCCGGCAATGCTGGCGGGATGGTCGGAAGCGACCAGTTAATCGCCGACATCATCCAGGCGCAGGAAAAGGAGCGTCTGCGCATCTCACTCCAAATGCACGATGGTCCTGCTCAGTCGATGAGCAACCTGGTGCTCCGCGCCGAAATCTGCCAGCGACTACTCGACCGCGACCCCGAAATGGCGCGCGCTGAGCTTGGTGCGCTCAAAAATGCGATCAATGCCACGCTTCAGGATACGCGCCGTTTCATTTTCGATCTGCGCCCCATGATTCTCGACGATCTCGGTCTGGCGCCGACCCTGCGCCGGTACGTGCAACAGGTCAGCGAAAAGAACAAACTCGAGATCAACCTGATGGTGCAGAATCTGGAAATGCGGCTCCCTCCGCACTACGAAGTCGCCATTTTCCGATTCATTCAAGAAGCGCTCAACAACGTCATCAAGCACGCCAACGCCTCCCAGGCGCGGGTCCTGGTCAGCATCCGCGATGATGTCGGCGCAGCGCGTGTTATCCATGTCTCGGTCGAAGATGACGGCAGCGGGTTCCACGTCGGCGAGGTGCTGTCCGACGACAGCGGGCGGCGCAACATGGGCATCGCCACCCTACGCCAGCAGGTCGAAACGCTTCTCCGAGGCGAGTTCGGCATCGAAAGCGCCGTTGGTCGCGGCACGCGCGTCGAAGCGATTATTCCCTTGCCTGCGGGTTAAAGGGGTAAGGGGTACATCTCGTTGCATTCATTGCGTTCATTGCCCTGGCCCCTACCCCCCCGTCCCTCTCCCCCAAACCTTAATCCCTCCCATCGTACTACCCAAAAGTCCTACCATTCCAGTAAGAAATTTTTCACGGAGTACCGTCTTTTTTTTGGGACTGATTGCCTATTGAGAACCAGAGATTGAATACCTATACTGTAGTCGTGGTTCATTTAGTTCTGCCCACGTTCAAGGAGGTCTCGCAATGGTTCGCAGCTTTTTCGCCAAGGAAGAAGGTCAGGGTCTGGTTGAGTACGCGCTGATCCTGGTGCTGATCGCCATCGTCGTCATCGGTATTCTCACCCTGCTCGGCAACCGCGTCAGCCAGGTCTTCAGCCAGATCAACAGTGGTCTGAGCCGCTAAATCACGGTTCGCTCACGTCGGAACAACGTCCCTCTGGAAATCCAGAGGGACGTTGTTGTTGGATACGCACAACGGAGCAGCGCCCTCTGAATTTTCCAGGGGGCGTTATTGTTGGATTACTCAGCGAGAATTGCTGCCAGCGCCGTCCCGGTATCGGCGAGGCTGGGGAGGACGGCATCAGGTGCGTGAGTGCGCAGTTCCTCGATGCTGAAAGGACCGGTCGCAACCGCCACAGCGCGGGCGCCTGCCGCGCGCGCGCAGGCAATATCGTTTGGTGTATCCCCAATGACCACAATGTCGGCATGTGCAAAGACGCGCCCATGGCGCTGCGCCGCGCGCGCCGCCGCGATCGGCGCCAGGTCGATCCGGCGTGGACTGTCGCTGCCATACGCGCCGCTGTCGAAATCGAAGAACTCCGCAATTCCCATCAGATCGAGCTTAAGCCGGGCAACCGGCGCAAGGTTGCCGGTCAGCAGCGATTGAACGACACCCTCAGCGCGCAGGCGTCGCAGAACGTCAACCACTCCCTCGAGTACGCGCCCACGGGTACGAAACGCCTCCGCCCATTCGCTGAGGATGTCGAGGTACGTTGCGGTAAACACGTCCAGTTGACTGAGGAGTTCCGCCGCTGGACGGTCGGGAAATGTTTCGAGAATAATCTGTTGATCGGTTTTACCGGCGTAGGCGCGCCGCTCATTGTCGGAAGAGCGACCATAGACGCGCGTCATAGCGGCGCGCATCGCCTCACCGGCGACGCCGCCGCTGTACAGCAAGGTACCGTCGATATCCCACAGGATCAGTTTGTGTCGCATTACGGTTGCTGTGATGGTTGATACCGTGGCGCAGGGGGCGCCGGCGGAATCGGATCAAGCCCCAGCACCGGCGCAAGCGGACCGACCAGACGATCAACCAGCCACCCCAGGCGCTGGAATTGCGGACCAAGTTCCGTATCCTTGAGCGGAATCTCCACCGGCACGTTGAGGCGTACCGGAATGGTGACATCATCGAGCGGGATGTCCATCTTGAGCGCAATGCGCAGCGGCGTTCCGGCGGGAAGCGTCAGACGGATATTATTGGCACGCAGACGATTGCCGTTTCCGAGATCGATGTCGGCGCCGCTCAACTGCAACGGCACCGGCTCCACGAGTGTCACGGTTGTCTGCTGATCGACCGGAACGACCACACCGGCATCCTTCAGCGGCAATGGTTGATCGAGCGGGATGGTTGTGCGGATCGTCGCTCCTTGCAAGCCAGCGACAATGCTGCGCAGTTCAGCGACATTATCGGCGGCGAACCCCTGACCCTGCACGGCAGTCGACGCGATCTGCTGCCGCCATTGGAAGATAAACCCGACCAGCAACAGCACCACCGTCAGAAGCACAATGTTGATCACAAACGATGTAATGATCAACGCTTTCCAGAATGACGTCAGGCGCGATCCACGCTGAGGTCGCCCGCTATCCGCCTGCGCCTGCGTCTGATTGCGGGATCGCCCCCACAGCGGCGTCGGACGCTGGCGCGGCGCCAGTGTGGTAGACGACGAGGCATTCGCCGATTGAAGATCGGTTGCGCTGCGACGGGTCTGCGTATCAGCCATCTGGAAGCCTCCTTTGTGTGCAAGATTGTGACGGTGGCGCAAACGCATACCATCGCAAGTATATACCACGGCGTGTGGTAAAGCAAGGCGCGCGTTCTATATTTTTTTGACCAGCTTCCAGCAGTTGTACCCACTGCGGGTGCGACGGTAACGCAGCGATTCGAGCGCCGAACGCGCGATGAACAGCCCATACCCGCCTTCTGGCAGCAGAGCGATGTCGGTTTCGTCGTCGAGCGCGTGGGGAGCGGAAGCGATTGGTTGGTAGGGCACGCCCTGATCGATCAGCAACGCCTCGATGCGATCGGGAAAAAGGCGCAGCCGCACCCGTAACGGTCGCTCGGCGGCATCGGGCGGATAGGCGTGACGTAACCCGTTTGCTGCCACTTCTGCTAGCGCCATTGTGAAAAGGTGTCGCCATCTATCGGAGGGCAATCGATCAATGCGCGCAGCGTCGTCCCAGAAGCGGTCGATCATGTCGTGGAGCGCATCAAGTCCTTCATCGATTGTCTGTGTGGCGACGTATGCTTCAATCAGCAACGATCTGGGAGTAGCCAGCGCGTGCCTCCTCGAGCGTCTCGTAAGGTCGCAAGACTCGCTCCAGCATCGTTAAGTTGAGCAATGTGCGCACCTGTTGATTGGCGCGCGCGATCCGCAGGTCGCCACCCGCCTGCCGCGCAACCTTCAGCCCGCTGATCAGCGCGCCAAGTCCGGAACTATCTACGAAACTGACGCGATCCAGATCGAAGATCAATCGTCGATGACCACTGGCGACCAGTTCAGTCAGTTGTTGCTTGACCTGCGCCGCCGTAACCAGATCGAGGCGACCGTCCATCCGCACAATGGTGATGCCATCATCACAAGGCTCACTCAGGAGTGTCATGGTATGCTCCCGTTGGGTGGGTCTGCGACCCGTCGGGGGGCGGGTCTGTGACCCGCCTGGGGGGGCGGGTCTGCGACCCGCCCCTTCCCCCTTCCACCTATCCCGCCTGGGGGGGCGGGTCACAGACCCGCCCCTTCCCCATCCTCCCTCATTCCGCCTGGGGGGCGGGTCACAGACCCGCCCCTTCCCCCTTCCACCTATCCCGCCTGGAGGGGGCGGGTCACAGACCCGCCCCTTCCCCCTTCCACCTATCCCGCCTGGAGGGGGCGGGTCACAGACCCGCCCCTTCCCCCTTCCACCTATCCCGCCTGGGGGGGCGGGTCACAGACCCGCCTGGGGGGGGGGCGGGTCACAGACCCGCCCCTTCCCCATTCCACCTATCCCGCCTGGGGGGGCGGGTCACAGACCCGCCCCTTCCCCATTCCACCTATCCCGCCTGGAGGGGGCGGGTCACAGACCCGCCCCTTCCCCCTTCCACCTATCCCGCCTGGAGGGGGCGGGTCACAGACCCGCCCCTTCCCCCTTCCACCTATCCCGCCTGGGGGGGCGGGTCACAGACCCGCCCCTTCCCCATCCTCCCTCATTCCGCCTGGGGGGCGGGTCACAGACCCGCCCCTTCCCCATTCCACCTATCCCGCCTGGGGGGGCGGGTCACAGACCCGCCCCTTCCCCATTCCACCTATCCCGCCTGGGGGGGGCGGGTCACAGACCCGCCCCTGTCTATCCGCCCATTCCGCCTTCTGTGGGGGTTGGGATCGGACCCGCCCCAAATCCTCGATCCGCCGCCATTGACTGTTCCTGCTCCTCCGGTTGATAGAGCGCCGCGTCGATCACAACGCTCAGCATGAGCAAATCATACCCGATCCAGAAGATGTTGACCAGGGTTGGAATGCCTTCCGTCTGAACACCAAGCGCCAGACGCCCCAACCCCCAGATTGCCGATAGTATCAGCAGCGCCATTGTGATAACCTGGATGCGCACCAGACGCAGTTGCCCCCAGAGATGCATCCCTCCCTGCCGCACCTTTGGCGTCACCACGAATCCCAGCGGTCGCCCGGCGTAGACATTGCCAATGGCGCTGATCACTGCCCGAATCCAGAGCGGAAAAAGCGCCAGGCTGTACTGGTGCCCACGCCAGGTTGCGCGCTTCCAACCTGCGACGGCAAAGACCAGCTCATTCGTTATCAGGTAAGGAACGAGCCGCCAGAAGAACTCTTCTGCCTGAGCGCGCACCGGCAGCATGCCGAAGATGAGGTAGAGAATCGGAGCAGCAAGGTAAATGACGCTGAAAAACCCTGAGAGGTAACTCCACATCGTAGCGAAATACATCAGGCGTTGTCCCCAGCCCAATCGCCGTATGAAGAGCGGGTTTTCTCGCAGCATCACCTGAATGGTGCCCTGCGCCCAACGGAGGCGCTGCTGGAGCGCCGAACGCAGGTCCTCCGGCGCCAGCCCGCGCGCCAGGATTTCGTCGTGGTAGACTGAGCGCCACCCCGCCGCGTGGAGCCGCATCGCCGTTGCCATGTCTTCGGTGACCGAGATAGTTGCCAGTGGCATGACCGGCTGCGCTTCATCGGAGCGATCAACATCCACTGCCAGCAGCAGTTCGCGCACGGTGGCGATGGCTGCCAGCGGTGAGCGTTCACGTATCGTCAGTTCGTGCAGAATCGTTTCATCATCGAGTGACCGACTGAGATTGGTGGTCAGATCCTCGTCCTCATTGAGACCTGGAATGGTTGCCACTTCTGCCCGCAGACGCGCCAGGTCTTCAACAACGAGCGGACGCGCGGCGGCGGCAGCGCGCTGCTGGAAGTACCAGGTCACTTCCTGGATCGGTCGCCCTTCGCGCAGCATGCGCCGACTCGCGCGCACTGCCGCCTGAAGATCGTTGATCGCTGCCAGCGCTGCGCCATTGTTAACGGCTTGCGCCTGCCGCACGGCGCGACGCAACAGGGTTTCCGCAGTGCGCAAGGCGCGCTGTACGCGCAATTCCAGATCGCGCACATAGTTGGCGATGCCAATCTGCATCAGCGCTTCACGCCGCAGAATGGCGTTGGAACCGCAGAAGAACGCCGCGTTCCAGCCGTCCTTACCCTGCATGATCGGTCCATAAAAGAGGGGCGCCTGACTGCCGAGCGGATCATCCGGTGGAACGTTGTAGAACCACTGTGGCGTCTGCACCAGCGCCACGCGCTCGTCGGCAAAGTAACCGAGTGTGCGGTCCAGAATGTCGGGCGATGGAATCTGGTCGGCGTCCAGCACGAGCACAAATTCGCCATTGGTCTGGCAGAGGGCATTGTTCAAGTTCCCCGCTTTGGCGTGGCGTTGCTTACCCTTCCATTCCTCAGATCGCACCAGATACCCGATTCCGATCTCTTGCGCCATGGCGCGCATCGCAGAGGAATTGCCGTCGTCGAGCAGGTAGGTGCGATGTGGATAGCGAATATCGCGCGCAGCGATAGCCGTTTCGCGCACAATCTCAACCGGTTCGTTGTAGCAGGTAATGAAGACGTCGACTGTGGCCTGAGAGGGCGGAGGAGGCGGTTCACCGCGCTGTTTCAGTCGCCAGAGGGTCAACCCGAACAGCCAGGCGTCAATGTAACTGTATGTTTCAGCAACCACCAGACCAAGAGCAATGGGCCAGGCGGCCCAGTTGATCGTGGCGGTGTAGCGCCAACTCAGGTACAGGAAGCCGAGGAGCAGGTTCGTGGCAACCAGAACGCGCAGCAGCCTCAGGCGCAATTCCGCGCGCACGTCGGGATCGTCGAGCCACAGCATGTGGACGACATGACTCATCATCCCCTCCGCCGTGTGCGACCACGCACCTGAATGGTCAGCAGAATGACGAGAGCGCTCAGGAATGCGCCAAGCAGAACTGCCCCGGCGATCTGCCATCCCGCAAGTCGCTCAAGGAGCGACGTTTCGATCTGCGGCGTCAGACTGGACGGCGGTGCGGCAGCGGCAGGACCGGTCTGCGGCGGAGCGTCCTGCCGTATCAGCGCGACCGGACCGCGCAGTCGTTCGAGCGTTTCGCGCCGTTCGAGCGCAGTGACGCCGATAGCAAGATCATCTGGCGTAGCGCCGTCGATGATCAACACCCCGGCATCGCGTTGCCAGGGTGAAGGACCCAACACCAGGCGTCCCTGAGCGGTTTCATTCGGTCGATACACCACCGTTTGACGGGCAGCGAACCGATCTGGTTGGCGAGCGATGGCTTCGGCGCTCAGTGTGTTGCGCTCAGCCCCACCAATCAGGATGAGATGGCGTCCACTGCGTTCATTCACCTGATCAACGGTGACCAGGCGCGGCGGCGGCAAGCCGTCGGCATCCGCCCAGCGTCCAAGCGCTGCCAACAATTGCAACGCTACGGCGCGTTCCGCCGCCGCAGGTTGCTGCGGCAGCACGATGATCAACGGCAGCGAGGTATCGACACTGAGGAGCGGCGCGGGAAAACGCCCCAGATCGAAGGCGGAACTGACGCTGTGCGGAAGGCGCCAGGCAGAAGTGGGGAGCAACGTTGCACGCAAACTATCGCCGTCAACAACCACGCATCCTGTCTCTGGCGGATCGAGGAACAGGCGCACGGTCAGATCGAGATAGCGCACCGCTCTACCGTCGAGCGTGGCGGTCAAGAGATCGGCGGGAAGCGCGAACGTATAACGATGTGGGTTGGGTTCTGTCAACTTAAGCGGTTGCGCACCCAGGTCAATACCGTTGACACTGGCGGCGATCCACGACGTTTCTTGTCGCACTGCCGGAGTCGCCTCCACATCGAGGGTCAACACGCTGCCATCATGCAACTGCCAACCGGCGGGGCGGGTGAACGCCAGGTCGATCCGGTGCTCACCGGGACCAATGACGGTACGGGACGATACGCCAAGTTGGGCGAAACTGGCAGCGCCATTCGCCCATGGCAACGACGAAGGTGCAGCAACCGGCGCATCGGTCACTGCCACATACGCGCCATCCAGTAATGTGCGGCGGTCAGGATCATTCAACGTTTGGGCAGCAAGGCGCACTGCCGATGGCGTCGCTCCGCTGACGAGCAGACGCGGCACGCTGCTCTCCGCCAGCGCCAGCACACCGTGATCGGTCGAGATCGGAATGCCCGCCATAGTCACCGCGCGCCCATCCCAATCGACAACGCCCCACGGCAGCATCGCTGCCAGCGCCGGAGCACTACCGACGATGACACCGGCGCGGTCGGGAGGCGTCGTGAAAACCTCCAGTCGGGGCTCGGCGCGGATTGCGGCAGCCCGACGCCCCAGTTGAAAAGCGACCAGCCCGGCGGCTTCGAGTTCTTCCGGCGACGGTTCGGCAGGAATGACCAGCGCCAGCGGCGGGCGATGGTCAGGAGGAGGCGCGAACAACCAGTTGAACTGATCGAGACGATACGCACTGATTGATTGAGTGGGCAGCGTCAACCGCGAGTCGCCGTGGATAGTGGCCCACAGCGCCGGATTGCGCGTCTCCTCGCACTCATCACGGGTCAGGCGCATATGAAAGCGCACCTGGACGAAAAACCCATCGCCGCCGAACACCGAGAGTGGCAGCGGAACGGTCAGGGTCGCGCGCGCGCGTGTGTCGGAGGTCAGGCGCACACTCTGAACCGACAGACCATTAACAACAATGGTCATTGTCGAGCGTTCGGAGTCGAGGAGCGGCGAGTGGCTGTATACCAGGTCCAGGCGCGCGCCTTCGAGTGGTTCTTCGCCTGCGGGAACCGGAAAGAAATAGTCCAGATTGCCATACATCGTCCGCGCCGTCCGGTCGCCGTAGCCAAGATCGGCGAAGCGATAGGTGTCCGCGTCGGTCTGTGCCTGTGCCGCAGCGATTGGCGTCGAAGGCGCCACCGTGAAGACGAGCACACTCAGTATGAGCAGCATCCTTGCCATGCTCAGCAACGTATGGGCTTGACATCTTCGGAACGTGTGCATGGATTTGTCCTCCACAAAGGACACGAAGCGGCACGAAGCCGTTGCCTCTCCCACCCGGTATGGTTCTGCGCGATCCTGGCGGATACGCGCCGCATCTCACCCCCAGCGAGTAACTCTTCCACGAAGGGCACGAAGCGGCACGAAGCCGTTGCCTCTCCCTACCGGTATGGTTTTGCGCGATCCTGGCGGATACGCGCCGCCGCTCAGCCCGCACCAGCGCATGGTCCGCGAAGGACACGAAGCGGCACGAAGCCGTTGCCTCTCCCACCCGGTATGGTTCTGCGCGATCCTGGCGGATACGCGCCGCCGCTCAGCCCGCACCAGCGCATGGTCCGCGAAGGACACGAAGCGGCACGAAGCCGTTGCCTCTCCCACCCGGTATGGTTCTGCGCGATCCTGGTGGATACGCGCCGCATCTCACCCCCAGCGAGTAATACCAATGACGCTTGAAGATGCCGCATTCTTGTCATTCCGAGCGCAGCGAGGAATCTGCGCGGGTCGCGCAAGACCCCTCGCTTTGCTCGGGGTGACCATGCCGGATGTTCACAGGGAATTGGTATAACTCTTCCACGAAGGGCGCGCAGCATCACAAAGAATGTGGATGCTCCCACCCTTTGTGTCCCTTCGTTTTCTTCGTGGATAAGAGACACTTGTCAACCCTGATCCGTCTTCCGATCCCACTCTGTATGGTTCTGCGCGATCCCGGCAGACTCGCGCCGCATCTCACCCCCAGCGAGTAACTCTTCCACGAAGGACACGAAGCGGCACGAAGCCGTTGCCTCTCCCACCCGGTATGGTTCTGCGCGATCCCGGCAGACTCGCGCCGCATCTCACCCCCAGCGAGTAACTCTTCCACGAAGGGCGCGCAGCGGCACGAAGCCGTTGCCTCTCCCTACCGGTATGGTTCTGCGCGATCCCGGCAGACTCGCGCCGCATCTCACCCCCAGCGAGTAATACCAATGACGCTTGAAGATGCCGCATTCTTGTCATTCCGAGCGCAGCGAGGAATCTGCGCGGGTCGCGCAAGACCCCTCGCTTTGCTCGGGGTGACCATGCCGGATGTTCACAGGGAATTGGTATAACTCTTCCACGAAGGGCGCGCAGCATCACAAAGAATGTGGATGCTCCCACCCTTTGTGTCCCTTCGTTTTCTTCGTGGATAAGAGACACTTGTCAACCCTGATCCGTCTTCCGATCCCACCCTGTATGGTTCTGCGCGATCCCGGCAGACTCGCGCCGCATCTCACCCCCAGCGAGTAACTCTTCCACGAAGGACACGAAGCGGCACGAAGCCGTTGCCTCTCCCACCCGGTATGGTTCTGCGCGATCCTGGCGGATACGCGCCGCATCTCACCCCCAGCGAGTAACTCTTCCACGAAGGGCGCGCAGCATCACAAAGAATGTGGATGCTCCTACCCTTTGTGTCCCTTCGTTTTCTTCGTGGATAAGAGACACATGTCAACCCTGATCCGTCTTCCGATACAGCACCAGCAACGTCATATCGTCCGGCGGCGTCTGTACCGGCGCCAGCAGCGTCACGAGGCGGTCGAGCATTGCCAGAGCGCTGGCAGCGCCGCACAACTGATCCGCCAGCGCTTGCGGCGTCAGATTGAGATCAACGCGCGCATCAATCAGACCATCGCTATATACAACGAGCGCATCGCCTGGATTCATCACCACCTCGCGCTGATCATACTGTTCATATGGCAGGATGCCAAGTGGTAATCCGCGCGGCGTATCGAACGTTTCGACGCTGCCATTGGCGCGCCGCACGAATGCCAGCCCATGACCGGCGTCGATGAAGGCGAGTCGTCCACTGCCAGCATCGAGTTGCGCCAGGAAAAGGGTCACGAACCGTCCTGATTGGATCAGGTCATCGTTCAGTGCGGCAGCCACATAGCGCATCGCCTCGGCAGGCGGGCTGCTCCGCACAACAGCGCGCATCACGGCGCGCACGGTCGCCATCAGCAGTGCTGCATCCAGCCCTTTCCCCATCACATCGCACAACCAGAAACTGAGCACATGCGGCGCCGGTTGCTGCCAGTCGTAGAAATCACCGCCAACATCGCGGGCGGGGATGCACTCGGCAGCGAGTTGAAAACCCGGCAGCACCGGCGCCATTTGCGGCAACAGGCGCGCCTGCACCTCGGCGGCGCGCGCCATTTCGCTCAACAGGCGGCGATGATGCGCTTCGAGTTGTTGGCGCAACACGCGATTCTGGCGTTCGAGTTCCAGACGCTGGACGGTGCGTTCCAGCACCCGACGAAACTCGTCCGACTCGAACGGTTTGCGCAGATAGTCATCGGCGCCCTGGCGTAACGCCTCGACCGCAATTTGCTCGGAACCGAACGCTGTGGTCATGATCACGGCTGCATCCAACCTGCGCTGTCGCACCTCCGCCAGCGTTTGCAGCCCGTTCATACCGGGCAACGAAATATCGAGAAAGATCACATCTGCGGGTGAATCGGCGAGCAGCGTCAGCGCCTCTTCACCGCTGGCAGCGGTCGAAACATCGTACCCGCGCGCGGTAAGACGCGCGCGCAGCAGCCGATTGATGTCGGGATCGTCATCGACCACCAGAATGTGGCGCACAGAAGGCGTCTGTCCGCTGATCTGCTCGAACAAATCGTTCACGTCAGTTCCCCCGTCGAAACTTGCGCCAATGCCTCATCGTCATTGATGCCATCGAGCGAGGTCAGCAGCGGAAAGCAGATCCGGAACGTCGAACCTCTGCCTGCTTCGCTCTCAACGGTAATGCGCCCCTGGTGCAGATCAACCAGCGACCGGGTAATAGCCAGACCAAGCCCGGTTCCGCTGGCTTCGCGCGTTGCACGGTTGCGCACGCGGTAGAAACGATCGAAGATGCGCTCCTGTTCCTCAGGGGTCAAGCCGATGCCGGTATCCTGCACGGCGATGCACATCCACGGCGGTTCCACGGAGAGACGAACTGAAATCTCGCCACCCTGAGGTGTATACTTAATCGCATTCGAGAGCACGTTGGTTAAAATCTGATGGACACGCGCCGCATCACCGAACATCAGCGGCGGCGCGTCATCGGGAGGGGTTTCAGAAAGGTCCAGATTCAGACGCTGGTGTTTTGCGTCCAGTTGCGGGCGCAGGGCTGTGGCAACCTGACGGATCAACGGGCGAACATCGAGCGGCGCGCGGTGGAGCATCAGTTTCCCCGCCTCAATGCGCGACATATCGAGCAGATCGTTGATCAGGAGCAGCAACCGGTCGGCATTCGATTTGACGATCTGTAAAAGTTCCTGATGCTCGACGGCAAGCGGTCCGGCATCGCCATCGAGCAGCATATCGATATACCCTTTGATAGAAGTCAGCGGCGTGCGCAGTTCATGCGACACCATCGCCACAAACTCGGACTTCATGCGTTCAACGGCGCGTTCATGGGTGACATCGCGGAAGACGTAGAGTCGCCCAAGGTGGACCTGATTGGCAGTCCAGACCGGCGCGGAGAAGATGGCGAGTTCACGATGCTGCGGTCTGAGTTGCACTACCTGCTCACGGAAGACGTCTTGAGCATCCTGTAACGCGCTGAGCATCCGCTCATACACCTCATCGGCATCACCGAAGAACCACCGGATCTCGGCGCGCATATCAATCAGGCGTCGTCCCAGCACCTGATCGGCAGGCACGCCAAATATATCACAGAAACGACGGTTGACGGTCAGGAACGCGCCATCTGGCGCGAGAAGGGCGATCACCTCGCTGGAAGCGTCGAGGATGGCGCGAAGTTCGCTCTGGGCGCGATCTGCGGTCTGATACTGCACTTCCAGCGCCGTCATTGCGGCGCGCAATTCCGCCTCTGCCTGTTTGCGCTCGGTGACATCTTCAGAAATCGCGGCGATGCGATACACGGCGCCCGCCTCGTTGATCACCGGGAATGCGCGGGTCAGGATCCAGCGCTGCTGACCGTCGGTGTGCAGGATTTGAAACTCGATACTGTATCCGCGCGCATACTCTGCCCGATGAAGCGCAAGCGCTCGCTCGCGGTCTTCAGGAACAATCGCCTCGAAGAGCGAGGACGGTTGAGCATACAGGCTATCGCAGGATCGCCCCCAAATGCGTTCGTAGGCCGGATTGACGTACAGGATCTGGTCGAGCGATGGAGTAGACATCCAGAAGACCTGATTGACGTTCTCCGCCAACTGGCGAAACCGCTCTTCACTGGCGCGGAGTGCGGCTTCCGCCAGTCGCTGCCGCGAAATATCGCGGATCGTCGTCACGCGCGCCGTGCGACCGTGATAGGGAATGTTGCGACCGGTGACCTCAGCGGGAAAGAGGGTCCCATCGATACGCCGGGCGAGCACCTCATAAGGACGATCATAGCCGGTTGTGAGCGCGCGCGCGACTTTCTCGCGCCCTTCTGGCGTCGTAAACTCAAAGACCGGCATGCCGCGCAAACGCTCCGGCGGCACGCCAAACAGAGTTCCAGCAGCGGCATTGGCGTCGACGATCATCCCCTGCTCACTGATAATCACTCCTTCGGTCGTAACGCTGGCGAGCAGCGCGAAGCGTTCTTCACTCTCGCGCAACGCTGCTTCAGTTTGCAGGCGATCCTGCTCACTGCCGATCCATTGCGCCATCAGTCGGATCAGGTCATAATCGCCATCGGTGAACGGCGTTGTGCGGGGCATGGCGCTCGCAAAACAGAGCGTTCCCGCTGTCGTGCCGCGCACCTGGACCGGCGCGCCGATGTATGCTTCCATGCGGGTCAACCGATAGCAGCGATGGTCATTCCATCCGGATTGCGATGCATGATCAATGATCACCGGTGCGCCTGCGTCGAGAACGGCGGCGCAATAGCGATCAGCAAGCGGGAAACGTTCGCCAGGCTTCATCCGATGACCAGGATCGCGCACGGCGACTATTTCGAGTTCCTCGCCATCGATGCGAGTCAATACGCCGACCGGCATGTGGAAGTAGTCGCATCCCATCTCAAGAAGCGCCTGCACTTTCTGCAAGTGATCCAGTTGCGACGTTGAGGTGATGTCATAGAGCGCGCGCGTCACCCGTTCGCGCGCACGCAAACGAGATTCGCTTACGTCGCGTTGTGTTATATAGCCGCGCGCCTCTCGCACCATTGGGCGAAAGATGAAGATGCCCTCGAACGCTAATGCCAGGAGTGTCACGCCAAGAAAGGTCGCATGCATGATGTCGAGCGTTTGCAGGAGGCTGCGACGCGCATCGACATATAGACGGGAGGCGTTGCGAAAGAGGGGCGGCAGGTCATACAGCGCCATCCGACGGATCACCTGGAGATCAGGGTGCTGCGGATCAGGGGCAGTATCGCGCAAGCGCCGGGCGCGTGCGAGAAACTCCTGCACCCGCGCATCGAACGCCGTAGCCGGATCAGCGTACAGGCGCCAGAGTGGATCGTCCGGCGGCAACGTTGCCACCATGCGCGATAGTTCCTGCTGCGACTGCGCCATCTCATCGATGGCGGCGCTCAACGTTTCTCGCGCCTGCGCCGCTATTTCGGGATCGGACGTGTCCATCACCTGTTCCGCTGCGAGCGCAATTTGCTGAAGGCGGATGAGCTGCAGACTGTTGGCTGCCAGCAGATTGAAGCGATCACGCTCGTTTGCCAGGATGTATTGCGTCCATCCATAGGAGATCAACGCAATGACGGTGATCGAGCCGAGCGCAAGCGCAAAACCGGCAATGATGCGCCGGATCACCTGTGCTGACGATGAGGCGGCGTGTGTCGTATTCATGGTTTCAATCGTGCGCGGCATGATGCAGCGTTCTTGCAGCACGATCAATCGCTGCGACCGCTGCTATGGCAAGAGTTGTAATGGAGGCAACGAGCCACGTCAATCGTACTTCAGTCCTGTGCTACGATGACGATTCGGTCATTGCCGCCTATGACCTTACCGGGCGCCGAAATAACGCAGCGCCAGCCGCAGGCGTTCTTCAAGGTCGAGCGGGGCGTCGGGCGGAAGCGCCGCGATTGCCGTGGACGCCTCGGCGCTGCTAAACCCCAGGCTGACGAGCATCTCGGATAGTTCAGCGTTCACTGCGGCGACTGCCGGGGAGACGCCTGGCGCAACAGGCAATCCTTTGATATCGAGTTTACCTTTGAGTTCCAGCACCAATCGTTCCGCCAGTTTCTTGCCGATGCGCGGCGTGCGCGCCAGCCGCGCCACATCGCCGGTGGCAATCGCCAATCGCAGTTCATCGGTTGTTCCCGATGAGAGCAGATTCAACGCCGCCTGCGGACCAACGCCCGTCACACTGAGGAGCGTCTCGAACAACTGCCGCTGTTCGACCGTCTTGAAGCCATAGAGAGTGAGTGCGTCTTCGCGCACGATCAGACAGGTGAACAGGCGCATCTCAGCGCCGATGTCACCAGGCGCAGCGAGCACCTGGCGCGGCGCATAGATCATCCAGCCGATGCCGCCGGTTTCGATCACGACGTGATCGGCAGCGACTGCTATCAGGGTTCCTCGCACCGAAGCAATCATTGAGATTCTGTTACACTCTGATCATTGCGCGCGCGTAAGCATGTTTCTGCGCGCGCGATGATGTTGCGAATCCGTTTGCGTTTGACCCGCCGTTGCGCCCCTTGCGGTCGCACCCAACGCACCTGTTCGATCACTTCGCCGGGATGCGCGCCAGGAATGGCAATCGCGTCCAATGCAACGCGCACCAGATAGTATGTCACAATCTTGCGTCGTGGGAGTCGCCGCCGCGGCGTGATATATTGAACCTGCGCGACTTCATCTTCGACAATGCCGACCAGTCCGGTCTCTTCGCGCAACTCACGCAACAGCGCTGTGGCATGCTCTTCGCCTGGACGCACCCCGCCCTTGGGCAGCGTCCAGTAACCGTTGCGCTTTTTGATCACCAATACCTGCAATCGTCCACGAGCGTCATAGCGATAGGCAACCGCGCCAACGGCATAGATGGGTTTGTGATGAGCAAGCAACGATGGTTTACCGACCACATTCTGTACCTGTTATGATACGATCGCGTGAACGTCTGGCGTTTTGGACAATGATAGACATTCGCCTGCCTGTCCATACGCCAACATCTGCGCGCCCACAGGCGCCCCTACACAACGGGCAACGGCAACCTTCAACGTTCAACACTGAGCGCCCGCCGCAACCGCAGTGAGTTGGTCACAACGAAGACCGAACTGAACGCCATTGCGCCAGCTGCCAGCATGGGGTTCAATTGCCAGCCGGTAAAGGGGTAGAGCGCACCAGCAGCGACCGGGATGAGCAAGACGTTGTAGATAAACGCCCAGAACAAGTTCCAGCGAATCGTTTGGAGGGTGCGCCGGCTGAGATCGATTGCCTGCGCCACACCATGCAGATCGCCGCGCATAAGAGCAATATCGGCGGTTTCCAGCGCCACATCGGCGCCGCTGCCCATAGCAACGCCGACATCCGCCTGCGCCAGCGCTGGCGCGTCGTTGATTCCGTCGCCGACCATGGCGACAATCCGGCGCATCCCTGCACCTTCTTGCACCTCGCGGACGATGCGCGCCTTGTCTTCTGGACGAACTTCGGCGTACACCTTGTGCCGATCGATCCCCGCCTGACGCGCAATCGCTTCCGCTGTTCTCCGGTTGTCGCCGGTGATCAGCAATACGTCAATTCCCCGGCGGTGCAACGTTTCGACTGCCGCGCGCGACGTGTGCCTGACCGTATCGGCGACGGCAATGACGCCCATTGCCATTCTATCGACAGCGACAATCATTGCCGTTTTGCCTTCACTCTGCAAGCGCGCCACATGCGCGTCGAGCGCCGAGGTATCAATGCCGCGATCGAGCATCAGCGCCGGGTTGCCGATCACGATCGTCCGCCCTTCGACCAAGGCAATCACGCCGTGCCCGGCAATCGCTTCAAAGCGTTCAGGCTGGACAACGCTGATGCCTGCGTCCTGCGCCGCGCGCACAATAGCTTCGCCGAGCGGGTGTTCGCTGCGCGACTCAGCGCTCGCCGCCAGTCTCAGCAGTTCGGTACGTTGTTGCGCGACGCGGGTGACGGCTGCGGACAGCGGATGAGCATCAGGAAGGTCGCCATCTCCCACGCTCTTCAGGAACTGTTCGAGATCCGCGCGCCGATCACCGAGATCGGCAGCAGCGACGGAAATGCCATGGATCGTTGCCATCGCCGTAGCATCAGATGTCTGACGAACAACGTCTTGCGAGCCATTTGGATGCACACTGTCATCTGCCTGCGTCTGGATCAAGGGTGCGCTCTGCACAACAGACGCCAGCGCATCTGTCGCGTGAACGACAATGTCGGTGACCGCCGGCTTGCCGACGGTCACCGTGCCGGTTTTGTCGAGCACAACCGTCTGCACTTTTCCGGCGCGTTCCAGGCTTTCGGCATTCTTGATCAGAATGCCATGCGCCGCACCCGTGCCAACCCCCACCATGATGGCTGTCGGCGTCGCCAGGCCAAGCGCGCAGGGGCAGGCGATGACCAGCACCGCCACGGCAAAAATCATCGCCTGTGTGAATCCCGTTCCGCCAATGAAGAACCAGCCAAGAAAGGTCAAGAGCGCAACCAGCAGGACTATCGGCACGAACACGGCAGACACCTGATCGACAAGGCGCTGCACCGGCGCGCGGCTCCCCTGCGCCTGCTGCACTAGCGCAATGATCTGCGCCAGCGCCGTCTCCCTGCCAACCCGTGTTGCGCGCATCTGGAAACCGCCGCTGCGGTTCAGCGTCGCACCAATGACCGTATCCCCCTCACGCTTCTCCACCGGCATGCTCTCACCAGTGATCATGCTCTCGTCGACTGCCGACGAGCCGGAGATGATGACGCCATCGACCGGTATTTTCTCGCCGGGGCGCACAACAACGATATCACCGCGACGCACATCGGCGGCTGGAATGTCCACTTCGCGACCACCGCGCACCACACGCGCCATTTTTGGTTGCAACCCGATCAGCGCCCGGATTGCGGCGCCGGTCTGACTCTTTGCGCGAGCTTCCAGGTATTTCCCCACCAGAATGAGGGTGATAATCACCGCTGCTGTTTCGAAATAGACGTGTCCCGCCATGCCGGTGACCATCAGCGCTGCGCTGTAGAAGTACGCCGCCGACGACCCAACGGCGATGAGCGTGTCCATGGTCGCCGTGCGATGGTTCTTCAGCGCTTTCCAGGCGTGGACGTAGAAATCGCGCCCGGCATAAAACTGCACCGGCGTCGCCAGGATCATGAACAGCCAGTTGAGCAGATCATCGCGCGCTGCGATATGGTTCATCATCTCGTGGAGTGGTCCGCTCATGGAGCGTGCCATCTCCGCGCCCGCGCCGATCAGCCAGGGCATGATCAACCCCAGGTCGCGCCCCATCGAAAGCAGGAAGAGCGGCGCCGTCAGAACGACAGCGACCGTCAATGTCCGACGGCGGTTTGCCAGTTCGCGCGCGCGCGCCGCCGCCTCGCCATCTTCGCCAGCATCCGCTGCGGTGCGCTGGTCGATCACGCCATACCCGGCATCTTCAATCGCAGCAACCAGATCGCTCCAGGTGACATCCGCCGGCGTGAACGTTACTGTGGCACGCTCGCTCGCCAGATTGACGGCGGCATCAATGACGCCGGGAACGCGGCGCAACGCCTTTTCGATCCGCGCCGCGCACGAGGCGCAGGTCATGCCGGTGATCGGAATATCGACATGTTCGGTGATCACGCCGTACCCGGCTTCCTCAACCGCCGTGATCAGGCGGTCCGGCGTCACCAGGGACGAATCGAAATGCACTTCCGCCTGCTCACTCGCCAGGTTAACCGTCGCATCTGTCACGCCGGGCGCCTTCTTCAACGCCTTTGCGACACGCGCCGAGCAGGAGGCGCAGGTCATGCCGGTGACGGCAAGATGTATCGTTTGTTCAGGCATCGTTACTTTTCCGATTGTTGCAAATATCAGATATAACATTGTACCCGAAAGATCGTACTTCGACCAACACACCTGTCACTATGGGCACGAATATGCATTGACATGGATCGTGACGCATCGCATACTACGCTGTACCGTCCGCTCGGGCACCCATCACGCAGGCATAAATCCTGCGCTTATCGCAACCAGGTTCCGCTTTCGCGGGGCTGATACAGGGGAGCGTTCCATCCGCCGGGTCACTGGCGGGCAGAACAAAGGCAGACCTGCCCTGACCCATCGGGCGGATGATCCATGCCGCAGCGTGTTATAATGGTACAAAGGTGTAGTAGAAGGGAGAACAGACAATGGAGTACGACCTTCCCGAAGATCTCCGGCTCTTGCGGCAGACCGTCCGCGACTTCGCCAACAAGGAGATCGCCCCAATCGCCCGTGAAATCGATGAAGAGGAGCGGGTTCCGTTCGAGATGCTGCGCAAAGCTGCCGATCTTGGTCTGCTCGGCGTCCCCTTTCCCGAAGAGTACGGCGGCTCCGAAGCCGGGATTACCGGCTACTGCGTGTTGCTGGAAGAGGTCAACCGGAAGTGCGCCTCTACCGGCACGATTATCGGCGCGCACACACAACTCTGCTCCATGTCGATCCATCTCGCCGGGACTCCCGACCAGAAGGAACGCTACCTGCGCCCGCTGATCGAGGGACGTATGTGGGGCGCATGGGCGCTGACTGAGCCGAATGCGGGCAGTGACGCCGCCCACATCCGCACGACTGCTGTGCGCGACGGCGACTCCTGGGTGCTCAACGGCGGCAAGATGTGGATCACCAACGGCTCGTTTGCTGATGTGATTGTGGTGTTTGCCAATACCGATCCAAGCCTCGGACCGCGCGGCATCACTGCGTTCATCGTCGAGAAGGGTTTCCCTGGCTTCAAGGTGGGCAAAGTTGAGCCGAAGATGGGGTTGCGCGCGTCGCACACGGCATCGATCTTCTTCGAGGATTGTCGCGTTCCGGCAGCAAATGTGCTCGGCGAAGTCGGGCGCGGGTATGCGCTGGCGCTCCAGACGCTCGACATCGGGCGGTGCGGACTGGGCGCGGCGTGTCTGGGAGCGGCGAAAGAAGCGTATGAATTGTCGCTCAAGTATGCCGTCGAGCGGCAACAGTTCGGTCGTCCAATCGCCGATTTCCAGGCAATTCAGTTCAAACTGGCGGATATGGCGGTGAAAATCTACACGATGGAGCAGATCGTGTACGATTGCGCAAAGAAGGTGGATCGCGGCGAGACGGCGCGGCTGGAGTCGAGCATTGTCAAACTCTACTGCACCGATGCGCTGGCATGGATCCTCGACGAAGCCATTCAAATCCACGGTGGCATGGGATTCTCGCGTGAACTGCCGCTCGAACGCATGTACCGCGATGCGCGCGTCTTCCGCATCTACGAGGGAACCAACGAGATTCAGCGGTATGTCATCGCCAGTGAACTCCTGAAGACGGTCGGGCACAAGGTGCGGCTGTACTGAACGACGCAAGAAGTTGAAGGCGGCAGATGGAAAGGTTTGATCATTGCGCGTTGTCCGTGGGAAGATTGCAGGTTGAAGGTGGGAAGGTCGCGCCGGCGCGGATGTTGTGCGTTCCACGTTGAATGGAACACGCTGTACGAAGGCAGGCGCAAAGGTAGGGGTGTCCCTGGGTGGACACCCCTACGCACATGAACTGCACCATCAGACCGCCCACATTATACCAATGACGCTTGAAGATGCCGCATGCGTGTCATTCCGAGCGCAGCGACGTGTCATTCCGAGCGTAGCGAGGAATCGGCGCGGGTCGCGCACGACCCCTCGCGCGGCTCGGGGTGACCATGCCGGATGGTCACAGGGAATTGGTATGAGAGAGCGTTGTCGCCGTGAGCGGCAGAGATTGTTCCGCCAGACGATCACCCCACCGCTCCCGCAGAAACGCGAGTGTATCGCCGACGCGCACCAGAGCGCACACGTCTCGCCGGAGACAGGTCTGTACGGAGGAGCGATCTGCTGCCGGATCATGGAGATGCGGCATCCGGTCAAAAATGATGATATATTTCTGGCATGCTGAACCGGCGCAGCACGTCGGGGAGTCGCCATCACATCGCGCATCGCCGCGCGCCTGGAGAATGTGCGACTCGTCGTTCTCGCCTATCACCACCCTCAACCGAGACCGTTATGCTCACCTCATTGACCATCAGAAACTTCAAACTGTTCCCCGATGTGGCTATCGATCTGGGCGAACGAGTCGTCTTCATCGGACCGAACAATTCCGGCAAAACATCGGCGCTTCAGGCGCTTGCCTTATGGGATGTCGGCGTGAAACGCTGGCTGGAACGGCGAGGAAGCGGCACCATTCCGGCTGAACGGGCTGGCGTGACGATCAACCGAAAGGATTTGCTGGCTATTCCCATACCTGCCGCAAATTTGTTGTGGCGCGACCTGCGCGTGCGCGAAGGAGAGCGACACGACGGCAAACCACGCACGCGCAATGTGCGGATCGAGATCGGCGTTAAGGGAAGCGATGAGCAGCAATGGGAATGCCGGTTAGAATTCGACTATGCGAATGAAGAATCGATCTATTGCCGTCCTCCGGTTGGTCCCGACAACGCGCGCCTGGCGGTGCCGGCGCATCTCAAGAACCTTCAGGTCGCCTATCTGCCACCGATGTCGGGACTGGCAGCCCGTGAAGATCGGCTGGAAATGGGATCGATCCGGGTGCGACTGGGTGAGGGACGAACCGCAGAAGTGCTCAGAAACCTGTGCTGGCAGGTGGTGCAAAGCGAAAACGGCGACCAAAAGTGGCAGGAGATTTGTGAGTCTATCGAACGGCTCTTCGGCTCCCGGTTGCTTCCTCCCCAATACATCGCCGAACGAGGCGAGATTACGTTAACCTATCGCACCCGTTCTGGCACGATGCTCGACATTTCCTCCAGCGGGCGCGGCGAGCAGCAGACTCTCCTCTTGCTGGCGCATATGGCTGTCCATACCGGCGCCGTGCTGCTGTTGGACGAACCGGACGCGCATTTGGAGATTCTACGGCAACGGCAGATCTATGATGTGTTGACCAGGCAGGCTGAGCGGACAAAAAGCCAACTCATTGCTACCAGTCACTCGGAAGTGGTAATGAACGAAGCTGCCCAGCGGGATGTGGTGGTCGCCTTTGTCGGTCGCCCGCATCGAATCGATGATCGAGGATCGCAGGTGTTGAGATCGTTGCGCGACATCGGGTTTGAACAGTACTATCTGGCTGAAACGATGGGCTGGGTGCTCTATCTGGAAGGATCGACCGATCTGGCCATTCTGCGCGCCTTTGCGGAACGGATCAACCATCCGGCGCGATCGGTCCTGGAGCGTCCCTTCGTGTGTTACGTCGCCAATCAACCCCGCAAAGCGCAGGAACATTTTTATGCCCTCCGCGAGGCAAAACCCGATCTCGTCGGCATCGCCATCTACGATCGGTTGGCGCGTGGTGTGCCGGACGATCCGCATCTCAGGCAGCATATGTGGTCGCGCAATGAACTGGAAAATTATCTCTGCCAGCGCGAAACGCTGCTGACCTTCGCCGTCAGCAAAGGCGAGGAGTCCGAGGGAGCGCTCTTCACCGCCTCCTGGCGCGACGCGATGGCGCAGGCAATCCAGGAGATCGAGCAGGCGCTGCGGCTGCTCGGCAAGGATCCGTGGGGACCTGACATCAAAGCCAGCGATGAGTTTCTCACGCCGCTGTTTCAGCGGTTTTTTCAGATTCGTGATCGACCGAATGAGATGAACAAGACGAACTTCCACGTCCTGGCTGCGTTTGTGTCGCCAGAAGCGATTGACGACGAAATCCGGCGGGCGCTCGACGCGATCGGCGAGGTGGCGCAGATGGCTCGTCCTCGCGTCGATTCGTGATTCCCTGTCGTCATAGCAGTTCGCCGATACTGGAGACTTCCTGCAGACGAAATGATGTCGAAGTGGAGACCACATTGCGTCGGTCGCGCTCAGGCAGCCATTTCCTGCATACGTCGGGCAGCAGCGGGGCGGTGCGCCGACCGGACCGATGCCAGGGTCAACGCTCATACTCATGTGCGGTCATTTGGACAATCATGAGTCCATTGCAAACAGGCTGAACCACCAAGGACCCGAAGCGCACGACGGGGCAGAACCATGAAGCGCAGTTTCTTCGTGTCCCTTCGTGACCTTCGTGGTTGCGTGTTGCGGTGAAGTCATGGAAGGCTCAACCGCCAGGGACCCGAAGCGCACGACGGGGCAGAACCATGAAGCGCAGTTTCTTCGTGTCCCTTCGTGACCTTCGTGGTTGCTTGTTGCGGTGAAGTCATGGAAGGCTCAACCACCAGGGACCCGAAGCGCACGACGGGGCAGAACCATGAAGCGCAGTTTCTTCGTGTCCCTTCGTGACCTTCGTGGTTGCTTGTTGCGGTGAAGTCATGGAAGGCTCAACCACCAGGGACCCGAAGCGCACGACGGGGCAGAACCATGAAGCGCAGTTCCTTCGTGTCACTTGGTGACCTTCGTAGTTGCTTGTTGCCGTGAAGTCAATCGTGGTTTTCGAGAAAAGAATCCGGTATCGCCCGGTGAAGCTCGCGCAGGCGGGCTTTGCAACCGTAGCCTGCGACTTCATCCGCAGTGCAGATGAGAGGATCGCTGATGCCAGGGCGCAGTCCGCGTCTTGTCTGACTGATCGCACGTTAGTATCAGATGCCTGCACACGCCGGGGGCGCCGCTCATTCCAGGTCGGGCGTGGCGCGCTGTCAGCCCTTTTCTCCCTGCCGACGCAGCCAGTTGCGAATCAGCGTGACAAAACGCTCCAGATTGTCGAGGTTCGCCAGATTCCGGTACACCTCGTCCCGATCAATCAGCAGATACTCATGGATCAGGATGTTGCGAAAACCGGCAATCGGCGCCAGGTTTGCCGCAAATTCGGGCGGTAGAACGCCTAACTCTCCCATACGCACAATCGCTTCACGGTAGTCGCGCGGTTTTCGCGCGCCTTCCAGCGCAATGATCCGATGACAGATGTCGATGCAGCGTTGTGCAGCGACTTCCAGGTTACGCTCGGCTATGTCGCGCAAATAAGGATCGACGTCAAAATCGGAGCGCGGACGCTCACGCAACGGGGTCAGACGCGCCAGGCGCTCGCTGAGTTCGTCCAAACGCCTCTCGATACCGCTGAACTCGACGCTCATCGCCAGATCCATGCACAATGTCCCAGCGTTGCGCCCGCAGCACGGGCAGATAGTCGCCGTAACGGCTCATCACGTCCGCCTCATACTCGATGCGTTCAACCAGGGAACGCTGGTAGAGCGCTCTACCCTCGGCAATGACAGCGTATGCCAGCTCAATTGGCGCCTGGTTCAGGATGATGAGATCAACCGATCCGTCATTGAGCGCCTCTGCGAAGCGATACGCCAGTTCGTCGCGCAGGTGCGGAATAGACGCCTCCCGATCCAGCACTGCCGCCAGATCAATGTCACTCATCGGACCAAACTCGCCACCAGCGCGCGATCCGAAGAGATACACCAGCTGCACCTGTAGGTGCGTGGCTGCAATCGCTGCAACACGTTGCTGAAAGGTCTGGAGATCGATATCGAACATCAGCGCCTCGCCAGAACGGACCATGCGCTCTGTCATTGTACCACGGCGCCACAGTCATCAGGAAAACGCACCCTGGCACGATGTCCAGCGCACAGTCATGCTAACAGGCGCCACTGCGCTATGCTTTCGCCGGCGCTGCGTCGTCCCCGACAGGCACGCCTGCGCAGACGTGATGAGTTGAGAAGTTGAACGTCGGTCTGCACCAGCAGGATGGCGCCCACATTCACCAGAGTGCCCGGGCGAAGCAGCGCAACGTCATTGACCGGCGCATAACCAGAGAGATGCAGAGGATGGACGATGACCTCCACCAGGATGCCGCCGGTCCGGCGGAGTCTGGGTCAGGTCCTGCCGACTCGCAAGAACCCCGATCGCCCCTGACAGGACGACATAGCCGTCGTTAACTGCGAACTGAACGTCGGTGCATCATCGTTGATCAACGCGCCGCGGAACACAACGGTCTCGTCCTGAATGCTGGCGGGAAGCAACCCGACCGTCCACGGATCATCGCCGGGGACGACGGGAACGCCGCCGACCACATTCTACCAATGACGATTGAAGATGCCGCACGCTGGTCATTCCAAGCCCTTCGCTTCGCGCAGGGTAAACGCAGCGAGGAATCTGAGCGGGTCGCGCACAACCCCGCGCGCGGCTCGGGGTGACCATGCCGGATGGTCACAGGGAATTGGTATCGGCGGCACGACAGACGTTGGTTGCTGCGCGTACCCTCCCGCCAGGGGACGATCACTGCCGGCAGTGCGCTGAGGAGCGCGAAGAAACGGAGATGTGCGCATTGATGCCGCGCTGATGCGAGGGGCGTTGTCAAGTCGGAACCGCCTCACGACACGTCCTCGTATGCTGCGAATATGCGTAGAATGGGCAAATTCTGCTTGATATGTGGAAGCAAGTGGTATATAATCAGCCTCAAGTGGGAGAAAGTGGGAAAAAGTGGGGGAAATCGTACAGATCAGTGGATTCATGTCAAAGAAAATAAAAACACATGTTCTGTTATTTATCGAGTTTCTCCGACACGGCGTGCATAGTGCCTCTCAATCGATGGATCGTCGTCAGAATACGGTCAGCACAGGCGAACAATCGTGTTTCTTGGCGAATACGAACATACGATCGATGATAAGGGTCGCCTGGCAATCCCGGCCCGTTTTCGCGACGCGCTCAGCGAGGGCGTGGTCATCACACGCGGTTTCGACCGGTGTCTGATGGGATTCCCGCGCGGCGTCTGGGAGGAACTGGCGCGGCAAGTGAGCAGTCTGCCGATAGGGAGCGAAGAAACACGGCAATTGCAACGCATGCTCTTTTCGGGAGCCGCCGATATGTCGCTCGACAGGCAGGGGCGCATTCTCATCCCGCAGAACCTGCGCGAGTTTGCGGAACTTGGCGATCAGGCGGTCATTGCCGGGCTGAACCGCCACTTTGAGATCTGGTCGCCGCGTCGCTGGCAGAATGTGTTGAGTGCGATGGATGCCAACGCCAGTTTGTTTGCGCAGAAACTGGCGGAGTTGAGGTTCTAGGGTTGAAGGCGAGAGGTGAGAGGCGCGAGGCGAGAGGTGAGAGGCGCGAGGCGAGAGGTGAGAGGTGAGAGGCGCGAGGTGAGAGGTGAGAGGCGCGAGGTGAGAGGCGCGAGGCGAGAGATGAGAGGTGAGAGGCGCGAGGCAAGCGGGTCAATGGCGTAGCGCGAGATGTATCTCGCATTTGTGGAGAGGTGAGAGGCGCGAGGCGAGAGGTGAGAGGCGCGAGGCGAGAGGTGAGAGGTGAGAGGCGCGAGGTGAGAGGCGCGAGGCGCGAGGCGAGAGGTGAAAGGCGCGAGGCGAGAGGTGCGAGGCGAGAGGCAAGCGGGTCAATGGCGTAGCGCGAGATTTATCTCGCATTTGTGGAGAGGTGAGAGGCAAGAGGCGAGAGGTGAGAGGCGAGCGGGTCAATGGCGTAGCGCGAGATTTATCTCGCATTTGTGGAGAGGTGAGAGGTGAAAGGCGCGAGGCGAGAGGTGCGAGGCGAGAGGCAAGCGGGTCAATGGCGTAGCGCGAGATGTATCTCGCATTGGTGGAGAGGTGAGAGGCGAGAGGTGAGAGGTGAGAGGCGAGAGGTGATACCAATTCCGATTGAAGATGCCGCATGCTTGTCATTCCGAGCGCAGCGAGGAATCTAAGCGGGTCGCGCACGACCCCTCGCGCTGCTCGGGGTGACCATGCCGGATGGTCACTGGTCATTGGTATGAGAGGCGCGAGGGACCCGACAACGGCGTAGCGCGAGATGTATCTCGCATTGGTGGAGAGGTAAGAGGTGAGAGGCGAGAGGTGATACCAATTCCGATTGAAGATGCCGCATGCTTGTCATTCCGAGCGCAGCGAGGAATCTAAGCGGGTCGCGCACGACCCCTCGCGCTGCTCGGGGTGACCATGCCGGATGGTCACTGGTCATTGGTATGAGAGGCGCGAGGGACCCGACAACGGCGTAGCGCGAGATGTATCTCGCATTGGTGGAGAGGTGAGAGGCGAGAGGTGAGAGGTGCGAGGCGCGAGGCGCGAGGTAATAGGCGCGAGGGGTGAAGGTCTGATAGCGCGGCGCAAGCGCCCGGAACACGTCGGTTGAAGGCGAGAGACGAGAGGCGCGAGGGGTGAAGGTTGCAGGTGGGAAGGTTACGGTTGAGAAGAGGGAAGGTTAACCCCTAACCCCTTGGTTCTTGGTTCTTGGTGCTCAGTTCTCGGTTCTTGGTTCTTGGTGCTCAGTTCTCGGTTCTTGGTTCTTGGTGCTCAGTTCTCGGTTCTCAGTGCTTTGGACTACCATCACACGCCAGTACTGCTCACCGAAACGCTCGCCGGGCTGCAACCGCACCCTGGCGGATGGTATATCGACGGAACAGTTGGTGGAGGAGGGCATGCAGCGGCAATCCTGGAGGCAACGGCGCCGGACGGTCGTCTTCTGGGAATTGATTGCGACCCGGCGGCGCTGGCAGCGGCGGCGGCACGGTTGGCGCCGTATGGTGAACGGGTGACCCTGGTGCGTGGGAGTTTCCGTGAGATTGGACGGCTGGCACACAAAGCAGGGTTCGTTCAGGTTCAGGGAGTGCTGCTCGATCTGGGAGTGTCATCGTACCAGCTGGATACGCCGGAGCGCGGCTTTTCATTTCAGGCAAGCGCACCGCTCGACATGCGGCTCGACCCGGATGCGCCGATGACGGCGGCGAACCTGGTGAACGACCTGCCGGAACGCGACCTTGCCGACCTGATTTTTCGCTACAGCGAAGAACGCGGTTCACGGCGCATCGCGCGGGCGATTGTCGAAGCCCGGCAGCGCAGACCGATCACCACAACCGACGAACTGGCAGAGATCGTCAGTCGGGCGCTTGGAGGACGACGCGGCAGAATCCATCCTGCAACGCGCACATTTCAGGCGTTGCGAATTGCAGTCAATGACGAACTGACGAGCCTGGACGCGGCGCTGCCGCAGATCGTCGAACTGCTCGTGGTGGGTGGACGGATGGCGATTATCACCTTCCACTCGCTTGAGGATCGAATTGTCAAACAGTTTATGCGTGCCGAAGCACAGGCCGGGCACTTGCGGCTCATCACCCGCAAACCGGTTGAAGCAAGCAGCGAGGAACAACGCATCAATCCGCGCAGTCGGAGCGCAAAACTGCGTGTGGCGGAAAGGGCATAGGAGGGGGAACTCATGGCAGTCACGCTCAAACCGCTCTATCCAACCATCCAGGAGGCGAAGGAGCGACGTATTGAACTGCTCCGTTACCTGCGGCTCGAAGGCGGGCGACGTCTGATCGCCGCCGCGCTGCTGCTGGCGTTGATGAGCGGCTTGAATCTCGCGCAGACGGGGCGCCTGGCGACGCAGGGGCATGCCGTCGCTCAGTTGCAACGGCAACAAACTGCACTCCTGCGTGAGCGCAGCAACCTGCAATTGCGTCTGGCGCGCGCACAGTCGCTCGCCGACATCGAGCGCCGCGCCATCCGCCTCAATCTGCGTCCGATGAAACCGGAACAGGCGCGCTACATTATGATTGACACGGTCAACGCTCGCGAACCGTTCACACAGGACGATCTGGTTCTGAATCCGTAAAGGAACGTTGCATGGCTGCCCGCACAACGCGCAGTACTGTTGTCAATCGTGCTCCGGCGCGGCGGAGCGTCTCCGCTGTGCGCCCGGTCACGATCAGCCGTTGGCGGCTGAACCTGTTGCTGCTGCTCACCGTGGTGATCATCGTCCGAATTGCCGTCCATCTTGGCAGCATTCAGACAGGGCAGGTGCGCATTGGCGGGCGCACGCTGGCGGAGATGGCGCGCGCCGAAGTGCGTCAACGCCTGCCGATCCCCGCGCCGCGCGGCGTTATCCGCGACAGTAAAGGCAATGTTCTGGCGCTCGACGTCGATTTGCAAAGTCTGTATATTGTACCATCGCAGATCGATCAGAAGAATGCACCACGGCTGGCGCTTACTCTTTCCGGACTGCTCGGCGTTCCCTCCCCCGATATTCTGGCGGCAATGCAGAATACCTCGCTCTACCAGGTGCGCATCAAGCGCTGGCTCGAACCGGAGATTGCCGAACGAGTCCTGGCGCTCGATGAGCCGGGACTGGTATTGCAGTACGAACCGCGGCGCGTCTATCCACAGGGCGCCTTCGCCGCACACGTGATTGGCGCGGTCAACTTCGAGCATATCGGCATTAGCGGCGTCGAGGGATATTACGATACCTTGCTGCGCGGCAGCACTGGCGTCATCACAGCGGAGGTCGACTCGCAACGCAACCCGATCTGGATCGCGCCCCAGGACGTGCATCCCGCCAGCCCTGGGGTCGATCTTCAGTTGACGATCGATCCAACTGTGCAACATATCATCGAGACCGAACTGAAGCAGGCGGTCGATGTGCACAACGCCGACGGCGGGGTGGTCATCGTCATGGACCCACGCACCGGCGCGATCCTCGGCATGGCCAGTTACCCGACGTTCGATCCGAACCGTTACTTTGAGTACACGCCGGAAACCTACAACCTGAATCCGGCGGTTGGGACGCAGTATGAGCCGGGATCGACGTTCAAAATCTTCACCGTCGCCGCCGGTTTGCAGGCGCGCGCCTTCACCGCCGACACGATTGTCGATGATCCGGGGAGTGTCTACCGCTACGGCTGGCGCCTGTCGAATTGGAACGGCGCCGGCAACGGACCCCTCAACCCGGAAAAGGTGCTCTACTATTCGAGCAATGTCGGCGCGCTGCAACTGGCGGAACTGATCGGCGCCGACCGCTTTTACGCGATGCTCGACGAATTCGGGTTTGGTCGTCCGACCGGTATCGATATCGCCGGCGAATCGGGGGGTATGGTACAGACGCCGGCGCGCGAAGGATGGAGTCCGCTGGTGCTCGATACCAATGGCTATGGACAGGGCATTGCCGTCACACCGCTGCAACTGGTGCGCATGGTGGCAGCCATTGGCAACGACGGCAAACTGATGCGCCCCTACATCGTCGAGCGCCGCTGCCGCGGCGATGATTGTGTCATCACCCAACCCAAACCGATCGGGCATCCCATCGAACCCGGCGTTGCGTGGACGGTGCGCCGCATGCTGGTGAAATCGGCCAACCATTACGCGCCGGTCGTCTGGGCAGGGATGACCGGTCATTACGGTGATACATGGCTGGTGCCAGGATACGAAGTGTGCGCCAAAACCGGCACGTCGTCCATTCCCGACGGGCGCGGCGGATATGTCTCCGACGCCACCATCGGCTCGGTGGCCGGTCTGGCGCCTGCCGAGAACGCGCGCTTTGCCATTCTGGTGAAAGTTGATCGTCCGCGCGACGACTATTGGGCGGTGCGCACGGCGATTCCGCTGTTCCAATCGATTGCAACGCAATTGGTGCAGTATGCGCGCATTGCGCCCGATATGGGACTGGTCGATCCCGGGCAGACCGTGGGCGGGCGACTCAACCGCTAGGCGAGCGTTGCTGCGCTGCTCGTGAACAGGTTATGTTACAATGCCGCCGGATTTCGTGAACCGTACAGTTCAGGAGAAACGGCGGTGTTGCGACTGGACGAAGTGCTGCCCGGCGTGCAGGAGGAGGTCAATCGGCGCATCCATGCGCTGCCTCCCGCGTTGATGCAGGTCGCCTTTAGCGAAGCAGTAATCGATTCGCGTCTGGCGACGTCGGAGTGCCTGTTTGTCGCATTGCGCGGCGAACGGGTCGATGGCCACGAATTTCTGGCGGACGCGGCGGCGCGTGGCGCGCGCGGCGCTTTAGTGCGCCGCAGCAAAGTGTCGAGCCTGACGCTCGAACGCCCTTATGTGGTGATCGATCCGGTTACCGGTGAGGGTCTCGAACGGGCGACGCCCGACACGATGCTGTTGATCGCTGTCGATGATCCGCAGGCGGCGCTGAACCGGCTGGCCGCCTATCACCGGGGGATGTACAACCCCGTCGTGATCGGCATCACCGGGAGCGTGGGCAAAACCTCGACGAAAGAGGTGACCGCCGGCGTTCTTCAGCGCAGCTTTCGCACCTTAAAAAGCCCAAGAAGTTACAACAGCGAGGCGACATTGCCCATCGTGCTGCTTAAACTTACCGCCGACCATCAGGTGGCAGTGCTCGAGATGGGTATGTACGGGCCGGGCGAGATCGCGCATCTTGCGGCTCTCGCCCGACCACGCCTCGGCATCGTCACGAATGTGGGACCATCGCACCTTGAGCGTATGGGAAGCATCGAAGCCATTCAGCGCGCCAAAAGCGAACTGCCGCAGGCGTTGCCGGAGGATGGGTTCGCCATCCTCAACATCGACGATCCGCGTGTGCGTGCGATGGCGGAGGTGACGCGCGCCCGACCGTTTTTCTACGGTCTCGACCCGGCAGCCGACCTGTGGGCGGACGCGATCGAGAGCCGCGGTTTGCAGGGCGTCAGTTTTCGGGTGCATTATCAGGGGGATGGTTTGCATCTGACGCTGCCGTTGTTGGGGCGGCATAGCGTGCATACAGCGCTCGCGGCTGCTTCCGCCGGGTTGTTGCTTGGCATGGAATGGGAAGCGATCATCGCCGGGTTGCGTAGCGAAGGCGCCCAACTCAGGCTACTGGCAGTTCCGGGCATCAACCAGACGACGCTGATCGACGACACGTACAACGCCTCGCCTGCCTCGATGCAGGCAGCGCTCAACCTTCTGGCAGAACTCGATGGTCGGCGGATCGCCATCCTGGGCGATATGCTGGAGTTGGGGAGCATCGAGGAAGAGGCGCACCGCATGGTCGGGGCGCGGGCGGCGGAAGTGGCGCAGATTCTGATCGCTGTCGGGCAGCGCGCGCGCTGGATTGCCAATGAGGCGCAGCAGGCGGGATTGCCCGCTGATCAGGTGTACGCGGTTGACGACAATGATGCAGCGGCGCACCTGGCGCGCAACCTGCTTGCACCTGGCGACTTTGTGTTGATCAAAGGGTCGCGCGGCATGTTTATGGAAACGATTGTGTCACAGTTGCAGGCACATCGTCCATAATGCCGCATCACCGTTCTCTGACGATTTGAAGAGACCTAGAGGAGCAAACACGTGCGCGAAACCCTCCAGGCGCTCCTGGTACAGGATATGGCAAGGGCGCTGCTGCTGGCGGCAGCCGCCTTTGTTCTGACCCTCGCAACGGGTGGATACTGGATCCGGTTCCTGCGTCGCCATCGAATCGGCAAGCAGATCCGTCTCGAAGGACCGCAGAGCCACCAGATCAAGACCGGCACGCCAACGATGGGTGGAATTATCATCCTGCTGCCGGTGATTGTCCTGACTGTTGCGTTCAACCTGATTGATCGCTGGTCAATCCTGCTGCCACTCGCCGTTCTGGTCGCATTCGCAATTCTCGGCGCCATCGACGATTATATGTCGCTGGTCGGCAGCCGGTCGAAGACGTATGGCTTTACGCCGCGCACCAAGATGGCACTGATGATGCTGATCGCCTTTGGCGCTGCGCTGGCGCTCTACCTGCCACCGCCGTTCGGTCTGGCAAACTTTGGGCAGGTGCGCGTTCCGTTTATGGGGCAGTTCGACATTGGTCTGTGGTTCATTCCGTTTGCGATGCTGATTATCGTTGGCACGAGCAACGCGGTGAACCTCACCGACGGACTCGACAGTCTGGCGGGCTGGAACCTGACACTGGCATTCGCCGCTTATGGGGTGATTACGTTCCTGAACGGCGAATTTATCAACCTGATGGCGTTCTGTTTCACGCTGGTCGGCGCATGCGCGGCATTCCTCTGGTACAACGCGCATCCGGCGCAGGTGTTCATGGGCGATCTCGGATCACTGTCGCTGGGCGCAGTGCTGGGAGTCATTGCCCTGCAATCGCAGCAGTGGTTGCTGTTGCCGGTCGTCGGTCTGGTCTTTGTCGCAGAAGCGCTCTCGGTCATTCTTCAGGTCGGGTATTTCAAATGGACCAAACGACGCACCGGCGTCGGACGGCGGATTTTCAAGATGTCGCCGCTGCACAATCACTTCGAATTGCTCGGTTGGAGCGAAACGCAGGTGATGCAACGCTTCGTGCTGGTGGGCATGGTGGCGGCGCTGGTCGGCATTTCGCTGGCATTGACGATCAACGAAGCGCAGCGGGCGCGGATGACGGTCGAACGTCCGGCGATTACGGTAGAACGATAGACGTATGCACCTGAACGGGAAGCGCGCACTGGTCATGGGGCTTGGCGTTCACGGCGGCGGGGTCGGCGTTGCGCGCTTCCTTGCGCTCCAGGGCGCGGAGGTGACGGTTACCGATCTGCGACCGCCCGACGACCTGCGTGCATCACTCGACGCGCTCGCCGGACTGCCGATCCGCTTCGTGCTCGGCGAGCATCGGGAAGCCGATTTTCGTCAGGCTGAGATTGTGGTGCGCAACCCGGCTGTGCCGCCAACATCGCGCTACCTGCAAATCGCGCGCGCGGCAGGCGCAGCCATCGAAATGGAAATGACCCTCTTCTTCCGGCTCTGCCCTGGACCAATCCTCGGCGTCACCGGGACAAAAGGCAAAACGACGACAACGTTGCTCCTCGGTGCGATGCTGCGGGAACAGTTCCCGGATACCGTGGTTGCCGGCAATCTGCGCATTTCTGCACTCGATCAGTTGCCTTCGATCAGCGCCACCACCCCGGTGGTGCTGGAGCTGTCGTCGTTCGTGCTCGAGGGATTGGGCGAAGCCGGGTTAAGTCCGAAGATCGCCTGCATCACCACGATTGCGCCGGATCATCTCGACCGGCACGGCACGATGGAGGCGTACATTCAGGCAAAAGAAGAAATCTGGCGACATCAGCGCCCCGGTGATCCTGTGGTGCTGTGTGCCGACTCGCCGATCATGCGCGCAATGGCGGTCGTTGATCGGCGTCCTGGTGATATGGTCTGGTTCGCTGGCGCAAAAGGATCGGACGTCTATCGCCTGAAAGGAGATCGCAGAGCGTTTTGGCGCGGCGATGAATTGATCTGGCATGATCGGTCAACCGAAGGAAGCATCACCCATACGGTCATCTGCACCAGGGACGATGTGCGACTGCCCGGCGCCCACAATCTGGCGAATATTGCGGCTGCAACCGCCGCCGCCTGCGCCTTCGGCATCGCTCCTGAGCACATCCGGCGCGCTGTGCGCGCCTTTGCCGGCGTCGAGCACCGGCTTGAGTTCGTCCGCGAACTCGATGGCGTGTGCTATATCAACGACACAGCAGCAACAGCGCCCGAAGCAGCCATTGCTGCACTCCGCACCTTCGACGCCCCAATCGTGTTGATCGCGGGCGGCGCCGATAAGAATCTGCCGTTCGACGCTTTTGCGCGCGAGATCGCACAGCGCGCCAGTGCAGTGATCCTGCTCCAGGGATCCGCGACGCCGAAGCTGCTGGATGCGTTGCGCGCGGCGCGCGCCAGCGTCGCCATCCACGGACCATATGACGATTTCGAGCAAGCACTCGATACTGCCCGTCGGATCGCTGCGCCTGGCGAAATTGTGCTCCTTTCGCCAGGATGCGCCAGTTTTGGCATGTTCCGCAATGAGTTTCATCGTGGCGACACATTTCGCCGCATCGTCCAGAGTTTTACGTGAGCAACGATACGCACGATACCGATTATCAGCGCATCCTGCGGAATCTCAAAGCGGCAGGACGCGCGCCGGAAGAGCCGGCGCCTGCCGGACCAGAACCATCGCCAGCGGCAGTGCAGGTGCGGTTCCCACTCTTTACCCCATGGGTTGCGCGTGTGCTGTTGACGATCAACATCATCGTCTTTGTCGTTCCGTCGTTTCTCGATGTGATCGGCGTTCGAATCGCGGGAACGGTGAGCGTCTACGACTTCCTGCTCATCTGGGGCGCGAAAGACAACGCTGCCATTTTTGTCGGCGGTCAATACTACCGATTTCTGACTGCCATGTTTCTGCATGGCGGACTGGCGCACCTGTTCTTCAATTCGTTTGCGCTCTATTCGCTGGGATTCGAGACGGAACGGCTCTTCGGCGCGCAGCGTTTCCTGGCGATCTATATGCTTGCCGGTCTGGGAGGCGGCGTGGCATCCTATGCGCTCAACCCCAACCCTTCCGTTGGCGCATCCGGCGCGATCTTTGGTCTGATCGGCGCATTGATTGCGTTCTACCTGGTTGCGCGTCGGGTGTTGGGCGGCATTGCGCGTCAGCAACTCGGGAGCCTGATCTTCATTACGTTGATCAATTTGGCGCTGGGGTTCACCACACCCTACATCGACAACAATGCACACATCGGCGGGCTGCTAACCGGCACACTTCTCGGATGGCTGCTGGCGCCACGCTTCGCACTCGATATGCAATCCTACCCGCCGACACTGGTGCGGCTCAGTCTGCGGCGTGGATGGATGCTGACGCTGGCAGTTTTGGTCGCGTTGGTCGCGTTGATTGCGATCATCGCGCCGCCGATCTAGCATCGACGATGGCTTCATTCGGCAAGGATAACGCGGCAGAAAGCGAAAACGTATGACGGAAACGCGCCAACGGAAACCCGACTATCTCTTGCTCGCTGCGGTTGGGACTCTGGTGCTATTAGGGCTGGTCATGGTCTACAGCGCGTCATTTATGCGCGCCTACGCCGACACCGGCGATCAACTCTACTATACCTGGCGCCAGATGAATGCTGCGGTGATCGGCGCGGTCGCGCTGCTGGCGGCGCACCGTATCGATTACCGGGTCTGGCGGCGTTTTTCGGTGCATCTGATGGCAGGCACACTCTTTTTGCTGGCGCTGACGCTGATCCTGCCCGCTTCGATGACCGAAGCGAACGGTGCGCGCAGTTGGATCCGTATCGGCGCCTTCAGTGTGCAACCGTCGGAGATCGCCAAACTGACGATGGTCATCTACTTTGCCGACTGGCTCTCGCGGCGCGGCGAGAAACTGACGAACGTCACCTATGGACTGGCGCCGTTCGCGCTTATGCTCGGCGTGGTGTGCGGTTTAGTGATGCTGGGGCGCGACTTGGGGACAACGATTGTGCTTGTCGTGATTGCCGGCATGGTCTACTTTGCCGCTGGCGCCAACCTGCTGCACATCATCGGTGCGGCGATTGTGGCGGGCAGCGCCTTCTGGGGGCTAATCAACATCGCTGCCTACCGCCAGGAGCGCATCGCCGCCTGGATCGACCCGTTTGCGCACTATCAGGGGGCGGGGTATCAACCGGTTCACGCGCTCTATGCGCTGGGCAGCGGCGGATTGTTCGGCGTCGGAATCGGGCAGGCGCGCCAGAAGTTCTTCTGGCTGCCCGAAGCGCACACCGATGCTATCTTTGCCATTATCGGCGAAGAGTTCGGTCTGATCGGGACGCTATTCGTTGTTACCTGTTTTCTGGTGATCGCCTATCGTGGTATGCGCATTGCCGGGCGTTCGTCCGATCCTTTTGCCGCGCTGCTCGCAACCGGGATTACATGCTGGCTGGTGTTCCAGGCGCTGATCAATATTGCGGTGGTCACGACCCTTCTTCCGTTTACCGGGTTGACATTGCCATTCATCAGTTATGGCGGCACATCACTGGCTGCATGTATGGCAGCGGCCGGGATCCTGTTGAATATTTCGCGCCATACCGGCGCCACATCTCCTGGTGTGTCGTATGAAACGGTCACTCGATCCGGGCGCTCAGAGTCCTTTGCGCGTCTGGCTGGTTGGTGGCGGAACCGGGGGCCACGTCTATCCGGCGTTGGCCGTCGCCGCGGCGCTCAACGCGCCTGGGGCGCTATCCGCCGCCGTTGAGACGCCGAACCGGTGGGAGCGCGCCAGACCGCTCGATGGCCCATGGTCGGCGCTCTATGTGGGAAGTGTTGGCGGTATGGAAGCAGCGCTGGTGGCGCGTGAGAGCGCTCTGCCGTTCCAGGCAATACCCGCAGCGGCGCTGCGAGGTCGAAATCTCTTGACAATGGTGCGCAATCTGGCGACGCTGGCGCGTGGAACCGCCGCAGCACACCGGCTTGCCGAACGGGATCGACCGGTTGCAATCCTGGGCACCGGCGGCTATGTGTGTGTACCGGTCTTTCTGGCGGCGCGCCTGGCAGGAATACCGACTATGATCTATCTTCCCGACGTGGTTCCCGGGCTCGCAGTGCGATTCCTGGCGCGTCTCTCATCACTGGTTGCCTGTAACGTGGCGGATTCTGGGCGCTATCTGGGGCTGGAACCGTTCGACTATGGTGAGGCTATCGCTCGACTGAATGCGCATGATCGGGCGGTGCGCCTGATCGTCACCGGTTATCCGGTGCGCCAGGAACTGTTTTCTGCCGACCGGCAGGCATGCCGCGCGGCATTCGGGTTGTGCGACGACCTGCCAACGTTGCTCGTTGCCGGCGGCAGCCGCGGTTCGCGCAGTATCAATCGGGCGATTGCTGCACTGCTACCGGTATTGCTCCCATTCATGGAGATCATCCATGTGTGTGGTCGTGAGGGCGATGTCACATTTCTGCGTGCAGCCATGCAGGAGTTGCCAGAGACCCTGCAAAAGCGGTATCATCTGTTCGAGTATCTCCACGGAGTGCCCGAGATGCTTACGAATGGCGCCATGTCTCCAGCGCCAACGATGGTCGCAGCGCTCGTCGCCGCCGATCTGGCAATCTGTCGCAGCGGCGCTTCAACCCTCGGAGAGTTGCCTGCGGTCGGGTTGCCGGCGCTGCTCGTTCCCTACCCATATGTGCACCAGGACGAGAACGCCGATTACCTGGTGCAGCGCGGCGCGGCGGTCAAAATCAGCGATGCGGCGCTCGCGCGCACTACAGAAGACGGGTTGCTCTTTCGCGAAATCTCCCGGCTTATCCATCGCTGGGACGAACGATGCGCCATGGCGGAACGGATGCGGGCGCTGGCGCAACCCGATGCCGCTCGCCGGCTCGCGTTCCTGCTTCAGACGCTGGTGATCAGGAGACACACGGCATGATAACGATCGATCTGAGTGGTCCGTTCGTTACCTATTCGATTCTCGCAGCGCTTGGCATACTCGGTTGGGTCTGGGGCTTCCGCTACTTCGTCAGCCTGGGGTTGATGACGACCGTGGCGTACCTGATTGCGGTCCAGGGCGGTAATTTTATTGTCGGGCTGATTAACCGAACCTACAGCAATCTGCCACGATTGGCGGCATTTCTCACCGGCGGCGATACCGCCAGCGCGGCGCCCCTGGGTCCCATTATTCCGGAAAACCTCGAGGCGCCGCTCTTGCTGCGCGTGCTGGTTTTTATTGCACTGGTGGCGATAGGAATCGGTTACTCGTTTCCATGGGAAGGAAAACCGCTTGGCGGATGGGGTGGCAAACGTCCGCTGCGCATCTTGGGGGCGCTGACTGGCCTGTACACAGCCGTGTTGTTGACCAGCGCCGTTGCGATTTTCTGGCGTGAATTTGCGCCAACCGCCACAGTTCCAGAAATGTTGGCGCGCGCATTGAATAGCCTGCCAACGTGGACCGGTATTATCCCATCAACGATTACGGCGTTTGTCATCACACTAATAACGGTAACGCTCATTCGTTTCAATCGTATCTGGGCAATCGATGGCGGCGGTGGCGGCGGTGGCGGACCCAGAAAATAACCGCCAGGAAAGAATGATATGCACTATCATATCGTTGGCATTGCAGGCGCAGGAATGAGCGCCATTGCCCATATCCTGCTGGATCAGGGGCACACGGTAAGCGGTTCGGATCTCCAGCAGAACACGCTCACGGCTGCGCTCGAGCAGCGTGGCGCCCGCATCCGGTACGGACACGAACCTGCCTTTGTTGGAGATGCCGACCGGTTGGTGGCGACATCCGCCGTTCAGGATGAGCATATCGAACTGGTTGAAGCGCGCAAACGCGGCATTCCAGTGCTCCGGCGCGCCGATCTCTGGCGCGAGTGGTCGCATGGGCGGCAGGTTGTGGCGGTGGCCGGCACGCACGGCAAAACAACGACGACGGCGCTGATTGCGCTCATGCTGACTCGCGCCGGTATCGCCCCTGGTTTCCTGATCGGCGGAGAAACCCCCGATCTCGGCGTCAATGCTCGCTGGGGCAACCCTGCTGCGCCGCTCGTGGTTGAAGCCGATGAATATGATCGAACGTTTCTGGCGCTCACGCCTGATATCGCCATCATCACGAACGTCGAATGGGAGCATGTCGATATCTATCCATCGCCAGACGAGTACGAAGCGGCGTTTCGCACATTTGCCCGACAGGTGGCGCACCCGCAGCGCCTGATCGTCTGCGGTGACAATGCTGGCGCGCGGCGGGTCGTCGGTCATCCTGATGCGCAACAGTACGGCATCGAAGAAGCCATTGCCCGGAATCCGGCATCCTGCCGCCTGGCGCTCATGGACTGGATGGCTGCGAATGTGCGTTACGATGGGTCGATGACCCATTTCGATCTCTGGCGCTACGACCGGCGCACCTGTGGTACACGACTCGAGGGCATGTACACGATGCGGTTGGTTGGCGATCACAACGTGCAGAATGCGCTGGCAGCCATCGCAGCCGCGACAACGCTGGGGATTGATCGAACCGCGATAGGCGCTGCGCTCGCCGAATACCGTGGCGCGCGGCGTCGCTTCGATATTAAAGGCGAAGTGAACGGCATCACGGTGATTGACGATTATGCGCACCATCCGACCGAAGTGCGCGCAACTCTGGCTGCGGCGCGTGCGCGCTTCCCACAGCATCGCATCGTCGTTTACCTGCAACCACATACATTTTCGCGCACGTATGCGATGCTTGATAACTGGACGCATGCATTCGACGCGGCAGATATCGTGCGGATCGGCGATGTCTACCCGGCGCGTGAAACGGGCGAACCGCGCGCTGCGGCTCGCGCGCTTGCCGGGCGCATTGCGCATCCTGATGTTGAGGTTGTCGGAGACGTAGCGACCGCCACAGCAACGATCACGGCATTGTTGCAACCCGGTGATCTCCTGTTGACCCTTGGCGCAGGCGATGGATATCGTGTGGGTGAGATGGCGCTCCTGGCATTGGGGCAGGCGGACGATCAATCGGAATCGAGCGAGACGTGACAGACGAAAGCACACCTGCATTTCACCGGCGCGTCGCCGAAGAACTTGAAGCGCGTTACGGCAGCGACCCTCGCGCACCCGCAGGATGGCGCGAAATCCAGACCTGGCACTGGGAGCAGGCTGGCGCCTATACGTCTGCCATCGAAACGGCGCTGACAATCACGGAGACACGCATCACACGACTCGACTTTGGCGGCGCGCGTCAATGGACGGAGCGGGTGTTGACGCTGCTCGAGCGCATTGACGTGAAGGATCGGCATCCATACGAACTGCGCGCCTGCGCCCTGGCGCTGGCAGTGCTCGAATTTGGCGGTCAGTATCGTGAAGGGCTTGAATATGCCCGCCGGATGCTACGGGCGGCGCAGCGCCTCAACAATACCGAGGCAGAGGCGCGCGCCCTGCTCGGAGTCGGTCGAATGCAGCGCGAACTTGGACAACTGGCTCAGTCGGAAGCAGCGTTGCAAAGCGTCCGCAGTCTTGCCTCACGCGATGATTTGAGCGACCTCGAAGCCGAAGCCCGTCTGCACCTGGCAAAAGTGCATCAGTTGCAGGGGCGGCACCTGGAGGCGCTTCAGGAGTTGCAACTGGCGCGCGAAGAACACGAAAACGACGACGATAAATTGAAACTGGCGCGGGTGCTCACCGGCATCGGTGATGTCTATCGCGTCCTGGGAGCACACCAGGAGGCGCTCACGTTCTACACCCGCGCGCTGAGCCTGGAACAGGGGCGCGGCAGTCTGATCGGACAGGCGATTCTGAAAGATAAACTCGCACTGGTGCTGCTCAATCAACAGAAACCATCCGATGCACTGGTCTCAGCCGAGGAAAGCCTCGATCTGCGTCGGCGGATCAACGATGTCGTTGGTCAGGCGCGTTCGTACATCGTCATTGGCGCCGTGATGAGCCGGCTGGGGCGCCATGAACAGGCGATGGAGTCCTACCGGCGCGCCTATGAATTGCAGGAGTTGACGCAAAATCCGCGTGGGCAGTGCATTGCCCTGATCCATCTTGGCGATGCTGCGTGTGCATTGCGTCAACCACAGGCGGCGTTGCTGCACTATGAACGAGCGCTTGCCCTGGCGCGCCGCGATCGGGATCAGATTGGCATCGCGCGCGCGCTCGAGCGGCTCGGCGATTTGCACTATGCTCAGGAACAATCGGTGCAGGCGCTGGCGCGCTGGAATGAAGCGCTTCGGATACGTGAGACGCTGCGCCATGTTGATGAAGCGGATGCATTGCGCAATCGCATTCGTGCAATACAGCCAGCGGAATGAGGTATGCAGTATCTGGAATATGAACCACTGGCACCCTATACTTCCTGGCGCATTGGCGGACCTACGCGCTATTTCGTGCAGGTTGCCAGCGTTGCTGAGATGATCCAGGCGCTGACATGGGCGCATCAGCGCGATCTGCCGATCTTCGTGCTCGGCGGCGGCTCGAATGTTTTGATACGTGATACCGGTTTCAACGGACTGGTCATGCGCGTTCGCGCGCACGATATGCGTCTTGAGATCAACGGTGATGAAGCGCGCGCGATTGTCGAGGCCGGCGCGCCGATGGCGGGTACGGCGCGCCGGCTGGCGCGCCAGGGTTGGGCGGGGCTGGAATGGGCGGAGGGTTTGCCCGGCACGATTGGTGGCGCGCTTTACGGCAATGCCGGCTGCTATGGCAGCGATATTGCAACAGTGCTCGAACGCGCCTGGGTGCTGGTCGATGGCGAGCCGCAGGAATGGCCCACCGAACGTTTTGTCTACGGCTATCGGACGAGTGTGCTCAAACAGATACGCACCGATAGCATGGCATGGCGCGACCAACCGATCATTCTTGCGGCGGCGTTTCGTCTGCGCCGCGACGACCTGACGGCGCTGGCGCAACGAATGGAACGCACATCACTCGAACGGCGCAGCAAAACGCCATGGGGCGCCAGTTGCGGCAGCGTATTCAAAAATCCGCCTACCGAGAGCGCCGGACGCCTGATCGAAGCCGCAGGCTTGAAGGGAAGGCGCATTGGCAATGCAGAAATTGCTGCGCGCCATGCGAACTACATTATCAACCTCGGCGGCGCGTCGAGTGATGACGTGCTGCGCCTGATCGATCTGGCGCGCGAACGGGTGCTGGCACTGACAGGGATCGAACTCGAACTCGAAATTCAGATTGTCGGATGAATTGACGTGGCTCGACATGGAGATGGAGATAGACGACGATGACGCGCAAAGTGCGAGTGGGAGTCCTGTTCGGCGGGCAATCGGGCGAACACGAGGTGTCGCTGGTCTCAGCGCGCGCGGTCATGGATGGTCTCGACCCTGAACGATATGATGTGACACCAATCGGCATCACGAAGCACGGGCGCTGGATCATTGCCCCCGACGCGCATACCCGTCTGTTGGCGCAGGCCGATCCGGCAAAGTTGCCGGGAGGATCGTCTGCCGGTGCTGCTGATGCAGCGGATGGCGTTGACGATGTGGAGACCACCGATCCGCTGACCCTGATGGTTGCCGGTGAACAGTCACCCCTCAAAACGCTCGATGTCGTTTTTCCGGTCCTCCATGGACCGATGGGGGAAGATGGAACGGTGCAGGGGTTGCTGGAATTGATGGAAATCCCGTATGTTGGCTGCGGCGTCATGGCATCGGCAGTCGGCATGGACAAAGCGATGACGAAGGTTGCCTTTTCCGGCGCGGGGTTGCCGGTGTTGCCCTGGCTGCTCATTCGACGGCGCGAATGGGAACGCGAACCGGCACACGTGCTCGACTGGGTCGAACAGCGCCTCACCTACCCGATGTTCGTCAAGCCGGCAAACCTGGGGTCGAGCGTCGGGATCAGTAAGGTGACCGGTCGCGCGGCGCTTGCGCGCGGCATCGCCGAAGCTGCGGCGTATGATCGGCGGATCGTCGTTGAACAGGGTATTCCCGCGCGCGAGATCGAAGTCAGTATCCTGGGTAACAATGAACCGGAAGCCAGCGTTCCCGGCGAAGTGGTTCCTTCCGGCGAATGGTACGACTATGAAGCAAAATACCTGAGCGGCGCATCGAAGATACTCATTCCTGCGCCGATCACGCTCGAACTCGCGGCACGGGTGCGGCGCCTGGCAGTGCAGGCGTTCAAAGCCATCGATGGCGCCGGGCTGGCGCGCGTCGATTTTCTGCTCAACCGCGAGACTGGCGACCTGTATCTGAACGAGATCAATACCATGCCCGGCTTTACCCCGGTGAGCATGTACGCCATGATGTGGGAAGCCAGCGGTCTCCCCTACACCCAACTGCTCGACCGCCTGATCGAACTGGCGCTCGAACGGCGCGGCAGAGGGCGATATGCGTAACGACTTGCACTACAACCAGCCCAACACGCGCGCTCGCATCGCAGCGCGGCGCAACCGGCGGCGTAACGCCGTCAGCGCCATGCCGGGTCTGCGTCGCGCCATCGGCGGCTGGCTGGCATCCGGGCGCATCGCCAGCCTGGTGTTGTTTCTGGCATCGCTCGGCGGGCTGATTGCCATCGCGGTTTCGCCACAGTTCGTGGTGCGCAGGGTTCAGATCAATGGCGCGCAGATACTCGATACAGCCGACATCGAGGAGATGGCGGGCGTGACCGGCGCCTCGATCTGGCTGGTGCAGACCGACAACGTCGAAGCGCGCCTTGCCCAGAATGCATCTATCGAACGTGTCGAGGCATCTCTGATATTACCCGACATCCTGACGATTAACCTGGCAGAACGCCAGCCCAATGTGCGCTGGCAGGTCGGCGACATACGCTACCTGGTCGATGCCGAAGGGCGGGTGTTGGGTCCTGACACTGCCACGTTCGTCACCGACACCCTGATCGTCGAAGACCGCAGCGGGCGAACGATTGAACCGAACGACCGGATCGATCCCGATGTGCTTTTGCTGGTTCGTGCGCTGGCGCTCCGTTTGCCGAATGAAGCGGGCGTCACGCCGGCCACCATCAGTTGGGACATCGAGCACGGCGTCATGGTGACAACCGCCGACGGACGAATGATCGTCTTTGGACGAAAGGAGCGCCTGGACGAGAAGATCGAGATACTGCGCTTTCTGACCATCCAGGAGCCAACGGAATATACCTGGCTCGATTTGCGACCGGCGACGCCGTATTACCGGAATGATACGCCGCCACAACCGTAGGAATAACGAGGCTGAGTATGGCACACCGCACGATTGTTGGCATCGACGTTGGCACAACCAAAGTCTGCACCATTGTCGGACAGGTGTACGACAATGGGCGCATCAACGTGCTTGGCGTCGGTCTGACGCCATCCAAGGGACTGGATAAGGGGGTGGTCGTCAATATTGACGATGCCGTCAATGCGATTGCAACCAGCATCGAGAAAGCCGAACGGCTATCCGGCTATCGGATCAGTGCTGCATTCGTGGGTATTGCCGGTCGGCACATCCAGTCGCTCAACAGTCGTGGCGTTGTCGCAGTGGCGCGCAGCGATCACGAAATCACCCGCCATGATGTGGCGCGCGCGGTCGAGGCGGCGCAGGCGGTCGCCATTCCAACGCAACGCGAGGTGATCCATGTCATCCCGCGCGCCTACGTCGTGGATGGCAACGAAGGCATTCGCGATCCGATCGGCATGTCTGGTTTTCGCCTCGAAGTGGAAACGCACATCATCACCGGCGAGATCATGGCGATCCAGAACCTGATCAAGAGTGTGCAGAAAACCGGCGTCGAGATTGATGACCTGGTATTGCAACCGCTGGCGGCCGGCGAAGCGGTGCTCAGCGCCGACGATAAGGATCGCGGTGTAGTGCTGGTGGATATCGGCGGCGGCACAACCGACATTGCAGTCTTTGCGCAGGGCGGTATCTGGCACACCAGTGTCATTCCCGTTGGCGGCAACCATTTCACCAACGATATCGTGATTGTTCAACAGACGCCTCACAACACTGCCGAGTATCTGAAACTGAAGTATGGCGCGGCGATCGCCGAAGAAACGGAGGAACCGGATGTGATCGAAGCCGAAGGATTTGCGCCGGGCGAGCGACAGCAGATCAGCCGCCATATGCTGAACCAGGTGCTGCAAGCGCGCGCCGAAGAATTGACAGAACTGATCTACAACGAAATCCGGCGCAGCGGCTATGAAGGTCTCCTCCCGGCCGGCATCGTCCTGACCGGCGGCACTGCGCAGTTGCCGCGCCTCGATGAGTTGATGCGCGACATGCTCGGCATTCCGGTGCGGATTGGCGCACCCACCGATCTCACGGGGCTGGCGGATACGCTCAACAGCCCCGCGTATGCAACCGCAATCGGGTTGCTGCGCTGGGGTATGCGCCACGGAATGAGCGGTTTCCATTCCGGCGGCGGACCGCCGCCAGATCACGGCGGTTGGGTCTCGACCTACGAACGATTCAAACGATGGCTGAAAGAGTTTCTGCCATAACGCAAGGAGAGGGAGCAATGATCGATTACACCAGTCTGAGTCAGGCCGCAGAGAACTTCGCGGTCATCAAGGTGGTCGGCGTCGGCGGCGGCGGATCCAACGCCGTTGATCGCATGGTCGACGAAGGCGTGCATGGTATCGAGTTCATCACCATCAATACCGACGCACAGGCGTTGCTGCACTCGCGCGCATCGACCCGCATTCGGATCGGCGACAAACTCACCAAAGGGCTTGGTTCGGGCGGCAACCCGGTCATCGGGCAGAAAGCCGCCGAGGAAACGACTGAAGAGATCTACGAGGCGCTCAAGGGCGCCGATATGGTCTTCATCACCGCAGGCATGGGGGGCGGCACCGGCACCGGCGCCTCGCCGGTGATTGCCAGCATCGCACAGGATTTGGGAATGCTCACGGTCGGCGTGGTGACGAAGCCGTTCAGCTTCGAAGGCAACCATCGCCGCAAGACTGCCGAACAGGGCATCGAGCAACTGCGCCCGATGGTTGACACCCTGATCGTCATTCCCAATGACCGGCTCTTGCAGACGGCAAGCAAGAATACGTCGATGCTCCAGGCGTTTCAGATGGCGGACAACGTGCTGCGCCAGGGCATTCAGGGCATTTCGGACCTGATCACGCAGCGCGGGTTGATCAACGTCGATTTTGCCGACGTGAAGACCATCATGGCGCGCCAGGGATCGGCGCTTATGGCGATCGGCATCGGCAGCGGCGACAACCGCATGGTCGATGCCGTCAACGAAGCCATTGCTTCGCCTCTGCTCGAAGTATCGATCGATGGCGCGAAGGGTGTACTGTTCAACGTGACCGGCGGTGAAGACCTTGGCATTCTGGAAGTGTACGAAGCGGCGGATATCGTAGCCAAGGCAGTGGACCCGGAGGCGAACATTATCTTTGGCGCAGTGATCGATCCGACCTTTCCGCCTGGACAGGTGAAGATCACGCTTATTGCCACCGGCTTCGACGCCAGCCGTCCGACGGATGCGCGTAAGCGCATCTATATGTCCGGCGCGCAACAGCAACAGCCTGCCCAACCGAAGCGTGACATGGCATATGCGGAACCGCACCCGCCGGCCGCGCCGCAGACCGCAGCAACGCGACCGCAACCACCGCAACCTGCGCGGTCGCAAGGCGCCCATATCAGCCCCGACGACCTGGATATCCCGCCGTTCCTGCGCAACCGCCGAAAGAACGGGTAATCGCCTATGGCAGCGTCAGTACTTCCGGCTCGCCCTCGGTTATGGCAATCGTATGTTCGAATTGCGCCGAGAGCGAGCCATCGGCGGTGCGCACCGTCCAGCCGTCAGTTTTATCCAGCACGGCTTCAGGACGGCCCGCGTTGACCATTGGCTCAATCGTAAACGTCATACCGGGGCGCAGACGCATCCCCGTGCCGGGCTTGCCATAGTGCAGCACGGTTGGCTCCTCGTGCAACAGTTGCCCGACGCCATGCCCGGTCCATTCCCGCACGACCGAGAAGCCATTGGCTTCGACATAGGTCTGAATCGCTGCGCCAATATCCCCCAGCCGCGCCCCGCCGCGCGCTGCGCGAATGCCGCGCCACATCGCCTCTTCGGTCACGTCCAGTAATCGTTGCGCTTCCGGGGAGATCGTTCCGACCGGCACCGTAATGCACGCATCGCCATACCAACCGTTGAGCCGCACTCCAATGTCGATGCCGATAATATCCCCTTCTTTCAGGCGCTCATTGCCTGGAATGCCATGACAGACGACATTGTTGATGGCAACGCAGATCGTGGCAGGAAAGCCGCGATATCCCTTGTACGCCGGTATTGCGCCGTGTTTTCGCACAAACTGCTCGGCAATGCGATCGAGTTCTCTGGTGGTCACACCAGGGCGCACGTGCTCGCGCAGCACCTCGAATGTTTCAGCCACCAGGCGGCCAGCAGCCCGCATGAGTGCAATCTGCTGCCGGGTGTGCAAGACAACTGACATATGCTGGATGTTCCTGGCGCCTGGATTGGCGCATTGTGTGCGGCAAGGGCAACACTCTGCCCGGCGTTGCCGATTGCGATCCGCAATGATGTATTGATTGTACATTATAGCACAGAGCATATCGGTTCCTGCGGTTTCGCACACAAGCATCAGGTCACAAATGCGCAAAGATACCTCTCTTCCACCTCCATACCGCTGTGCTGCGCCTTTGTGCGCGCCCGAAAGACGCCGTTGCAGAAGAGATGAACCGAATAGCGTCAGCAGACCATCAATGCGAATGCGTCTGATATGCCTCGAGCGCCTGGATCGCCTCTTCACGCCGATGATCGATCAGGTGCTGGAGCGGATGATCGCCCGGTGGCGCGATCAGTGCATCGAGTTGCGCGTAGATGTCGTGCAGGAGCACATTGGCCGACTCTGGCGAAGGCGCGTCGAACACTTGCCGCATTCCACCCAGGATCATGCGGTCAGCGGCGGCAGCGAGTTCTTGCGCCAACTCGAACTTGATCGTGCGCAACCGCCCCAGCGGCGAGTCATCGTGTCCTGGCTGATCCTTCGCCAGCGCCGTGTGCGACCCCGCTTCTTCGTTGGCGCGCGTCATGCGTTCGAGCGTCTCGGCGATCCGCCGCAGCATCGCTATCCCTTGAGGTGTGGCGATCACGTCGCGGAATGTCTCTTTGATGCGTGTGCGCATCCCTTCCATCCCGCCGCTGGCAAAGAAACCCGCGATGCCGCCGAGCAGACCCCCAAGCGCCGCACCGCCAATCACGCCGATCGGACCGAGCAATGCTCCAATCTTCGCTCCGATGACCCCTCCGCCTATCGCGCCCGCAACTCCTCCCACCGCTGCACCTGCCAGCACGCCGCCGCCAATGATGCGTCCGGCGGCACGCAATCCTGTTCCACCTGCCGCCTTGATCCAGTCGAACAATCCCGGCTTTCCCTCATGTGCATCTTCGTCGTGGCTGTGAGGCACAGGCGGCGCTTCGCTGCCGACGCGCACCTGCTCAGGGGTTGGATCAACGTTCGTGCGCCCTGCCACCCGATTGACCAGCGGCATTTCGCTTTCGATCTCATCGGCGAGCGCGCGTATTTTGTGCGCCAGCGAGTGATTTTTATCATTTTCGCCGAAGGACCCGGTTCCCAGTTGACCTTCAACCTGCCTGACCCCGCCGGTCTCAGGATCGTAGAGCAGGGTTGGCGCGGGTTGCCCGATTGCCAGTTCCACAAAATTCGAGTGGGCGAAAAAATCTTCGAGCGCATGACCCGCTCGCCCCATGGCGTCTGCTCCATCCGATCCCCAGCGCCCCGTTGGTCCGCGTGGAACGGTTCCACGAATCGTTTCAGCAGGCATAGTAATTGTCCGCGCTTCGCGCTCACGCAGCGCCGCCTGGCGCTCGGCGCGCACCTGATTCCGAATGCGCAACCATATCCTGACATACGGCTGATCTTCAGGCAGGTTCGGATCGAGGCGCTGATTGACTTTGTAGCCGGTCTGGTCCCAGAAACGCCGGTCCACCTCGGCATGAAACGCTGGTCCGCTGGTTGACAGAGCCGCTCCCTCATCGGCGCCATTGCCGGTTCCTCGCGGCACGGTGATTGTGTCGTCCTCAAAAATGATTTCTTGCAGCGGAGTATTGGCGACCTGGATTGCCGTTTCCTGCGCCACCGCCGTCGTGCGTAGCCCTCCCCGCGCAACGGGAGCGCCTGGCATGCGCTCTTCGAGTTCGGCAGCGCGACTGCGGAACGCTTCAGCGGTTCCTTCGGCGCTCTGCCCGCGCATATCGCCGCGGTACGACTGCGCGGCGCGGAAGAGTTGTGCTTTGATGTACTCGCGCGAGTCGACCATGTACTGCGGAATGCGCTCGCCCTCAGGAATGACCAGCAGATCTTCGCGGTTCGCTCTGGACCGTGCGCTATCCCCCCGGAGCGCCTCCTCGCCTGCCGGATTATCCATATGCTCATAGAAGTTGTAGCCGCCATACGACTGGTAGTTGGCAAGTTCGCTGACACGATCAGGAATCATCCCAATCAGCGTATCGACCGCCTGGTTGAACCGGTCGATGGCGGGATCGAGTGGTTCCTGATTGAACGCCGCGAGTTTGAGCGCCTTCCAGGTCAGCACAATGTTTGCCAGCGCAGGATGCGCCTGGGAAAAGTCGCGCTCCCAGTTGGCAGCGTAGATTTGCCCGATCTCTTCTGCCGAAAATCCGCTTCCGATCAGTCCATGGACCGTCGCCTGGCGATGGTAGCGTGGGTCGAACGCCTGCGGGAAGGTTGGCGTCGGCGGCGCCAACGCGCGTAAACCGGTTGCCGGTGCAGAAGAGTCGAGATGGGCAGCGCGACGCGCTGTGGTTTCGGCATCCTGTTCGAGACGGTGGTACCGGTCGGGATCGGCGGCGTCACGCGCGGCGCCGCTTCCCTGTTGCACAACATGCGCCAGTTCGTGCAGCAGCACGTGGGCGCCGTGCGATATTTCCGGTCGGTACTGTCCTGGAGCGACGTGAATTTCCTGCCCGGCGGTCAACGCTTCGACGCCACCTGCGGATGCCAGCGGGCTATCACAGTGAATCGGGACACGGCTCAGATCGTAGTTCGTGGCGCGTGAAGCGCGCGCGCGCAGATCATCGAACAAATGTTGCGATGTGGAGGGCATGATTGCTGATGAGGGGGGCTGGCGTTCATTCACACCGATCTGTAGGGAGTCAAACGTGTGTCCACCGGGCATCGCTCCTGTCTGATTGGCATCGGGAGCGGGCTGCCCACGATCAATCGCGTTTTGTGGAGCGAGTGCTGGATGGGAAACATGCGATAATGATAATGATGATGGTTCTGTGGATGACGGCTTGCGCTGCATACGGCGGTTCATGGCGCTGACCCTCACCTTAACGTGTCCGGTGGATGTCGAACGTTAGCGAAACATATGTAGATTGTGTGAGTATATCATTTCTGTGGTTTCTTGTATGAACGTCGCTGGAGAGAGGGTCTGACACACCATTCGCCGGCAGCACTTCTCACATCCAGGTGTGGAGCGCAAAGGCGCTGCGCCTGGTCAGTTGTGTTGCATCAGGACCCCATCCTCATACATGGGGATAATCCACAGGGCATGGCTGATACGGGCAGGTCTGAGACCTGCCCGTGCGGTGCCAGCCGCTCTTCCGAAATATGCGATAATAGCGGCTCACGGTTCAGAAAGGGCCACGCTGCCATGGTCGAAGAGACATTCTCTTCCTCACCTGCCCTGCCATCAGGTATCTGGAGCGCCGGACGGCGTATGCTCACCGTTGGGTTGGTGCTGATTATCGTCGCTACTGCCTTCGAGATGCTCGCAGTCGCTGCCACGATGCCGGCCACAGCGCGTGAGCTTGGTGGTCTGGCGTGGTACGGCTGGGCATTCAGCGCTTTCATGCTGGCAAATATGGTGGCGGCCACGGTCGCCGGACCGGAGGCGGATCGCCGGGGAGTCGCCGTACCGTTCATCACCGGAACGCTCCTCTTTGTCGCCGGTTTGCTCATCGCCGGGCTGGCCCCAACCATGCCGTCACTGATCATCGGTCGAGCAGTACAGGGATTGGGCAGCGGCATCATCGGCGCAGTCGTGTACATCATCGTCGGTCGGGGTTATGAAGCCGATGCGCGTCCGCGCATGCTGGCGATCATTTCGAGCGCGTGGGTTGTGCCGGGCATGGTCGGTCCTGGACTGGCGGGGATGATCACGGAACATATCGGCTGGCGCTGGGTCTTCCTGGGGCTGATCCCATTGCCGCTCGTCGCGGCGTTGATGGCGCTGCCATCGTTACAGCGCCTTGCGCCAGCGCAGAGGTCCTTCGACACGCACGATTATCGCACACGCAGCAACGAGATCAGGATGGCGCTCGTGCTCGCTACCGGCGCAGCAATGACGATCAGCGGGCTGGGCTGGTTGATCGCTGCGCCGCTCGCCGGCATCGCCCTGATCGCTCCCAGTATCATCATCGCCGTTGTCGCCCTGCGGTATGTCCTGCCGCCCGGCACGCTCCGCGCTGCGCCAGGGCTGCCCGCCGTCATTGCGACCATGGGATTGCTCAACCTCTCCTTTTTCGGTGTCGATGCTTTTGTTCCCCTGACCCTCACTGCGATACGCGGCTTGAGCGTCGTCACTGCCGGGCTGGCGCTGACCGCTGCAACCCTGACGTGGACGGCAGGCGCGTGGATGCAGGAGCGTCTGGTGCGCCGCCATCCGCCTGGCTCGATTGCTGCCGCCGGTTTACTCGTCATGCTCATCGGAATTGGCGCGACGACTACAACGATTGCACCGGTGGCGCCACCGCTGCTCAGCATTGCCACCTGGGGGATTGCCGGATGCGGCATTGGGCTGGCATATTCCGCTCTGTCGCTCGCCATGCTTCAGAACGCCGCATCGGGACACGAAGGGAGAGCATCATCGGCATTGCAGATCGCCGGTCAACTCGGAACGGCGCTTGGCGCGGGAGTCGGTGGCGTCATCATTGGCTCAGGAGAACAGGGTCAGACTGTCGAAGCCGGACGGGTTGCGCTTCACTTTGTGCTGATGAGCCTCCTGGCGGGATTAGCCATTCTGACTGCGCATCGTGTCCACGCGGCGAACAGGCGCGATTGAGCCTTTCATGATAGTGTCCGGTAATCATCCGGTACACTCTGTGGGTATCATATCAACGAATATCCGGCGCACGACACAGAATGACCACGCCGTGTCAGCGTTCTCACCTGTGACCGTGAGGGTTGCTCGAACACTGTGCGTATCTGGGCGCCGAAAGACGCCGGAGGCGCCAGCATCATCTGACTATCAATGGAAAATAGTGTACTGCAATGACTATGACACCTGACACCACCCCCGATCTCGAAGCCGAGAACGCCGCGCTGCGCCAGCGTGTCCGCGAATTGGAAGCGCAACTCGCTGCTCGCACCGGTATGGCTTCCGCATCATCCGTGATCAATCACAAAACTTGTGAGGAGGCGCATGGGTTTCGTGTGCTTGTCGAAACCGCGCCACAGGCTATCAGCATCGTCCGACTCGATGGCGTCGTCACCTATGCCAATCCTGCATTCTCGGCGCTGACCGGCTACGACAGGCTGGATGGCAAACATATGACGATGCTCTACTTTGAGCATGATTTGCCTTTGCTGGAGGCAATTGTCAGGCACATTCAGAACGATGGCGTCTGGCGCGGGAGCGGACGCCTGCGCCATCGCAACGGCCACGCCATCCCGGTGCGGATCAACGCCTTCGTCATTCGCAACGACGCCGGTCATCCTGTCGCCATGACCGGTATGTTCGAGGACCTGACCGCCGAAGTGCAGCGCGAGGAGCGCCTGCGCCTCTTCGAGGCGCTCGTCGAGAACGCCCCCGACGCCATCGGCGTCGCCGATTTCGCCGGCGCCATTCTCTACGCCAATGCCGCCTACAAGGCGTTGACCGGCTACGGCGACGACCTGATCGGCATGAATGGCTTCGATTACATTCACAACGAGGATCGTCACGCGGTGCAGGTCACTCTGGCGCGCCTGGCGGAAGGCAAAGCCGCGTTCCTCGAAGTGCGCATCCGCCGCAAGGACGGCGGCATCGTGCCGGTGGCCGCAACCATGTACGCTCAGATGTCACCCAATGACAGACTTCGGATAATTGGCTTTCTGCGCGACATCAGCGCACAGAAGCGCGCCGAGGAGGAGCGCTTCGCCTTGCAGCAGCAGGTGATCGACGCGCAGCGCGCCGCCATCCGCGAACTCTCGACGCCGCTCATCCCGATCAGCGAGACGGCGGTGATTATGCCGCTGGTCGGCGCCATCGACAGCGCGCGAGCGCAGCAGATCGTGGATTCGCTGCTCGAGGGGGTGGCCGCGCATCGCGCCGAGATGGCGATTGTGGACATCACCGGGGTGCAGGTGGTCGATACGCAGGTGGCCAACGCCCTGGTGCGCGCGGCGCAGGCGGTGCGGCTGCTGGGCGCGCAGGTGGTGCTGACCGGCACAAGCCGCAGGTGGCGCAGACGCTGGTGCAACTGGGGGTGAGCCTGGAAGGCATCCGCACCGCCGGCACGTTGCAGACCGGCGTGCGCCTGGCGATGATGGGGGAAACAGGCAGGCGGAAACCTGGCGCATCCACCGGAACGGCTCGCAACGATTGACGCGCCGATGCACACGGAGAAACTTCCGGCAGGGTGGTGAGCAGCGCCACAAGGCTGGAACGGCTCGCAACGATTGACGCGCCGACGCACAGGCGCCGCTTGCCCTTGCCGCTCGCGCGACGCACAGGTGTAAAGCATCGCCATCAGAAACGCCCTGGCATCAACTTTTTCGCTTACGCTCCCGCCCTGCCAGCAGGAGATAGGTGTACAACGCAGTTCCACTGAGAAGAGCGACTGCACATTTGAGCGCCAGAGACAGATCCGACGGCGAGATGAATCCCTCGATCGCTCCCGCGATGATCAATAGCAGCGCGCAACCAAGAAGCAGGCGAACCGCCCGACGAGCCGCCAGCATCAGCGCGGCGCGTCGGCTGATCAGCCCTGGACGCGCCACTGCCCAACCGAGTTGCAAACCTGCTCCTCCAGCAATAATGATGACGCTCAGTTCGATAACGCCGTGCGCCGCCACAAAGCCCCACAGGTTGCCGCTGAATCCATATGCCTGCGCTGCGCCCGCCACGACGCCGAGCAACAACCCGTTCTGCGCAAGGACGAATAGTGTCGGCGCACCGAGAAGCACGCCGCCGGCAAATGCCAGAATAGCCACTCGGATATTGTTTGTGGCAATCAACGCCGCCGATGCCGACCGTCCCTCGTCGTTGATCGATTTCCACCATTCACGACCGGCGCGAATATCGCTGATAACGCTGTCGATCCCTGGAACCAACAGAGAACCGGCAGGTGGATCGTTCAGGGTAATGAAGAAGCCGATCAGCGCCGGGATCAGGAACATGAGCAGCGACGCCAGCGTGTAAAGCCACGTCTCGCGGAAGGTGCGCGGCAGATCGGCGGCGAAATAGCGCGCCAGACCACTGCTACGATCTGCGCGGCGCTGGTACACTTCTGCGTGCGCGCGCGCCACCAGTCCATTGAGATAATCGACAACCCGGTGACCGGGAAAATCACGCCGCGCGACTGCCAGATCTGAGGTCGCGCTGCGGTACAATCGCCCCAGTTCGGTGATTTCCTCATCTTCCAGCGACGTCAGTCCGCCGCGCCGCGAACGTTCCACAATCACGCTCAGGCGTTCCCAGGATGATTTCTTGCGGTTGATGAAATCTTCGACCAGCATAGCCGTTGAGAACTGATACCAATGACCTGTGACCATCCGGCATGGTCACCTCGAGCCGCGCGAGGGGTCGTGCGCGACCCGCTCAGATTCCGCGCTGCGTTTACCCTGAGCGAAGCGAAGGGCTCGGAATGACCAGCATGCGGCATCTTCAATCGTCATTGGTATGAGAACCGAGAACTGGCGGTCAGGGGTGAGTTTTCGACTTAACCTTTGCGCTATCCCTGCCACCTGCGCCTCTCGCACCGCTTGCTCCGCGCCATCCGCGAACGTTCAACGTTCAACGACCGTCTCTGTTATGCGTGTCGCGTCCACGCCGCGTTGTGCGAATTCGCGCCACAGCGCATCAAGGTCCGGCACGTATGCCCGAAGAAGCCGTGCTTCCCCTGTTGGTGCGAGCGCATACGAACCGAGACAGGCTGGCAGAACAACCGCCTCACCACGCCGCAACGCACGAATTCCACCATTCCAGCGCAACATTACCACACCCTCGATCACGGTCAGGATCTCGAATGTCGCCGGATCGACCGTGCGCTCAAGAACTCCGGCGAACGCCAGACGTTCGAGCGCGAAGGACCTGCACGCCAACAGCAAATCGCGCCCTGCCTCCAGCGGCAATGGCGGCACGACACCTCGCGGCGCGGGTGAATAGTCGATCACATCGAGCGCCTTCTCGATGTGCAACTCGCGCGGCTTGCCGGTTGCGGCATCGACTCGTCCATAATCGTAGACGCGGTAGGTCAGATCTGATTTCTGTTGAATCTCGAACAGTATAATCCCGGCATTGATTGCGTGAAGCGTCCCTGCCGGAACAAATATCGTATCACCGGCGGACACCGGCAACCGCCGCAGCAATGGTTCAAGCGCACCGGCGGTAATTGCGGCGGCAAGTTCAGCGCGGTCGCAGGAGTGCGCCAGACCATACACCACATCGGCGCCTGATGCAGCACACAGGATGTGCCACGCCTCGGTTTTGCCGTGGAACCCGGTGGCAGCCTCATGCGTGTGCGCATAGGCGTCATCAGGGTGCACCTGGATCGACAGACGATCCGCCGCGTCGATAAACTTGGCGAGCAGTGGGAAATCGGCGCCATACCGCGCAATCGTGCGCTCACCAACCAGCGCCGCACCATAGTCGCGCGTCACCTGTGCAAGCGTCTGCCCTGCCAGCGCTCCTTCGGTGATCGGGTTCGCCTCATAGACCAGCCAGACCTCGCCAAGGCGTTCAGGTCGCGGTTGCGACAGTCCCAGCCAATCGCCAAGGAACGTCCCGCCCCAGAGCGGTTGTACCAGACGTGGTTGCGTGATGAGGGGATACAGATCGATGGAAGACACAGCAGCACCTTGAATGGTCAGCAACAGCGTTGGCGGCAGCGTTTTCACGACGCCCTGCCGGAGACAGTATACACGATTGGACGAGTGACACCAATGACGATTGAAGATGCCGCATGCTGGTCATTCCGAGCCCTTCGCTTCGCTCAGGGTAAACGCAGCGCGGAATCTGAGCGGGTCGCGCACGACCCCTCGCGCGGCTCGGGGTGACCATGCCGGATGGTCACAGGTCATTGGTATGATGCGTAGTGTGTGGACTGCCGGCAAGAGAAGACCCTCAATCCGTCCCATCCGTCTCGATCCGTGGACATTCGTGTGCTCCGCCGCGCCCCATCAGCGGGAGCGTCCCCACCTCCTGCCAGAATCCACACCCGTCGCCTTGCACAAATGACCGAAATCCTGTAGAGTCGCCAGGAGACTGTCCAAATCATGGTTCAGCATCATTGTGCGTGAAGCGCAGCACTTTATGATCGACCACAACACCACCGGCGCCATCTATCTGGCGGACAATCTTGATATTCTCCGCGCTCTTCCTTCCGGGTCCGTCGATCTGATCTACATCGACCCCCCCTTCAACACCGGCAAGCATCAGCAGCGCGTCCAACTCAAAACGGAGCGTTCCGACGATGGCGACCGCGTGGGATTCCAGGGACAGCGGTACAAAAGCATCATCCTGGGATCACGACGGTTCAGTGACGTGTTCGACGATTATCTGGCATTCCTGGAGCCGCGCCTGGTCGAAGCGCATCGCGTGTTGGCGCCATCTGGGTCGTTCTACTTTCACGTGGATTACCGGGAGGTCCACTATTGCAAGGTGCTGCTCGACGCCATATTCGGGCGTGAGTCGTTTTTGAACGAGATTATCTGGGCATATGACTATGGCGGACGACCAAAGAACCGCTGGCCCCCCAAGCACGACAATATTCTGCTCTATGTCAAAAACCTCTCCCGCTACGTGTTCAATGTCGATGAAATTGAACGCATCCCCTACATGGCGCCGGGGTTGGTCGGTCCTGAAAAGGCGGCGCGCGGTAAATTGCCAACCGATTGCTGGTGGCACACGATTGTGCCCACCAACGGCGCCGAAAAGACCGGCTACCCGACGCAGAAGCCACTCGGTATTCTGCGCCGGATCGTTCAGGCATCGTCGAAGCCGGGATCGCTGGTGCTCGATTTCTTTGCCGGCAGCGGCACGACAGGGATTGCGGCGCTCGAACTCGGACGGCGCTTCATCCTGGTGGACAACAACCCCGAAGCGCTGGCAGTCATGGCACGCCGCTTCGACGGCGTCGCAGGAATCAGGTGGGTCGGCTTCGATCCTGCACCGTACCAGCAGCAGACAACAGCACCTATTATTCCATGAGCGAGCGCCCTAGCGCGCCGGTTCGTAGCAGGCGCGACAGCGCGCTTCGTACAATTCCTGCCCGCCGACAACAATCGTCGGCGCATCAGCCGGCGCTGGCTTGCCGTCGATCAGGCGCTGCGAGCGGGTCGCATACGCACCACAACGGACGCAAATCGCATACAGTTTATCAACCTGTTCGGCAACCGCCATCAACTGTGCCATTGCCGGGAACGGCTGCGCGCGAAAGTCCTGATCCAGCCCGGCGACAATGACGCGCAATCCACGGTCTGCCAGGTCCTGACACACCTCCCGCGCCGCGTCGGGCGGGTCGTCGAGCAGATGCAGTTCGTCGACTGCCACCACATGAATATCGGTATTGAGATGTGCCGGAGTATCGCGGATCGAATCGATCACGCGCGCCTCGACTGAAAGACCATTGTGGCTGACGAGGCTGCCGAGCCGGTAGCGCGTGTCGCGGCGCGGAGTGAAGGCGATCAACCGCTGGCGCGCCAGGCGCACATGGTTCAGACGACGGATCAGTTCTTCGGTCTTCCCGCTGAACATGCAGCCGCAGATCACTTCGATGCGGCCCCCTGACGAAAGGCGTGTCATACCTGCTTACTCCTCGAGACCCTGTAACAGCCCGACGACATTATCGCCGAGTGCGTCGATGGCGTATCCTCCCTCCTGAACGACCAGTGTCGGCAGATTGAGCGCAGCAATGCGCCGCCCGATCTCAGGGTAGACTGCCATGCTAAGCGCAAAACTGTCGCCATGATTGGCGACCGGATCGCCTTCGAACGTATCGAACCCTGCCGAAAGCACCAGAAAACGCGGCGCAAACGCTGCAATCGCATCGAGCGCCCGGTCGAGCGCCACCAGATACTCACGGTCCCCTACGCCCGCATCCAGCGGCAGGTTCAGATTATACCCCTCACCGGCGCCGGCGCCGCGCTCATCGGCGTAGCCCAGAAAGAAGGGATACTGGTACGACGGTGCGGCGTGGATCGAGACAAACAGCACATCACTGCGTTCGTAAAAGATCTGTTGTGTGCCATTGCCGTGGTGGAAATCGATGTCGAGAATGGCGCACGTCGCGTCTGGTGCGTTGCGCACCAGATACGCCGCTGCAATCGCAGCATTGTTGAGGAAACAGTACCCGCCGCACAGATCACGCCCGGCATGATGTCCCGGCGGGCGACAGAGCGCATACGCACAACGTGAACCGATCAGGAGCAACTCGGCGCCGGTCAGCGCTACATCGGCGGCAGCACGCGCGGCGGCATAAGTGCCTGCCACAATTGGAGCGCACGTATCGAACGTATAATACCCGGGTGCAGCCAGCGGGTGATCGTGCGGTCGCGACATCCAGCGCACTGCCAGCGTTCCGGGAATGACCGCTTCCGGCGCACCGCCTGCAACAACCCAGCGGTCGTAGATCGTCTCAAGATAGGTCAGATATCCGTCATCGTGAACGGTGCGCACCGGTTCGATTCCGAACGCGCGCGGCTCGACGACAGGACCAATGGCAGCACGTTCGAGCGCGGCGCGAATAATCGCCACACGTTCCGGCGTCTCGTAGATTGGAATCAGCGCGCCATCGAGGAACTCGTGGGGCGGATTGTGCTGAAGATGGGTGTCGGACGCAACAACGATCATCGGCAGTCTCCTTCGGGCGTGAACGTCAGACTGCTGCAACCTGGCAGTGTGCCGGGCAATTATAACGCAAACGTTCTTGTGACCAATCATGGTTCGTATTCCCAAAAATCGTGTGAACCACCCAGGGCATCGTTTGCAGGCGGCGAGCGGGAGGATAAGCGCTCTATCTTCTGGCGCTTTGTCTGGCGTTCCCCTGCGTTACTTTTTCCCTCGTCATTTCAGTAGCAGGAGCGTAAACAGTGGAGAAGCGCATGCCGCACGCGCCCGGCTCGTTTCCACCCTTGCCTTCCCCTTACGAAGGGGGATGCCCCACCCCAACCCTCCCTTGCTGGAGGAGGGGGTGATGTCCGGTAGACGACACGGGGAAATCTCACCGTATAATGCCCGGCAGGCAGCGCATCAGAAGAATGGAACGTTACCGCGCCGCATAATGTGCATCCCTCGCACTCTCATAGTGAAGTGCGTGATCATAGGAGTAGTCTGATACCAATGACGATTGAAGATGCCACATGCGTGTCATTCCGAGCCCTTCGCTTCGCTCAGGGTAAACGCAGCGAGGAATCTGAGCGGGTCGCGCAAGACTCCTCACGCTGCTCGGGGTGACCATGCCGGATGGTCACAGGTCATTGGTATGAGACCTGACAGAAAGGAAACAACGCCATGGGACCCATTTCCTGGATTATTTTCGGCGCACTGGCCGGATGGGTTGCAAGCCTGCTCGTCGGCATCGAGGAACGCCAGGGATGCCTGATGAATATCATCATCGGCATCCTGGGCGCATTCGTTGGCGGACTGATTATGGATCTGCTGGGATTCGGCGGAACGAATTTCGGATGGGATGTGCGCAGTTTTGGCGTGGCAGTGCTGGGAGCGATCGTTCTGCTCGCCATCACCGGACAGATTCGGCAGCGCCGGCGTTAAAAAAACCGGGGCAGGCGTTTGATTGCCTGCCCCGTCTTTAAGATCCAGGCTTCTGTTCAGCATTCCGGCTCACACACCAGGGGATGCAAGAGGAATTCGGAGGAGCCAGAGGAAATGAACGGGAAGAGTACAGGGAAGGGAGCCGGGATGTTTCCTCTGAACAGCGCCTTTTCTGGTTCTAAGCATACGTGATGGCGCCTTCATTCGCAATAGCACCAACATCCCATTTGCGTATGCCCCATGTGGTGCGATGGTACCAGAAGGGAGGATGACCTGCCCGCCGACTTTCTGATTTTCTGGTATCATGCGTAGCAATTGACGATACTGTGTCATCTATTCTCAATGCCCAGGAACCAGAAAACCCTATTCGATACGCAGCGCGAGGAAGCGTTGAGCCGTCAGGCGCCGCTCGCCGCGCGCATGCGCCCGCGCGCGCTCGATGAGTTTGTCGGGCAGGATCACATCGTCGGGGAAGGTAAATTGCTGCGGCGCGCCATCACCAACGATGCGCTCTTCTCGATCATTCTCTGGGGTCCGCCCGGCTCTGGCAAGACGACCCTGGCGCGGATCATTGCCGATACGACGCATGCCCATTTTGAGCAACTTTCTGCGGTGTCCGCTGGAGTCGCCGATCTCCGTCGCGTGGTCAAGGAAGCGCAGGACCGCCTCGGCATGTTCCAGCAGCGCACGATTGTCTTCATTGACGAGATTCATCGTTTCAACAAGGCGCAGCAGGATGCGATCCTGCCCTATGTCGAGGATGGCACGATTATTCTGATCGGCGCGACGACCGAAAACCCGTCGTTCGAGGTCAACCCGGCGCTGCGCTCACGGGCGCGCGTCTTCGTCCTCGAATCACTGACCGATGAGCAGATTGGCGTGATTGTTGATCGAGCGTTGACCGATGCCGAACGCGGGCTTGGCGCCCTCAACGTGCTGCTGGCTGCCGATGCGCGCGGGTATCTGATCAATATGTCGAACGGCGATGCACGCACGGCGCTGAATGCGCTCGAAGCCGCAGCGCTCGCCAAATCGCCAGGCATCGGCGGGAAGCGCCTGCTTACAGTGGACGACATCCGCGATGCGTTGCAGAGCCGCGCGGTACAGTACGACAAGAATGGCGAGCTGCACTACGATGCAATCTCAGCATTGCACAAAAGCGTCCGTGATAGCGATCCCGACGCGGCACTGTACTGGCTTGGGCGTATGCTCGACGGCGGCGAAGACCCGCTGTATATTGCGCGACGGGTGGTGCGCATGGCAATCGAGGATATCGGCATGGCCGATCCGCACGCGCTGCCGCTGACGATCGCTGCTCAACAGGCAGTTCATTTTCTCGGTCAACCCGAAGGCGACCTGGCGCTGGCGCAGGCGGTCGTCTATCTGGCGCAGGCGCCAAAGAGCAACGCAGTCTATGTCGCATACGCCGCAGCGCTCAATGATGTGGCGGAGACGCGCAATGAGCCGGTGCCGCTTCACCTGCGCAACGCGCCTACCGCGTTGATGAAAAGGCTTGGATACGCGCGTGGCTATAAGTATGCGCACGACGATGACGATGCACAGGCGGAGACGCGCAATGAGCCGGTGCCGCTTCACCTGCGCAACGCGCCTACCGCGTTGATGAAAAGGCTTGGATACGCGCGTGGCTATAAGTATGCGCACGACGATGACGATGCACAGGTAGAACAGGAACACTTCCCGCCCAATCTGCGCGGACGGCGTTATTACGAACCGACCGGGCGCGGGTTCGAGGCGACGGTGCGAGAACGCCTTGCCTGGCGCGATGCGCGCGCGTCGCATGGAACTGCGAAAGGGGTCTCTAGAGAAGAACGCACCAGGTCAGCAACAGGTCAGAACCACACCCCTTCCGATCTCGATCCGCAGGCGCTGGCCGGCGAAGAGCCGCAAATCCCGGCGGACGACGTCGCCGAAACGCGACACGTATCCCGCTCGCCATCACGTCGTCGGTCGAAGTGAAGTTGGGCGGCAAATCGTGAGGCCAAGCAATGAAACCAACGTTGACACTGGAACTGCTGAAGACAGAAGCACATACATTCGCCGCCATCGAGTCAGGGCATCGAGAGCCGACATTGTACGGCGTTACTGATGGGAAAGCAGTTGGTACGTACTTCGAGCACAAGTTCAGATCGTATCTCCGCGAAAAGTACGACTTTGAAGTTCTGCAAGGGGCATAGACTTTCCTGAGCTTGAAACCGACATGAAGGTAACGAGCGTGAGGCAACCGCAATCATCGTGTCCTTTCAAATCTGCTCGACAGAAAATCTATGGTCTGGGCTATTCTCTACTCGTGTTTGTATACGAGAAGACAGATGATCCACAGACATCCACGGGGAATTTGAACGTTTTGCACACGATTTTTGTCAGTAAAGAGCGGACAGCAGACTTTCAAACTACCACGGGACTCCGTCGAATACTTGAAAATGATGGTAACAAGGATGACATTTTGGCTTTCATCGAAGAGCGCAGACTTTAGACGAGATTGAAACATCAGCGCTAGCCGACGAGATCCTCGCCAATCCTCCTGAGGTTGGCTATCTTACCATCTCGAATGCCCTGCAATGGAGACTTCAGTACAGTCGAGTCATTGAGAAGGCTGGTTCGGTTGTAGGACTTGAAAGGCTGAGATAGCAATGCGCGATCAAAAACAACGCAAAGCCGAATTTGGAGATTTTCAAACGCCCATCAGATTAGCCAGGGAAGTATGTTCTCTCATTGCTCGGACCGGTTTTCGTCCCGCTTCGATTCTCGAACCAACATGTGGGACGGGTTCATTTCTCAAAGCATCTCTCGAAACATTCCCAGATGTATCGCGTGTTCTTGGCTTTGAGATCAATCCGCACCACGTGTTGCAAGCGCAGTATGCTGTCGCACCCGCATTTCCTCATGCGTCTATTGAAGTTCATCAGTCTGATTTCTTTCTCACGAGTTGGTCTGAGATTGTTAAAGCGTTGCCTGAGCCCATTCTTGTTATCGGCAATCCACCCTGGGTGACGAATGCAGCGTTGAGCACTTGGGGCAGTAGCAATGTTCCGATGAAATCAAACCTCGACAATCTCCCTGGTATTGATGCGCTCACCGGCAAAAGTAATTTCGACATTTCGGAATGGATGCTTAGAAAGAACATCGAATGGCTTAATGGCAAGAACGGCTTACTTGCAATGCTTTGTAAAACGACAGTAGCACGTAAAGTTCTCTTGTACGCTTGGCAAAACGGGCTGCGGATCGAGTCGGCATCACTTTATATCCTGGATGCGCGGGAATACTTTAGAGCTTCAGTTGACGCTTGCCTTCTGGTAGTTCGCAGCAATTCGACCGGCAACAGCAAAGAATGCCAGGTTTTTCCTTCTCTTCATGCACAACAGCCCCATAGCTTATTCGGTTTGCAGGATGGAATGCTTGTGGCTGATGTCAAATCATACCTGAAACGGAAAGACCTCACAGGGACAGGCTTTAGGGGCTGGCGGTCAGGAATAAAGCATGATTGCAGCAACGTCTTTGAGCTGCGCATTGAGTGTGGGAATCTTGTTAATGGCCTGGGAGAATTCGTTGATATTGAACCCGAAGTGCTCTTTCCTCTGCTCAAAAGTTCTGATCTCGCAGCGCATAGGAAGCCGCATCGGTGGATGCTTGTTCCTCAACGGGCAATGAGTGACGACCCGAGCCGTCTTAGGTTGGACGCTCCCAAGGCCTGGAATTACCTTACTGCCCATGCACATCTTTTGGACGAACGAAAGAGTTCAATATACAGGAACCGTCCGCGCTTCTCAGTCTTTGGAGTTGGACCATATTCATTTGCTCCCTGGAAGATTGCTCTTTCGGGTTTATACAAGAAACTTGAGTTTGTTCAAGTTCCACCGTTTCTGGAACGCCCGGTGGTTTTCGATGACACATGTTATTTTTTCCCATGTCAGTCTGAAGAAGAATGCAACCTATTGTACGAATTGGTCACATCCGAACCTGCCAGAGAGTTCTGGTCTGCATTCATTTTCTGGGATGCAAAGCGGCCAATTACGGCACAACTTCTTAATTCACTTGATCTGATGGCTCTTGCACGCCTTTTGGGTAAGGAATGTGATAGAGTACGGACTCTTGCAGAAAGACAGATTGTAGAATATACGGAAGGGGTCTTCCAGAGACTCCTTTTCAGAGAAGAAACTGCTGACTATGAGAGTGATCTCGTTGCAAACGAATTAGATTTGCCAGCCGCCCAACACGCGCTTCCAGCCGACGCCGCTTCACTGCTCCTTCGCTTCGCTCAGGGCAAGGCCTCGCGGCGCGGTTGAAGCGCAAGCCGTTATGTCTGAAATATCGGGACACGTGTATGCCACCTCAAACCGCTGATGTTGTCATTATCGGCGCCGGTATCATTGGCGCCTCAATCGCCTACCATCTGGCAGTACGCGGTTGCACCAACGTTGTGATTCTGGAAAAGGAAGAGACCGAGATCAGCGGTTCGACCGCCCGATCAGCCGCTGGTGTACGCCATCAGTTTTCCACCGAAGTCAATATCCGATTGTCGCTCTACAGCATCGAGCGCCTGAAACACTTCACCGACGAAGTTGGCGGGCATTCAGGCTTGCAGCAGATCGGCTATCTCTTCCTGATCGACAATCAGACAGACTGGGAAACCTACCGCGCCAATGTGGCGCTCCAGCGCAGCCTGGGGGTGCGCGTCGAATTGCTCTCGCCGGAAGAAGCCGGGCGCTTTATTCCCGGCATGCGCACCGACGATCTGATCGGCGCAACCTTTGGTCCCGACGACGGGTTTTGCGATCCGCATGGTATCGCCATCGGATACCTGAACCGCGCGCGTGAGCTTGGCGTCGCGCTAGAGCGCGCTACACCGGCCATCGGCATCCGGGTTGTTGGCGATCACGTCGCGGGGGTCGAAACGCCAACCGGCGTCATCAATTGCCCGATTGTCGTAAACGCCGCCGGACCATGGGCAGGCGAAGTGGGGATGCTCGCAGGCCTGGAGATACCGGTGCGCCCATACCGCCGCTGCATTTACGTCACCGAACCGTTCCCCGCTATTCCGGGACCGATCCCGTTGACCATCGATGTCGGCACCGGCTTCTATATGCGCAAAGAACACGAGAATGTATTATTCGGCAAATCGAACTACGCCGAACCGCCGGGGTATAACCTGGCGGTCGACTGGGAATGGCTCGACACCGTCCTCGAAGCCGGATTACGACGCTTCCCGATCCTGGAACGCGCCGGGCTGGCGGAAAAACTCTGCTGGGCGGGCGCGTATGAGATCACGCCCGATCATATGCCGATTCTGGGGAAACATCCCGAACTTGAAGGGTATGTCGATGCCAGTGGATTCAGCGGGCACGGCATCATGCATGCGCCGGCCACCGGTCTGCTGATTGCCGAAGAGATTCTCGACGGACGCGCCCACACGATCGACATCGACCCGCTGCGCATCAACCGCTTCCGCGGCGTCTTGCGCCGTGAACTGAACGTCATCTAAAAGCGGTTCTCGGCGCCTGCGCGCAGGCGCCGGATATTCGCGCGGTGGAGGAGAAGAATCGACACCACGGCGCCCCATACAAAGAGCGCATAAGTCATCGGCAATGCGCCCTGGGCAAAGAAGACGGCGGCCACCACAGCGCACGCGGCGGCCGCTGCCAGCGACGCCACCGACGAAATGCGCACGATGCTGAACGTCGCTCCCCAGACAGCCAGCCCTGCGAGCGCAACAAGGGGCGCCATTGCCAGCAACGCCCCACCACCGGTCGCCACTGCTTTGCCGCCGCGAAACCCGAGGAAGATCGACCGGGCATGCCCCAACATCGCTGCTGCACCGACGGTCACAACCGCAAGCGGCGGCACATTGAGCATTTGCGCTGCAAAGGTCGGCAGCGCGCCTTTCAGCATGTCGCCGCTCAGGGCCAATAGAAACGCACCGAAGCCACAGGTGCGCCAGACATTCGCTGCACCAACGTTACCGCTGCCCGCAACGCGCAGATCGACGCCCCGCGCACGCGCCACCAGCAGACTGAACGGGATGGAGCCGGCAAGATACGCGATCAGTATCAGCGCCAGATGAGGGATTGTCAGCATGAGTTTGCCGCCTTCCGGGGAGGCACGGCGCTACCACATGGATCGCATCACTCCGACGACACGACCCTGAATATGAACTTTTGTCGCATCGACATAGATCGGCTCCATCGTCACATTGGCAGGTTGCAGGCGCACCTTATCGCCCTCGCGATAGAAGCGCTTGAGCGTCACCGCATTATCGTCTTCGATGCGCACCGCAACCATCTGGCCATTCTCAGCCGTCTCCTGGTAGCGCAGCAACACAATGTCGTCATCGTCGATCAGCGCATCGATCATCGAGTGCCCGCGCACTTTCAAGGCGTAGACATCCTGCAACTTCTCAGGCGGTGCGACATCGGGCGGCACCTCGATCATTTCAACTGCCGCAGTGCTGGTGTCTTCCGGGTTGGGCAGCGGCTGACCGGCGGTAATAACGCCAAGCAGCGGCACTCTTCCGCCTCGCGCCGGATTGAGCGCGACCGGCAGCATATTCTTGAGTTTGATGCCCCGCGATACTCTGCCATCGCGGTCGATTAATCCCTTGCTTTCCAGCGCCCGAAGATTGTAGGCGACGACCGAGGTCGAGGAAATGTGCAGACCATCCTGGATCTCGCGGATGGACGGCGGATAGCCATGCTCCTGGGTGAACGCTTCAATGAATGCAAGGATATCGCGCTGCCGCGCTGAAAGTTGATCTGACGATCGCATGCGTGCTGCCCTTTCTCTGGCGCCGTTCCTTGGAACCGCAAGCCTGTTCGATAGAACTTTTGTAGTAGAGTCATTATGACATAACACGCTTGTTCTTGTCAAGCCCATATTTTCTATTTTTTCGCTCTCGCTTGCATGGCGCCGCGCGCTATAGTACAATGCGCGACTCGGAGCGACCGGGCAATGCCCTTAGCTTACGGCGAAGGTATTTGCAGTTTCAGAAGGAGTATCGTGTCGGTATGTCAGAAAAGTATACGTTGTCGCTCGAACCGCGCGCGGTTGTGGGCAAGAAGGTCAAACGGTTGCGGCGCAGCGGCATTCTGCCTGCAACAGTCTACGGCAAAGGCATCGAGCCGATTTCCGTGCAGGTCGATGCGCGCAGTTTCAATGCGGTCTATCGCCGCGCCGGGCGCACGGCGCTGGTCGAATTGCACATTGCCGGTCGCCAACCGCTGGCGGCATTTATTCACGCGCTGCAACGCCATCCGGTGACGCGCGACATCATCCATGCGGACTTTCGTGCGGTCGATCTGAGCCAGGAAGTGGAAGTCGCGGTGCCGCTGCACATCGAGGGCGAATCGCCTCTTGTCGAAAGCGGCGAAGCAGTGCTGAATCAGGTGTTGAACGCTATCGAGATTCGTGCACTTCCATCGAACATCCCGGCGCATCTCACCGTCGATATTAGCGGTCTCGATGCGTTCGATAAGAGCATTCACGTCCGCGATCTGGCGCTGCCGCCGGGGGTGACGCTGGCAACCCCTGGTGATGAATTGGTCGTCAGTCTTGCGCATGCGCGTGCTGCGGAGGAAGAAGCGCCGGCAGCCGAGGAGACGACCGCCGAGCCGGAACTGGTGCGTGAGCGCCGCGAGCCACGGGCAGAGGAAGAAGAGGAATAGTCGCGTTGCTGCGCCGCAATCAAAAAACCCTCGCGTTTGCGAGGGTTTTTTGTTGATTCTGGGCATCACCGTGGGTGATCTTACCGCGTCACCTCAGCGGTGACGCCCTTACGCTTATTACTCATGGGCATCACCTCCTTTACGCCTGATCGGCAATTCTGAAGGATTGACACTGAGAATATACCGAAAATCACGCCGTCTGTCAAGCGCCAGTTTTGGCGCTCTTCATGGCGTCGCCAGCGTTGGTGCGGCGGGCGCCGGCGTCGCCTCCGCCAACCCCGAAACCCCGGTCGGCGTGGCGCGCAATGATGGCGAGGTGTCAATCAGCGAGGGAATGATCAGCGGTTGCCCCACCTGAAGCGAATCGGGATCGGTCAATCCATTGGCTGCCATTATGTCGGCTACGGTTGTGCCGAACATGATTGCCAGTTCGCTCAGGGTGTCGCCGGGTTGAACGATGTAGAGCCCGCTTGGCGTTGGTGAGGGCGCCAGCAGGCTGGCGTATGCCGTCGCCGTTGCATCGGCATCCAGTGTTGGCGCAGGGGTGATTTCAAGAATAACCGGCGCTGTCGGGCGCGGGGTCACCGGTTGCGGCGAGGCTGGCAACGTACATGCGGTCATCCCTGTTGCCAGGCTGATCAGAAGCAGTGAACGGTATAAGCAAGGCATTGCTTGAGTGTTGATAATTGCGGAACAGGAAGCGCTCATTGATCGTGCAGTCTTGACAGGCATGGCAGACCCTGTTATCCTCGACAGCGCGCCAGAGAAATGAGGAAGACAGGCATCCATCCCATCTTCCTCGTGAGCCGGAACCTGTCAGCACATGCAGTTATTTCTTACCGGACCCCTTCTTTGCTGCTGCCTGCTTTTTCTGCTTGCTGACGTTTTTTGGACTTTTGTCCCCCATGCACGGCTCCCTTCTGCGTTCAGGGCACTTCTGCCGGTTGTTCTGATATTATATCACGAGGTTAAGGATGAACGCTATGCTTAACCCGCAGATGCGCCGTTTGTCTGTCATCATGCGCGGCGATCCCGAAAACCCCGATGAGGTTCTCGGTGTGCTCAATCCTGCCGCCGCCCGGTCGTCGGATGGGATGCGTTCTACCTGAGTCGTAGTTTACAGTGGGGCATTGCGCACCCGATCCCGGCATTTCCTATGAATATTGCGCTCGATCTGCGCTTCGTCAATGATCATTTTCCAGGCATTGGGCGCTATGCCTTCAGTCTGGCATCGGCATTCGCCATGCTCGACGGGCCGCACCGGTTCATTTTCATTGTCCTCCGGGATGCTCAGGTCCGCCGCTCTGTGCCGAATACGCGCTACAATCTGACGAGTCTGCTTCGTTCACCGAAGGTGCGGGCGCTCGCCGCGCCTTCACCGTTCAGCGTCGCCGGGCAGATTGCCCTACCCGCCCTGCTGCGCCTGGCGCGCGCCGATGTGTATCATACACCCTACCATGCGTTTCCCTACACCGGACTTCCCTGCCCCGTCGTTGTGACGCTGTACGACATTATCCCACGCCTCTTCCCGCGTGAGTCGTCGCTGCGCGCGCGCCTGTTCTTTGATCTGTCGGTCAGAATGGCGCTACACGCGGCGCAGCGGATCGTGACATTGTCACAACATTCACGTGCTGATCTTGCGCGGGTCTACCATGTGCCCGCTGCGCGGATCGATGTGGTGTACGGCGCTGCTGACGAACGCTTCCGTCCTACAGAATCGAAGCATGCGGCGGCAATCCGGGCGCGGCATCAACTGCCAGAGACGTTTGCGCTCTGTGTGACATCCGACAAACCGCACAAGAACGTTGATACTCTGGTGAAGGCGTGGCGACTGTCGGCGACCGCGCAACAGAGTGATGCGCCCTGGCTGATCCTGGCGGGCCACCGTTATCGTGGGGCGCTGGCGTTCGATCACCCACGAATCCGGGACCTTGGACCGGTTGCTGAAGCCGATCTGCCCGCGCTCTACGGCAGCGCCACTCTTTTTGTCTATCCGTCGCGCTACGAAGGGTTTGGCTTGACGCCGCTGGAAGCGATGGCATGCGGCACACCGGTGATCTGTAGCCACGCCGGAAGTCTGACCGAGGTCGTTGGCGACGCGGCGCTGCTCGTGGATCCCGACGATCCGCAGGCGCTGGCGGAAGCCATCGATCGTGCGTTTGCCGATCCGACACTGCGGGCTTCCCTGCGCGCTGCCGGTCTCGCACGCGCTGCATCATTCTCCTGGCATCGCGCAGCACAGGAAATACTGGCGGTCTATGAGCGTGTGTAATACCAATGACGATTGACGATGCCGCATGCTTGTCCTTCCGAGCGCAGCGAGGAATCTGAGCGGGTCGCGCACGACCCCTCGCGCTGCTCGGGGTGACTATGCCGGATGGTCACAGGCACTTGGTATAACAGGCAGAAGGCGCGAGGCATGGGCGCGAGAGGAACGGAAGGCAGGGGGGCGCCGCAGATGCGCCCATGCACCCACGCGCGGGTTGTGGGTTGAATGCACAGCATGGCATGTACTATGATGATACCATTCCCATGAGAGTCGTCCTCTGGAAAGGTCGCACACGATGTCTATCGCCGATCTCCGCAAAGACTACACACGACACGGGTTGAGCGAGTCCGACGTTGACACCGATCCATTGGCACAGTTTCAGCGCTGGTTCGACCAGGCGGTCGGCGCAGGATTGATCGAACCAAACGCCATGACCCTGGCGACTGCCACGCCCGATGGCAAACCCTCGGCGCGGATGGTGCTCCTCAAGGGCGTCGATGCTGGCGGGTTCGTCTTTTTCACCAACTATGAGAGCCGGAAGGGAATGGAACTGGCAGCAAACCCATGGGCGGCGCTCGTGTTCTACTGGCCCGAGCTGGAGCGGCAGGTGCGCATCGAGGGGCGCGTCGAGCGCCTCTCACCCGCAGAATCCGACGCCTACTTCGCCTCACGACCGAACGGCAGCCGCATCGGTGCGTGGGCGTCCCGCCAAAGCAGCGTCATTGGCAGCCGCACGGAACTGGAACAGCGCGTCGCCGAACTGGAACAATTCTACGCCAACCGCGAGGTCCCGCGCCCGCCATTCTGGGGCGGCTTCCGCGTCCTTCCCGATACCATCGAATTCTGGCAGGGACGACCGAATCGGCTGCATGACCGTTTGCGCTACCGGCGTGACGCCGGTCGCTGGATTATCGAACGTTTATCGCCATAGCAATGGAGCAACCCGATGAACCCTATTCTCAAACGCCTTGGCTTTCGCCCTGATGACCGGGTGGTCATTATCCACGCCGACGATCTCGGCATGTGTCAGGCGACCATTCCAGCCGTTGCCGAACTCTTTGATGCCGGACTGGTCTCCTCGGCAGCGACAATGGTTCCCTGCGCGTGGTTTCCCGCCGTTGCCGCGTATGCCCGCGCAACCCCTTCCGCCGATATTGGCGTCCATGCCACGCTCACCAGTGAGTGGGACGCATACCGCTGGGGACCGCTCAGCACTCGTGATCCGGCATCAGGATTGCTGGACGATGAGGGATATTTCCATCGCACGACGCCTGCCGTTCAGGAACGTGCCCGCCCTGATGCCGTTGCTGCGGAACTGCACGATCAGATCAACAGGGCGCTCGCACATGGCATCGATGTGACCCACCTCGACTCACATATGGGGTCTGCATTTGCGCCCCATTTCCTGCCTGCCTACCTTGCCGCCGCTGCCCACGCGCGTGTGCCGCCGCTTGTGCCGCGTTTGAGCGAAGAGCGCATGCGAGCGGTGGGCATGCCAGAAGAAATGATCGCTTTTGCGCGCAATATTGTTCCGCAACTGGAAGCGCAGGGCGTCGTCATGGTGGATCATCTGATCGGCATGCCGCTCGACCGGCACGAGGATCGGGTCGAAACGGCGAAACAGTTGCTTGGCTCACTGGCGCCGGGGTTAACCTATGTCATCATTCACCCGGCGATTGACACACCGGAACTGCGCGCAATTGCAGGCGACTGGCGTGCGCGTGTGGCGGATTACCAGGCGTTTTGCAGCGCAGAACTGCGGGCGTGGGTGCAGGACCAGGGGATTCACGTCATCGGCTGGCGCCCGATACGCGATGTGCTGCGGGGAGCGTAGTAAGACCACGGTGGGCAGCAACACCTGCGCCATCTGCTGCCTGGCGACTGATGAACCTGTACAAAATAATCCGGCATTCGCTCTGCACCCGGCGGCTGAAGCCGCGGGCTGCACCGGACGATACCGGATTCTTTGCTCAAAAACCATTATTGACTTCACTGCGAAAAGCAATCACGAAGGTCACAAGTAATACCAATGACGATTGAAGATGCCGCATGCGTGTCACTCCGAGCCCTTCGCTTCGCTCAGGGTAAACGCAGCGAGGAATCTGCGCGGATCGCGCACGACCCCTCGTGCTGCTCGGGGTGACCATGCCGGAGGTTCACAGGTAATTGGTATAACCACAAAGGAAATACGCTTCATTTTTATTCCCCTTCGTGCGCTTCGTGTCCTTGGTGGTTGAGCCTGTAACCACGAAGGTGTCCACGAAGGTCACCAAGGGACGCGAAGGCAATACGCTTCATTATTCCCCTTCGTGCGCTTCGTGCCCTTGGTGGTTGAGCCTTCCATGACTTCACTGCAACAAGCAACCACGAAGGTCACCAAGGAACGCGAAGGCAAGGCGCTTCATTATTCCCCTTCGTGCGCTTCGTGCCCTTGGTGGTTGAGCCTTCCATGACTTCACTGCAACAAGCAACCACGAAGGTCACCAAGGAACGCGAAGGCAAGGCGCTTCATTATTCCCCTTCGTGCGCTTCGTGCCCTTGGTGGTTGAGCCTTCCATGACTTCACTGCAACAAGCAACCACGAAGGTCACCAAGGGACGCGAAGGCAAGGCGCTTCATTATTCCCCTTCGTGCGCTTCGTGTCCTTGGTGGTTGAGCCTGTAACCACGAAGGTGTCCACGAAGGTCACCAAGGGACGCGAAGGCAAGGCGCTTCATTATTCCCCTTCGTGCGCTTCGTGCCCTTGGTGGTTGAGCCTTCCATGACTTCACTGCAACAAGCAACCACGAAGGTCACCAAGGAACGCGAAGGCAAGGCGCTTCATTATTCCCCTTCGTGCGCTTCGTGCCCTTGGTGGTTGAGCCTTCCATGACTTCACTGCAACAAGCAACCACGAAGGTCACCAAGGAACGCGAAGGCAATGCGCTTCATTATTCCCCTTCGTGCGCTTCGTGTCCTTGGTGGTTGAGCCTGTAACCACGAAGGTGTCCACGAAGGTCACCAAGGAACGCGAAGGCAATACGCTTCATTATTCCCCTTCGTGCGCTTCGTGCCCTTGGTGGTTGAGCCTGTAACCACGAAGGTGTCCACGAAGGTCGCCAAGGAACGCGAAGGCAATACGCTTCATTATTCCCCTTCGTGCGCTTCGTGCCCTTGGCGGATCATTTGGATCGTAGGCGATGTATTCCTGCACGCCCAGTGCTGCATACCGTGCCGGTTTCTCCTCGATGTCCGTCTTCCATGTCTCCTCGGCACTGAACTCGAACATCACCTGTGGCGGTGGTCGGTTTGGCTCGTACAAACGCCAACTGCGGAATTCGCGTGCTGCGGGATTGGGAATGGTCACCCCCTTGAACAAAGCAATATCCGGCGCCAGCGGATATTCGTAGCGGCGACGGCGCTGATAAAGGTTCAAATTACTAACAATGAAGCAAGTCGTGGTACGGAACAGATAGGTGAGCACGCTTAACAGATAGTGAATCAGGGTAGATTGGGCTACGCTCTCACCCATCAGATCCTCTTGCGTAGGATGCAGATCGTAGTAATGGACGAATGGTTGTTTCACAGGCGAGCGTACAACCATCACCGGTGGTTTCTTCACCCTCATCAAGCATCCCCCTGCGCCAGTGCGCATCAATCGGGCGTGGCGCGATCACGGCGACTACGCAGCGCTGCGGGGCGCTTCATCCGCCCGCGGACATAGCCACCACGAAATGCCAGCGCCACCAAAAACGCCACCAGGATGAGAATGATCAGCGCCTCGCTCCAGCCGATGGTCATGATACCTGCTTTCTGGCGGTTACAAGAACCAGGAACATGTGAGGGAGTAGGGAGTGGGGACGCACTTGCCGCCTTTCACCTTCCTCCTTCGCACTGTTGCACGGTCAGTATGCAACCCTTTGCATGCTCCGCGCATCACATTCAAGGTGTAACGGTTCCACCTGCAACATTCGCGTCTGCCATCTTCCGCCTTCTCGCCTGCCCACCGTCGTCTTCCTACGTAGAACGTTCAACGTGGACCGTTCCCCCTTCAACCTTCCCACCTGACCCCTCTCGCCTCTGGTCGCTCGCCTAGTGGACCGTTCCCCCTTCAACCTTCCCGCCTGACCCCTCTCGCCTCTGGTCGCTCGCCTACGACGGACGCACCGCGGACTGTTCCCCGTTCAACCTTCCCGCCTGACCCCTCTCGCCTCTGGCCGCTCGCCTACGACGGACGCACCGCGTGCCGTTCCATCAACTCAATCGACTCGCGCGCACGCCAGCAGGCGACGAAATGCCCATCACCGTAATCCTCGAAGGGCGGCTCCTCGACCTTGCAGCGGTCGATGGCAATCGGGCAACGGGTGTGAAAATGGCATCCCGGAGGTGGATTGAGCGGACTTGGCACATCGCCTTCCAGGATGATGCGTTGCCGTTTCCGCTCGACCGTCGGGTCGGGAATGGGAGCAGCGGACAGGAGCGCCTGCGTGTAGGGATGCATCGGCATGGCGTAGAGTGTCTTTCCCTCCGCCAGTTCGACGACCTTCCCCAAATACATCACTGCCACCCGGTCGCTGATATGCTTTACGACTGCCAGACCGTGCGCGATGAACAGGTACGTCAAACCCAGGCGATGCTGAAGGTCTTCGAGCAGATTAAGCACCTGCGCCTGGATCGACACATCGAGTGCCGACACCGGCTCGTCGCACACCACGAACTCCGGTTCGACCGCCAGCGCGCGCGCGATGCCGATGCGCTGCCGCTGCCCGCCGGAGAATTCGTGGGGGTAGCGGTTGATAAAGTACGGATTGAGACCGACGAGTTCGAGCAATTCCTGCACCCGTTCACGGATGGCAGCCTTTCCCTGGCGCAGATTGTGCACGGCAATCGGCTCGCCGATAATGTCGCCGACCGTCATCCGCGGATTGAGCGAAGCATACGGGTCCTGAAAGATCATTTGCACCTTACGCCGCATGCGGCGCAACTCTTCACCCTGAAGACGGGTCAGATCGGCGCCCTGGAAGATCACTTCGCCGGCGGTTGGCTTGTAGAGTTGCAGAATGGCGCGTCCGGTGGTCGATTTGCCGCATCCGCTCTCTCCCACAAGCCCTAACGTCTCGCCGCGCTTGATCGAGAACGTCACTCCGTCAACCGCTTTGACATGCCCGACGGTGCGCTTGATAATCGCGCCCTTCATCACCGGAAAATGCATCTTCAGGTTGCGCACCTGAATCAGGTCGGTCGAAGTATCACTCATGGCACTCGCCCTTCATCGTTGCACAACTACGCCGGCACTTCATCGCCGGTGATGGGGAGCGGCGTCTCAAGCGTAATATCAAACAGGCAGGCCGCCTTATGACCGGGAACAACCTCGCGCAACGGCGGGACCTGCTGGTCGCATTTGCCGGGAATGAAATAATCGCAACGCGGGCTAAACGGACAGATCTGCGGCAGATTGATCAGGTCCGGCGGCAGACCGCGAATCGGCGTCAACTTCCGATCTTCGTCCTCATCAAGGCGCGGGATCGAGCGCAACAGACCAATGGTATACGGCATGCGTGGACGGGCAAAAATCTCGTCGGTAGGTCCCTCTTCCACAATCCGCCCGGCATACATCACCACCACCCGGTCGGCCATGCCGGCGACGACCCCAAGGTCGTGAGTGATAATAATGACGGCTGTGCCGAGTTCGTGTTGCAACCGTTGAATGAGTTCGAGAATCTGCGCCTGGATCGTCACGTCGAGCGCAGTCGTCGGCTCATCGGCAATCAGCAGTTCCGGGTTGCACGACAGCGCCATCGCAATCATGACGCGCTGCCGCATTCCGCCGGAAAACTGGTGCGGGTAGTCATCGAGTCGGCGTTCAGCGCTGGGGATGCCGACCATCTGCAACAGCTCAATTGCCCGTTTACGCGCCTCGCGCGGAGTCAATTTCATATGAAGTTCGAGCGACTCGGTGATCTGCCGCCCGATTGTCAGCACCGGATTGAGTGATGTCATTGGGTCCTGGAAAATCATCGCAATCCGGTTGCCGCGAATGTGGCGCATCTCTTCGTCGGTATAATCAAGCAGGTTCTCGCCATCGAAGATAATCTGTCCACCGACGATCTTCCCCGGAGGGTTGGGAATGAGGCGCATAATCGAGAGCGAGGTGACGCTCTTCCCCGAACCGCTCTCGCCGACGATGCCGAGAGTCTCACCGCGATCGACATGAAAGGAGACATTGTTGACAGCTTTGACGATGCCGTCCTGGGTCTTGAACTGGGTCTCAAGGTTCTTGACGACGAGCAACGGTTGTGACATGGGCAATCTCCGTTATGGTGAAACGTCTTGGGCGAAATGACATGCCGACCAGTGGCCAGGCATTTTCTCCTCGAACGCGGGTTCGACCTCGCGGCAAATATCGCGCGCCATCCAGCAACGTGGATGGAAGCGGCACCCCTTCGGCGGGTTGATCGGGCTGGGCACATCACCCTGCAAAATAATCCGTTCACGCCGAATGTTGGGGTTCGGAATTGGAATGGCCGAGATCAACGCCTTCGTATACGGATGGAGCGGACGGCGGAAAAGTTCCGTGCGGTCCGCCAATTCGACCATCTTCCCCAGGTACATCACCCCCACGCGATTGCTGATATGCTCAACCACGCTGAGGTTATGCGCGATGAACAGGTAGGTCAGCCCGAATTCCTGTTGCAGATTGCGCAGCAGGTTGAGCACCTGCGACTGGATCGACACATCGAGCGCCGACACCGGCTCATCGCACACGATCAACTTGGGGTTCATCACCAGCGCGCGCGCAATGCCGATGCGCTGCCGCTGCCCGCCGGAGAACTCGTGCGGAAAGCGCTCCATATGGCTCGGATGCATACCGACCTTCGCCAGCACTTCGCGCACCCGCTCGACCCGCTCGACTTTGCTGCCAATGCCGTGGATGGTTAACCCTTCCGCCACACTCTCGCCAATCGTCATGCGCGGGTCGAGCGAGGCATACGGGTCCTGGAAGACGATCTGCATATCGCGGCGCAACGCCTTCAACTGACTGCCAGAAGCGGCGAGCACATCCTTCCCATCAAAGATCACCTCGCCATCGGTTGCCTTCTCAAGACGCAGAATAGTGCGTCCGGTCGTCGTTTTGCCACACCCGCTCTCACCGACCAACCCCAGCGTCTCACCGCGTTTGAGCGAGAAACTGACGCCGTCGACCGCCTTAACGACCGCGACCGTGCGGCGGAGAATACCGCCCTTGATCGGGAAGTGCTTGACCAGATTATTGACTTCCAGCAGCGTATCACCCGACACGCTGCGCTGCATGACAGTTGCCATCATCGTTCATCCATTGAATCAAGCAGGTTGCGCATCGGGCGCATACAGCCAGCAGCGCACCTGCCGCCCACCGTTCAGGGTGAACATCGGCGGCGGCTCATCACAGCGCGCAAACCGCTGTGCGCAGCGGTCGGCGAAGCGACACCCGGTTGGCGGATTGATCAGGCTTGGCACCGTACCGGGAATGGTCGCCAGTTCATCGACGATTTCGCCAAGGACCGGGATCGACGCCAGCAACCCCTGGGTGTAGGGATGCTTCGGCTCGGCGAAGATACTGCGCACATCGGCATACTCGACGACCTGCCCGGCGTACATCACTGCGACGGTATCGACCATTTCGGCGACCACCCCCATATCGTGGGTGATCAGAATGATCGCCGTATTGATCTTTTCGCGCAATTCGCGCATGAGGTCAAGAATCTGCGCCTGAATCGTCACATCGAGCGCCGTCGTCGGCTCATCGGCGATCAGGAGTTCGGGATTGCATGCCAGCGCCATGGCAATCATCACACGCTGCGCCTGCCCACCCGACAATTCGTGCGGATACTGATTGATGCGCCGTTCCGGGTCGGGAAGACCGACGAGCGACAAGAGTTCAACCGCGCGTCTGCGCGCCTCTTCGCCGCGCAACCCCTGATGAATCTCGAGCGCCTCGATGATCTGATCACCGACCTTAAACACCGGATTGAGACACGTGGTTGGTTGCTGGAAAATCATCGAGACGCGATTACCGCGAATATGACGCATCTCCTCGTCGCTGAGCGAGCGAATATTCATGCCATCGAAAATAATCTCACCCTCGACGATTCGTCCGGGAGGGTCCTGGATCAGGCGCATGATCGAGAGCGACGTCACGCTCTTGCCACACCCGCTTTCGCCGACGATACCAAGCGCCTCACCGCGACGCACCTTCAGATCGATACCATCGACCGCGCGCACGACACCGGCTTCAGTATAAAAGTAGGTCTTCAACCCTCGAACTTCGAGGAGAACATCGCTATGGGCAGCCATTGTGTGCGGAGCGGCTGCCGCAGCCGGAACAGATGAAGTCGTCACGTCTCGTTCTATTCTCTTACAGTTTCAAGCGCGGATCAAGCGCATCACGCAACCCATCGCCAATAAAATTGAACGCCAGCGAACAGAGAAAGATCGGCAACCCAGGAATGAGCGGCATCCAGGGGTGATTGAACATATAACTGGTGGCAAAACCCATCATATTACCCCAGGTTGGCGTCGGGTCCTGCACGCCGAAGCCGAGGAAACTGATGGCCACCTCGCTGACCAGCGCACCGTTGAGACCAAGGGTAAACGCCACAATCAGCGGCGGGAAGGCATTCGGAAAGACGTGCTTAAGCAGAATCCAGGCATTCGAGCCGCCAAGCGCGCGCGCCGACTCGATATACTGCATTTCGCGGACCTGAAGCACCATGCCGCGCATCAGGCGCGCCACACCAACCCAACCGAGCGACGCGAGCACCAGGATCAGCAGCGCCACCTGCGTCGCCTCGCGGTTCGGCACCGCCATAATCCACGCAACCGGACCGATGATCCAGGAAGGCAGGACGATCAGATCGGCATTCTGGATCATAATTGCGCTGAGGATCAGCAGAATTGGCAGGTCCGGGATTGTTGCCACGAACTCCATCACACGACTAATCGTATTATCGACCCAACCGCCAAAGAACCCTGCCAGCAAACCCAGGGTCGTGCCGATGATCGCTACCAGGGTCGTCACCGAAATCGCCACCATGAGCGACACACGCGCCGCATAGATCACGCGGGTGAAGAAATCGCGTCCCAGATGGTCGGTGCCGAGGATATGGATCTGCCCGGTCGCCGGATCGGCGCTCATCGGCGGCAGACGGGTGCGGTTCAGCCCGATATCGTCACGTGGGAAGGGAGCGATCCATGGCGCCAGGATCGACGCAGTAAAGATAAGGATCAGAATGGCGAGGCTCGCCATTGCCAGACGGTGGCGACGAAACCGGCGAAAGACAACCGCCCACTGCCCTTCGGATCGCGGTCGCAATCGCTCGATAGCGCCAGGCGCCGCCGGTGTCGATGTCGTGGTAGCCATGCGTTACGCTCCTCACGCGAGACGGATGCGCGGATCGACGACCGTGTACAGAATATCGGAGATGAGATATCCGATCAACACCAGAACTGTACTGATGAACAGGATCGCCATTGCCACCGTGTAGTCGCTACGTCCCAGCGCATCGACCAGCAATCGCCCCATGCCGGGCCAGTTGAACACCGATTCGGTAATCGCCGCGCCGGCCACCAGCGTCGGCAACACACCCGCAAGCAGGGTCACAAACGGGATCAGCGCATTGCGCAGCGCGTGCTTGGTAATCACCGCGCGTTCCCGCACGCCTTTGGCGCGCGCTGTGCGCACATAATCCTGCCGCAGCACTTCGAGCATACTGGAGCGAATGAAACGGCTCCAGGCGGCGATATTGAAGAAAGTCAACACCGCGCACGGCATGATAAAGCGCAGGGTGCGATCCAGCGTCGAACCGGCCTGCACCGTGCCAATCCAGGGAATATCGTAGTTACGAATACCCTGCGCACCGCCGGATGGCAGGTACGGCAACCCGGCGTCCTTTGCCAGCACCGAAAAGATCAGAATCGCCATCACACCCATGAAGAGAGTCGGCAGCGACGAGCCAACGAACGTAATACCGGTCATTGCATAGTCGAAGCGTGAATACTGGCGCACCGCCGAATAGATGCCGATCGGCACACCGATCAGAATCGCCAGCAGCGTCGAGACGCCCATCAACTGGATCGTGTAGGGCAAGCGGGTCATCAACAGATCGCTGATCGGACGGTCGCGCGCGATCTGCTGCGATAACCCGAAATCGCCGAACAGAATACCGCGGCTAGTGCGGCGCTCGGCCAGGTCTGCCAGGGTCACATCACGCACACACCCTTCTTCCCGGATTTCGACCGTGCCATCGGGGTAACGCAGGCGCACCTGACCGGGGATAGCGCACCCAACCACTGTATCCGGCGAGATCAGGTTCACGCCGCCGACCTGGATTGGACCGGCGGGGAAGCCGATCAGCCAGCGGGTAAAGCGGATGGGCAAATAGAGGTCAAGTTCATACCGCGCTTTCAGGCGCGCAATATCTTCTTCTGTCACCCGGCGCTGCCCGGTGTTCTGCATCTGCTGCAAAAACAACAATGGTCCTCCCGGCGCAAGGTACAACAACGAATAGCCGAGCATCGCCGAAAGGACAGTGACAATCACCATCTGGATCAAGCGTCGAACAAGATACGCCGTCATGCCATCATTCCTGAAAGAACAATATTATGCTCTTAATTATATACGAAATGCGCGTGCCGGGTTGGTCCCCGCACGCGCACGGAACTGCCAGACCGACTACCGGACAAACAGGTTCATATCCATGTGCTCCCAGGTTGGGCTGGCATCGGTCTTGGCTTCAATCTTGCCCTCCGCCGCCGCCTTGAGCACCGTCTCCACCTCAGGACCGGCGCCGAGCGTCGCCTTCTCCAGAATATCGACCTCACCGGTCAGCAGCGCCGCCACGGCAGCGTTGGTGTCGGCATAGAACTGGATCACGATATTCTTGACCTTCGGAGCGCCGAGGACGAAGTTCGGGTTCGCCTCGAACTTCATATTCTGGCCCTTGTTCCACTCCTTCAGAATGTAGGGACCATACCCCAGCGGCAACTCAGCAACCTCCGGCAGCGTCGCCCACTCCTTGGCCGGCACATCCGCCAGCTTCCGCCCGTCCGAAATGGTCACATGCGAGGGGTAGCCGCCATACGGCGCCGTGAAGTAGATTGGCCACTGGACACCGGGTAGGAACTTAATCGTGTAGCTGGTGTCGCTGTTGAAGGTGACACCGTTGGCATTGTCGTGCGACTCGCAGAAGGTAAGACTGACGTTGCCCGACTCAGGATCGCAGACAATCTTCACCGCCAGTTCCAGGTCCGCCTTCTTCAGCGGCTCGCCGTCGGACCACTTGATCCCCTTGATGAGGTCGTAGGTGACGGTGAGCTGGTTCATCTTGACCGTGCCGCTCTCATACTTGACCGTCTCGCCATCGGAGTTGACGACTTCCACTCCCGGCTTGAGTTCGACTGCGGCGCCGGTGACATCCCAGACCTTATCGCCTTCTTTGACCTCAACGACCTCATTCTTCGCCTTGCCGCTCTCAATGGTGGAGAGACCATCCTGCAGCACCGCCTGGAAGTCGTAGCTATACTGGGTCGTCAACACGCCCTCGACGAGTTGCGCCGCCTGGCGCTGCACCGCCGCGCTCTCGACCAGCGTAAACATCGAAGCCGGCTCCTGGGTGAAACCCAGAATAATGGTGTCGCCATTATCGCTGCGCTCCCACTCGTAGGCGTTGGCCGTGATATACTCGGTCGGGTCAGGCTTCAACCCCTTCAGCGCCTTATTCCAGGCATACGCCTCCAGGCGCTGGAACAACGGCAGGCTGACCATATCCTTCGTGAACTCAACCTGGAACGCCTTGTAGTTCTTGATGCGCTCCTCGCGGTTCAGCGTATTGTTGGCTGCAGTGATCGCCTTGCTGGCGGTCTCATTGCACCAACCCATGTAGTTCTGGCCATTCCAGTTGTTTTCTGGCAGCGGAATCTGGTCGCAGGCATAGAGCGTGCGGCCGCCCGGATCCGCTTCGCCGACCCATGCGAACGCGCCAAGCTCAAAATCGCGCCGACGCAGACCGGAGGCGCCACCAAACCACCAGGATGCCGGGGCGTGCTTGCGGATGATCTGGATGCCGCAGTTGGTCAGCAACTGTTTTTCCAGCACCGTCGCCCAGGTGATACGGAACTGTGCGTTGGTCGTCGTGAACTCGAGCGACAGCGGCACGCCATCTTTCGAGCGCACAGTCGCGCCCTCTGCCAATTTCCAGCCCGCCTCATCGAGCAGCGCCTTGCCTTTCTCCGGGTCAAACGGATAGGTCACGATGCCGTCCGCCTCGCTCGCCGCCGCCCAGTGCGTCTTGGGCAGGTTGGTGTCCATCAGCAGCCCCTGCTGCTGCTCCGGCGTCAGGTAGCTATAGACCGACTGGATCAGTTCCGGTCGGTTGGTGCAGTAGGCAATCGCCTGACGCACGCGCACGTCGCCAAGAATCGGGTGCGGTGTGGTGAATGCCCCTGCTGGCGCCGCCGTAGGAGCTTCCGCCACCACCGTCTCGCGGACCACCACGGTTTCGCGGATTGGCTCGGCGGTCACCACGACCGTTTCGCGGACCGGCGCCTGTGCCGCGCCGCCGCCACAGGCTGCCAGAATTGGAACTATCAACGCCAGCAGCATCGCCAGCGCAAGTTTCCTGTCGAGAATCTTCATGGAAAGAACGCTCCTTTCTGCGGTCTTCCAATAGAGAACAGCGGAACCATCTGTCAGGAACCTGCGAGCAGTTCCTCAAACTAAGGTTTGACTCGATCAACCACCTCCTTTGCTGAACAGGGATCATTAATGGTGTTGCCAGATGACCGGCAAAGACGACGTGCATCAAGGCAGGAGTCCCTTTTGCGGACAACATTCCCGCAAAGGCGTTCGCAGGAATAGCCACGATTCGCTGGAGATAAGCGGACACCAATTGCGATCCATTGCCTCATCTGCCTGGATGCGCTATGGAGAACACCGGTTACTTTTGGTTAAGAAACATAGCGATTGCGCGAAATGGTAACACGTCGCTCTGTTGATGTCAAGCCAAAAATCGCGCACAGCGATTGACAATGCGCATCGAGGCGCTACAATACACGTCAAAGGGATACGGTTCAAGACGATGTACGCACTCTCGCGCACAACCCCGGCTCTTCCTCTCATTCTGAGCGCTGCGCGCCTGCTGGCCGGCGAGCAACCGCTGACTGCGCGCCTGATCGGGTTGTTCGATCTGCTGCGCCAGGCGATTGCATTCCACGACGCGCGCATCACCTGGTGGCGGCACGAGCCGGTTGCTGCGGCAACCGGCGAGCAGTGGTACGCTCCAAATGGTTGGAGCATTCCCTGGAGTGATGACATTCTGCGCGAAGTCATCGAGCGCGGCGCCACTTTGCAGAGCGCCGCCCGCCACGACATCGTCCACTATGGCGCGCCGATTGTCTGGGATGGACGGCTGTGGGGCGTACTCGAACTGCGCGGCAGCGAGATGCATGTTGGCAACGAAGAACAGGCGCTGATCCACGCGCTGACGCCGCTGCTGGCAGCCACAATTGCTGCGGGGCGCGGGGATGGCGACACGCGAGCGTTGACGGAGCGGCAGCAGCGCGTCATCGAGATGGTGCGCGCCGAACTTGAAGCGCCGCTTGCCCTAGGTGAACTGCTGACCTTTCTGCTGCGCTGGGCGCTTGATGCAACCGGCGCAGAGGCGGGCGCCATCGCTCTGGTCGATCGCGAACGGGGGGAACTGGTGCTGCATGCATACGAAGGGTATGGCGGCGATCCGCTCAACCGCGACGCCTTCGGTGAAGCGCGACGGCGCTGGAGTTGGGAGGTTGGCGTCGCCGGCAAAGTGGCGCGCACCGGGCGAGCCACGCTCCTGCGGGATGTATCACGTGACCCGGATTATCGCGCGTTCGCCCCAGAAGTGCGCGCGGAACTGGCTGCGCCAATCGGCGCCGATCCGCCGCTCGCCGTGCTCCTCCTCGATAGCCCGCGCTCGGTGGCATTTGGCGAGAGCGAGGTGGCGTTCGTCGATGCACTGTGTCATCTGGCGGTCAATCCGCTGCGTCGCGCGCTGCACTATCAGCAGTTGCTCGAAACCAGCGCCCATCTCGGTCAGGTCTTCGCCAGTATGCCGAATGGATTGGTGCTGATGGATCAGCAGGGGCGCGTGTTGCGCCACAACCCGGCGTGGCTGATGATCTGGGGATTGACTCCCGACGCGATGCGCGATCCGTTCTATATTCCCCTTGATCTTGTGCCGCTGTTGCTGCCCCGCATGCGTGATCCGCTGGCGCTGACAGAACTATGCGCCGAGGGTCAACGTTCGCCCACTGAGGTTCAGTCGTTATTGGTGCGGCTGAACAACCCGCATCAGGAGGTGATGCTCCTTTCGGCGCCCACGCGCGATAGTTTCGGATCGTTGACCGGCAGGCTCTGGATTGTCAGCGATGTGACGCGCGAACGTGAGGCGGATCGCCTGAAGAGCGAATTTCTGTCGATCGTGTCGCACGAACTGCGCACACCGCTCACGTCGATCATGGGGTACACCGAGTTGCTGTTGGCGCGCGATTTCACCCCTGGTGAACAGCGCGAGTTCGTTAAGACGGTGTACAACGAGGCGAACCACCTGTATCAGATCGTCGAGGATCTGTTGGGAGTCACGCGGTTGGAAGCCGGAAATGTGCGCCTCGATCGTTGGGCGGTGTCGCTGCGCCAGATCATCAGCGATCTGACGGCGCACCTCAGCAACCAGATCAGCGGCAAACACACGATGCTGATCGATATTCCACCATATCTGCCGCCGGTCTACGCCGACCGCGACAAGGTCCGGCAGGTGCTGGTCAATCTGATTACGAACGCGGTGAAATACTCGCCGAACGGCGGCGAAATCCGGCTCACGGTCACCGAACACGCCGACCTTCCGCCCGACCATCCGAAGGGGCAGTTTGTCCTGGTTGCGATCAGCGACCAGGGGATCGGCATCGCTCCTGAAGACCTGCCACGCATCTGGGAACGCTTCTACCGCGTCGATAATGGCAACACCCGTCGCATCGGCGGGACGGGTCTCGGTTTGTCCATCGCCAAGGCGCTCGTCGAACTACACGGTGGGCGTATCTGGGCGGAGAGCAAACTCAACAGGGGGAGCACCTTCTCCTTCACCCTTCCGGTCGCTACCGACCTGGTGCGGCGGTAGGGGGTAGGGTTAGGGGTTAGGGGTGGTCGTTGCACGTTGCATATTGCCCGTGGAAACATTTGTAGGGGCGCGCCCGCGCACCGGGGACGCCTCGCCGCACGCTGCTGGCGCGCCGGTTGCCTATCACGGAGGGAAGCATTTGCATGGGCGCGCGGCTGTGCGCCCAAATTCTATTCATCCATCGGCGTCGTTGGACTGAATACCCTCCCGGTGCTTGTGCCTCGCCATCCCATGGTTTCCGCTACGAATGTACACCATGAGATGCTGGCTGAGTATCCAAAGCAGAAGGCAGGGAATGCTCGAAGTCAACATCAAAGAACTGCGGAAACAACTGGCAGAATATATTGCGCGCGTGGAGGCGGGTGAAGAAATCATCGTCATCCGGCAGGAAAAAGCTGTGGCGCGGTTGATGCCGCCAGTGCGCCCATGTCCTCAATTCCCCGCTCTGACTGAGTTTCGCGCCAGCATTGCGCTGCGAGGCGAAGGCTTGAGCGAAACGGTCATTACTGAGCGTCGGAAAGCGCGCTACTAACAGCAGACCAACGATTGGCTCGCAACGCTGAAGTGCCGGGCATCGACTGCGAGTTGTTGCAAGTACAGGGATGAGACTATCGCTGCCGCTGTTGTGTTGTGTCGTCAGGACTCCACTGCATAGTTCAACAACACAATCCCCGACTTCTCGCAGCGCCGTTGATCAATGAGGTTCAGGCGCCGTCGCACTGTGGGAGAGGGTAAAAAAGGCGCGCCGCCGTCCAACAGAACAGGCGCTATCGCCAGTTCCACCGTATCCACGCGCTCCAATTCCAGCAGTGCGCGAAACAGTTCACCCCCGCCGAACAGCCAGATGTCTCTGCCCGGTTGCCTGCGCAACTGATCCACATAGTTCAACGTCAGTTCGGCGACGATCGTGGCGCGCGAATGCTCCTGGAATCGCAGGGTGCGAGAAAACACGATGATCTCTTTATCGGCAAAGAGATGCCCGTAGGCGGGATCGTCCAACGACAGCGCTTCGTATGTTTTACGACCCATGAGCAGCGTGTCGAATTGGGCGAAGAGCGCTGCGAAATCGATGTCCGGCTCGTTGGGGACCCAGTCTGCTTCACCGTTCGGGCTGGCAATGTAGCCATCCAGGCTACAGACCACCTGGTAGCGGATGCGTCGCATTATGCCTCCTGTCAGCATTCACGCCATTGCGTCGCGCAGCCGTTGCACATCGCGCAGCGGCGGCGCACCGAAGAGCCGTTTGTACTCCCGGTTAAAATGGGAGGCGTCCTGGTAGCCGACGCGGTAGGCGGCGTCGATCGCGGGCAGGTTTTCCCCAATCATGAGTCGTCGCGCTTCGTGCAGGCGCAGTTGCTTCTGAAATTGCAGCGGCGTCATGCCGGTGACGGCTTTGAAATAGTGGTGAAAGCCAGAGACGCTCATGCCCGCCTCGCGCGCCAGTTGCTCGATGCGCAGAGGCTGGTGGAAGTTCCGCCGGATGCACTCTACGGCGCGCGCAATGTGGGAGATGGAGCCTCCCACACCCGCCAGATGGCGCAACCGCGCGCCCTGATCGCCCACCAGCAGACGATAGACGATTTCTCGCACAATCAGCGGCTTGAGCGCCTGTACGTCAGCGGCAGGCGCCTCGGTGAGCCGCACCAACCGCACGACAGCATCGAGCAACTCCCCATCCAGCAAACTGACATCCACCGCGCCAACTCTGGCGACGCTCGGTGGGGCGGTGTACCCACTCTCCGCCATGACTGCGCCAACCAGCGCCGGCGACAGGTCGATGCGCAGGCTGAGGTAGGGGCGCGTCGGCGACACCTCCAGCACGCGACTGACGCCAGGCAGATCGACAGTGACAAGCAGGTAGTGATAGGGGTCGTAGCGGTAGTGGCGGTCGCCAAGAAAGAGTTCCTTGCTCCCCTGGGCGATGATGCAAAAGGCGGGGCGACTCACGCTGTGCACCAGCCCGCGCGTGGCGGAAAGGCGGAAGAAATGAAGCCCCGGCAATGGCTCGATCTCCCCATCCTGACGAATCGCCCGCGCAATGCGCTCGACTAACTCCTCCCGATGAGACTGCGCCTCGCGCGCGCGCCGCTCCGCCTGGCGATCGGCAATCTGCTGCATGGAATCTCCTTTGCTTCGCCTGGACTCAGAATGTGCAGAATCGTCCAATCTTGTAGCGATGATTATTCTATCACCTCTCCCCCGATGGCGTGTACACTTCCCACAGATACTCGCTTCGAAGCAAACATGTATCAGCCGTCAGGAGGCGACGATAATGCACAAACGAACACTGTGCGCGCGCAGTCTGGAGCGTTTGCAAGAGAATCTCGGCGCCGTGAATGTTGAACTGACGCCCCAAGATCTGCAAGCGATCAACGCGGCGCTTTCACAGCTTCACGTCGTGGGCGATTGCTACCCGCAGCAGTTGCGGGAAATGACCGGTTGCTGAGCAAGGAGACAGCCATGCGGATCATCCGAAATGGATCGCAGCCTTCCAGTAAAGGCTCAGACGAATATTTTACCGGCACAGTGCGCTTCGATCCATTGTTCCTGGCGCCGGATCCAGCGCGCGTGCGCTGCGTCAGCGTCACCTTCGAGCCGGGCGCCCGCACCGCCTGGCACACCCACCCGCTGGGGCAGATTCTGATTGTGACGTCCGGCTGCGGTCGCGCGCAACGCTGGGGCGGACCGGTGGAAGAGATACGGGCGGGTGATGTGGTCTGGTTCGAGCCGGGCGAGAAACACTGGCACGGCGCATCGCCAACCACGGCGGTGACTCACATCGCCATCCAGGAAGCGCTCGACGGTCAATTCGTTGAGTGGATGGAACACGTGAGCGATGAGCAGTACCAAGGTTAAGAATATCGGTCGGAAACCGCGGATTTGACAGGCGTTGTGGCGGAAACTCTTTTCTGTCATTCTTAATTTCTTCCGTTCCAGGAAGGAGTCACAAGTTCATTTTCGTTATCCGTCTCCATCGATGTAGCTGCAAATCAGCTGACGACTTATCAAGACAAGCTGCCTGTCCAATCAGATTGCCGCAACGCTGGCAGGATTATTCAAAGATGCAAATCACCTGCCTCATTCCGCCTGAGCCTATCAGGATAGAACTATGAAGGCAATACGTCTCGCAGTTCGATTTACCGATCTCGTTCTGCCAGCGGACACTCGCACACGATCGACGCCGAACTCGCTCTGATCGAGGTACAAAGCGCCAGAAGGATTGGGCGTGAGCGCCTCGCGCGAGATGGCTGCCTGAATGAGGTTTTGTCAGAGTCTTGCGATCAAACACGACGATCGGATACCGAAAAGGAGCGCGAGAATGTCGACTATCCCGACAGTCACATTGAACAACGGTGTCGAGATGCCGATCCTGGGATTCGGCGTCTTTCAAATCACCGATCCCGCAGAATGCCAGCGCTGCGTACTGGACGCATTGGAGACAGGCTATCGGTTGATCGATACTGCGGCGTCGTATGGCAATGAGGCGGCTGTCGGCGCTGCCATTCGGCGCAGCGGCGTGCCGCGCGAAGACATTTTCGTGACGACCAAGCTCTGGATCCAGGACGCCGGCTACGAACAAACCAGGCGGGCGTTTGAACGCTCAATGCAGCGGCTGCAACTGGAGTACCTCGATCTGTATCTGATCCACCAGCCCTACGGCGATGTATATGGCGCCTGGCGTGCCATGGAGGAGTTGTATCGGGAAGACCGCATCCGCGCCATTGGGGTCAGCAACTTCCACCCCGACCGGCTGATGGACCTGATCGTGCATAACGACGTGGTTCCGGCGGTGAATCAGATCGAGTGTCATCCGTTCCACCAGCAGATCGAGACCCAGGCTTTCCTGGAAGAACACCAGGTGCAACTGGAGGCGTGGGGTCCCTTTGCCGAGGGACGAAACAACATCTTCCAGAACGAGGCGCTGCGCTCGATTGCGGAGAAGCATCGCAAAACCGTTGCGCAGGTCATTCTGCGCTGGCTGATCCAGCGCCGGATTGTGGCGCTTCCGAAATCGGTGCGCAGGGAACGCATCGAGGAAAACTTCAACGTGTTCGATTTCGATCTCAGCCCGGAGGACATTGCGGCCATCGCCACGCTGGACACGAAAACCAGCGCCTTCTTTGACCATCGTGACCCGAAAGTGGTGAAATGGTTGGGCGAAGCAAAACGGCCCACTTAGAGGGCTTCCGGGATACGGAATACGGAGAAAATCCATGCCCTTATGGACATACGAAGAACTCGACAAGATCGGCAACGCAGAAGAGCTGGCGATTGCACCCCGGCAGCGTAACGGCGCGCTGCGCAAACCGTTGCCCGTCTGGGCGGTGCGTGTCAACGACAACCTCTACGTGCGCTCCTATCGCGGGCGCACCGGCGCCTGGTTCCGCGCCGCGCAGGCAATCCATGAAGGTCGTATTTGGACCGGCGGCGTGGAAAAGGATGTCGTCTTCGTCGAAGAGACCGATCCTGTGATCAACGATCAAATTGACGTCGTCTATCGTGCCACATACGGCCGCTCGCCGTATGTGACGCCAATGGTGACTCTTGAGACGCGGGCGACGACGCTCAGAATGATGCCGCACATAGCGGAGACTGATGCCAGGGAGGGTTGACATGGACTACGTCAAACTTGGAAACACCGGTCTGGATGTCTCACGCATCTGCCTCGGCTGCATGAGCTTTGGCAAGGCGGTCGAAGCAATGTCCATCGAGTTGAGCGCTGAAGAGATTGCATACATGGAAGAGCCGTACCTGCCCCACCCGATTGTCGGGCACAGTTGAGCGAGGAAAGGCTCGACATGCGCCTTCGTGCGTCTTCGTGGATGTTTCCATTCCTTCCACGAAGGTCGCGAAGGAACACGAAGGAGGCTCGATGTTTGTGCTGATCGTTGTAGCGCTGTTGTCGTATCGGCTCAGGCTATCACACTCGCCAGGGTCGCTCCTCGTTCCTGCGGACGTGGAAGCGGAGACGGCTTGATCGGCCGCGTTCGCCGTCTGCTCGACAGTTCATATTCGGACCTTCCGCGTGTCGAGCACTCCGCTCTGGTCCCGGCAATCGGGTTGCGTCGCTCATCGATGCGGTATGGTATCATGGCAAACGCCATGAACGACTCAGAGAGTTCCCTGTCTTCGCCAGCCTCGGAAATGAAGGCGCAGGATGTCATAGAGATTCTGCGTGTCTTCGAGCACCACGGTATTGAGGTTCACGTCGATGGCGGATGGGCGGTTGATGCTCTGCTTGGACAGCAGACCCGACCGCATGCTGATCTGGATATCGCCATTCAGCACAAAGACGCGCCGCTGGTGCGTGCGCTTCTGGCAGCGCAGGGGTTCCGCGAAATTCCCCGCGACGATAGTTGGGAGTGCAACGTTGTGCTGGAAGATGAGCGCGGGCGGCAGATCGACATCCATTCGTACACATTCGACGCTGCGGGCAACCATGTCTACGGCGTGCCCTATCCGCTTGGTTTCGTTATGCCGGTGGAGTATGCCATCTTTGAGGACAAAACAGAATAGATAGTACAGTACGCTCAAGCCGCACCGCACCTTTTACTGTGCATCCTGGCGAAATCCGCCAGGACATTCTTGAGTCGCATGGTTTGACGCCGACCCTGATTTCCAGACGGCGCCACAGAGCACAGTCCAGGATCAGCGACATCTGCCATGGCCGACGTTGTGTGATACCAATTCCCTGTGACCATCCGGCATGGTCACCCCGAGCAGCGTGAGGGGTCGTGCGCGACCCGCCCAGATTCCTGGCTGCGCTCGGTCAGATTCCTCGCTGCGCTCGGAATGACACGAAGGCGGCATCGTCAATCCGGCATGGTCACCCCGAGCCGCGCGAGGGGTCGTGCGGCTCAGATTCCGCGCTGCGCTCGGTCAGATTCCTCGCTGCGTTTACCCTGAGCGAAGCGAAGGGCTCGGAATGACACGAAGGCGGCATCGTCAAGCGTCATTGGTGTGACGCCTGGCCTGGCTATGCGCCTGGAAAAGTTGTTCAACGTTCAACCACAACCACCCCCAGATCGATCGGTCCCGCATCGTTGATCGGCGTCATGGTTGCAGCGTCATACATGCCTGTCAACAGGCGGTATGTTCCGGGCGGAACGGTTTCAGGAATAAAGAGGTCCTGATCATCGCGCACACGATCGCCAGGCATCCAGCGACTGGTCGGGCGGCGTCCTTCGAGCGGCGGCACGTCGCGCTGCGCGACTTTCGCACCCGCTTCATCAACCAGGTGCACATACACGGTATAATCCAGCGGCGGCGGGCGCATCGCGCGCCAGAAGAGCGCCAGCGACAACACCCCGCCTGCCTGCGCGCGCCCCGGATGGCGGTATCCCTCCAGCACAATCGCGCCTGCGCCGAGCGTCGCTCCCGACGGCGTGCGCGGTTCAGCAGCAGCATCCGGTGCACCAGTGTCGAAAATCGCCAGTTCGGGACCATGACGCTCGCCAGCGCGCAGAAACCGCGCCGCCGGTTCACCGAAGGCTGCCAGCGCCGCTGCGCCTGTCTCGCGGTCGAGGTGTACCACTACAAAACGAATGCCCTGCTCGCGGTACCAGGCCAGGTCGTGATGTACCGCCGGTTCGCCGCCAACAGCGCGCAAACGCGGTACAAGGATGAGCGTATTATCCTCCAGCCAGATGCGCTCACCATCCTGCGCGCGCGTTTCCAGCCATTCCCCCGCCAGTATGCGCGTCGTCGGGCGGGCGCGCAGCGCCTCATCGTGGATCGCCTGCGCCAGCGGTTCTGCCGCCAGCAAGACGGTTGCCGCCAGCAGCAGCACCGTGCGGTTGCCCGCCAGCCGTCGCATGAACGCAACAGACGCCCGCCCGCCTGTCAGTCGATCCCCTGTTTCTCCAGGTCGCTCAGTCACCCATTCGACGGCAACGACAACCAGCGCCGCCGCCAGGATGCAGAGAAACGGCAGCAGCGGCATGGCATTGCGGAAGAACACCACCTTGACGCCAGTCAGTTGCAGCACCGCAGGAACCACGACGGCGAGCACGAGCACATCGGCAGGTTTACGCCGCAGGAACGCCAGCGCCACACCACCCAGGCACACCCATGCCAGCAGCGTCCCTTCACGGGTCAATGCCCACCAGTAGAACAGCGCCGGTTGATCCGATTCTGCGCCGGGATGCCCTTCAAACCGATAATGCGCGATAATTCCGGCAAGGTCAGTCAGAATGCGCGGCAGATCGCGCAACCAGAACGGCACGCCGAGGGTGAAACCCAACAAAATACCGGAAAGAGCAACGGTGAGAAGGTTGACGGTTAAGGGTTGAAGGTTGCGACGTCGCAGTGCAACGTCGCCGTCGAGAGCATCAGCATGGCCATTGCGCGTTGAACGTCGCGCCGCAAAGACGATAGCGACCAATAGCGCGATCACGAGCGAGCCGGCATTCCATTTGGTTGCCGTCGCCAGACCAACGCCGACGCCTGCCAGGAAAGCCTGCGTAAGGATCGGGGGAGCAGTAGCGGGAGGCGCATCATCTGAGGGAGTGCGCTCTGCTGCAACACCGGTAAGGCGGGCAATCGCAAGAAATGCCAGCAGCGTAAAAAACATCGCCGGCGTATCGGTTGTCACATAGTGCGAATCGCCGGTGACGGCGGGCATTACGGCGATCAACGCGGTTGCCAGCAGACCGGCGGCGTTGCCGTAGAGCATCCGCCCCGCCAGGAACGTCAGCGCCACAGCGCCCGCGCCGAGCATCGCCGTCAGCGCGCGCGCCCAGACATAGAACGGTACCGGGTCGATGTCGGCAGGGGAGCGGTAGAGACCGGCGCCTGCGCCCCACATGAAGTGCGCGGCAGCCACGCCGACCTGCATATAGGTATAGAGCGTCGGGTATGTATACGAAAAGGGGGTATAGTCACCGGTGCGCAGCATGCGCAGCGCCTCCTCAGCAACCGCCCACTCATCGGGGTGCTCGAAGTAAGGCAACCCAAAGCGCAAGCCCCAAACCCGCAGCAGCAAGGCGACCGTCAGGATGCCCGCCAACGCCGCGGCGGTTTGCGTGACACGCATACGCGCCAGCGCACTCGGCTGCACGATGATCGATGCCAGCAACGCCAACGCCAGCGCGCCCTGCAACGGCGACGCAACGGCGCCGAGCACGCCGCGCCCCAGCGCCAGCGCCAGAAACAACGCCAGCGCCAGCGCCCCTGGCGCGATCCGTAGCCAGTGTGTCCTCATTCGCTGCGCTTGCGCGGCAGCACGCGGTTCGACCGGAACATTCGCCATGCCCGGCATTATACCATTGTAAGGTGACTGTCACGTGGCGGCGCACCAGATGTGGATTTCCACATCTTGACGCCCAAACCTGGCGCTGATAGACTCGAAATCACCCTACCGACGCTCACAACGCTTCTGCGGCATAAGGCGGTTTGTGCCCACAAAAGAAATGTACCATTAATTGCGATATTGCCCGAATGAAAAGCATCGTAATCGCAGCGCTTTCCGTACATCGCCTCTGCATTCATTCAGTGAAAGGAAGGCGATCAAGATGGAAATCATTATCGCAGGATGCCAGACTGTATTGAGCATCGTCCTGCTCTATGCTGCATACACGAAGACGCGCTGGCCCGCTGCTTTGGTTGCAGCGCTACGCGGCAGCAGTTTGCCCGCAGCGGTGATTCCTCCGCTGACGATCCTGCTTCCGGCGCTGGAGATCGGGCTGGCGCTGGCGCTACTGACGAGTCCGCCTGCGCTACTGCCGTGGACTACGGGGAGCGTTACCGGCATGCTGCTGCTCTTTACAGTCTGGATCGCGTGGGTGTACGCCCGACGATTGCCGCTCGCGTGCGGCTGTTTTGGCGCTGTCGAACCCATGGTGAGCGGCATCACCCTGCTGCGCAACATCGGACTGTTGTTGTTGAGCGGCGCCGGAACAATGCTGGCCACGCGGACGCCTGGGCTATCGCTGGGATTACCCATATGGTGGACGGCGCTGGTCTCCGTAGGCGGCGCTGCACTCGCGGCGCTGCACTCGCGGCGCTGGCTGTGCGCCGTGCAATAGCGCAGTCGTCATTCTCTGTTCCTCCCATTCCGCCCCATGCAGCACTCGTCCAGCGTCCGCGATCGCCTGTGCGACGACGACTCCTCTCTTTCCTCGGCGCCGCGAGCAGTGCGCTGACATTATCGCCGCTTCGCAACCACGCACTCGTCTCGGCTGCGGGGGAGGCGGACCTTTCACCACAACCCACACCTGCGTCTGCACCCGCTCAGGTGCGCACACCTGAGCGTTGCACCTCTCAGCAGTCGGAAGATGGCACCACGTATGTTCGCTGCTCGATACAGGTTTGTTATTGCATGTCGTACTTTGAAGTCTATGAGAGTATAGACAAGTCGTGGACCTCGATCGCTACGTTTGCATGTTATGATTCCTGTGATGGGACACTGTGCTCAACCCCAGCCTGGTCGTATGTCGGACGAGTGTGTCGTCAGATCGGTTGCCCATAATTGGGCGCAGCAATAAAGGAGGTTGCTATGTACATTCCTCTGCTCTCACACTTTCCGTATCGGGACATCCCGGGGACCATCATTGCTGAACTGCGCGAAGTGCCGCCTCACATGCGCGGTCACGGTTTCAGTCTGGCAAAGCTACGCGCGTGGCTTGGCGGTGATGAAGGGTATATCACGGATCCGTATCGCGGGGAACGCCACCCAGTGTCGCTCAAGCCATGGCTACAGACCAACCCGGACGTTGAGCTGGTCCTGTTCTTCGACTTCATTTTCGATGAGGAGTATGTTCGTCAGCACCCGGAACAGTTTCCGCCGACTCCGGCGCACGCGCCGGCGTTTATCAGAGACACGCGCCGCAAGGAAGACGACTTCCCAGATCTGCGGCATCACGAGTGACGCGGACGGCGTGTGATGCCCAAACCACGACCATCGATCCTGGGTGTGTACCGCCCCCTGACCTCACGCTCCCTCCGTCACCGCACCCTCCGTCCCGCATAGCCACGGGCGCAGCAGCCACCAGCGCGCTAGATCGACCCGCGTGCGCGCTCCGGTCTTGCGGCAGAGCCGATGGACATGCGCTTCGACGCCGCGCACGGTCAGCCCCAGGGTTGCGGCAATCGTCGCGTTGGCGTACCCGGCGGCGATCAGCGCCGCCACCTGCGCTTCGCGGTCGGTGAGGTGCGGACACCCGAACAGCCGCGCGTGCAACTGATACCAATTACCAGTAAACATCCGGCATTGTCACCCCGAGCAGAGCGGGGGGTCGTGCGCGACCCGCGCAGATTCCTCGCTGCGTTTACCCTGAGCGAAGCGAAGGGCTCGGAATGACACGCATGCGGCATCTTCAATCGTCATTGGTATGAGACGCGGTTGGCGCGCAGCACGCCGCACCGCCGCGCTGCGCCACCCGCAGCACCGTCAGCAGATCGGGCAGCGGAGCCGCTACGTCCACATACCCGCCCGCGCCTGCGGTGAGCGCCGCGACCAGGCGCAGCGGATGCGACTGCGCGCTCCAGATCACCGGCGCGGGGCGCGGCCAGCGCGCGCGTAGGGCGGACGCAAGCGTCAGCGGCGCGCCGTCACGCCAGTCGGTGAGCACGAGAAACGCATGGGCAGGCGGCTCGGCGGTGTCCGGCAGCGCGGCGAGGTCGGGCGCAACCGCCAGGAGCGCGAGATCCGGCGCGGCGGTCAACCGCGCGCGCACCGCTGAAGTCGCCAGGGCATGCGGGTCGAAAAGGAAGAGCGTCAACGGGTGATCCATCGCACACCTCCTGAATGAGTGCGGAAAGCGGCGGGCAGGCGCCGAAGGGAAACGGAAGGAGCGGTCCAGGGCACATCGGACGACGCGGCGCTGAAATGAGGCGGAAGTGCATTCCAACGCGATCATCAACAGCAGGACGCGCTATTGTGACATGGTTACGACAACGCACGGAAAGATACCCATACCATGCAGCGCGTGTCAATATGTGGAAATCCACATCTTGACAATGCCTTTGACAATGCTAATATCTGGACACGCTCTCTCCGTTCAGCACGCCCCTCTTGCAAGTCTCATAGTATACGAAAGGAAACGAATATGCACCGAGTATCTTTACACCTGCCAGACCTCGACGATCCGCCATCTCTCACGCATTCCTATGATCGTGGCGGGTATCGTATTACCAACATCGAGGTTCACGCAACCGGCTTGAATTTGCCTGGCCATATGGCTATTACTCCCGACCTGCGAGTACTAGTCAGCGAGTTTGGCGCTGGTGCGATCCGTGACATCACGCAACCTGGCGACTATCGCATTCCAACGGTCGGTCGCTATGCCTGGGATCTGAAGTATCCTGGCAGTATTCAACCGATCAGTGATGGGCGCATTCTTGTTGCAGACGCGGGCGCTGGAGCAATCGTGGATGTGAGTAAGCCGGGGAAAGTGACAAGTGATAACGTCCTGTACGATGGCATTTCACATCCATATAGCCTCGTCGAATTTCAGGGTCGACTACTTGTATCTTTCTCCGACAATTCTATGGTGGGAATGGCGGAGATCAGGCCAGGCAGTCGATACTCGCTTGATGACTTGTTTGTCTATGGCTTCCCCGTAGTAAAAACGATGGAGCCCTATCCGGCACTACTTGGCTGTGGCGGGAGCTGGTCCGGCGTTCTGCTCAACGATAGACTGATTTTGGCACATGCTGCTCTCGGCGCTGTTTTCGACGTCACGACAGGCGGCAGTTTCGATGAATTGCGATCCTCACGCTATGCCTGGGGCTTAACGCTGCCGTTGGGGATGACCGTTGATCCGCTCGATGGCAATCTCTACGTCACAGAACGAGGTGCAGGAGTGATCAAACGCATCCCTAAAACGGGCGGCTATGCACGTTTCGCTGAGCCATTCATTGCAGGATTTGCAGAACCAAGCTGTATCCGCTTTATGCCCAATGGACAAACCGCATACGTATGTGATCGCTCCTGGAATGCGGTGTATCGCATCAACCTCGAACATCGTCACGCATAAACTTGTTCTAATGCACCGTATTGCCTATGCACTGGCTGTACGGCGAAATGGCTTCCGCGATGCCCAAACCACGACTATCCATCTGGCGTCATCGTGATTTTCTCCTTCTCTGGAGCGCCACGGCGGTCAGTCAATTGGGGACGCAGATCACCTTCCTCGCTCTGCCGTTCATTGCCGTCACTCTGCTGGACGCCTCGCCGCTGGACACCAGCATCCTGGCAATGCTCGGATGGGCGCCGATGATTACGCTTGGACTGGTCGCCGGCGCCATTGTGGACCGTATGCGCCGCCAGCCGCTCCTCATTGGGTGTGATGTGGCGCGGGCGCTGGCGGTCGCCGCCATTCCCATCACGTACCTAGCCGGCTGGCTCTCTCTCTGGCATCTCTATGCGACCGTCCTGATCACCGGGCTGTTCAGCACGTTGTTCGACCTGGCCTATCAGGCGCGGCTGCCGACCCTGGTTGCGCGCGACGACCTGATCGCCGCCAATAGCGGGCTGGAACTGGCGCAGTCCGGCACACGCATCATCGGTCCCGGACTGACCGGCGCGCTGATCGCCGTCTTCACTGCGCCGGTGGCGATCTTGTTCGATGCACTGAGCTATCTGGCGTCGGCGCTGCTCCTCCTGGGAATCCGCCAGCCGGAACCGCCGCTCGTCGCGGCGCCCCGCGCGGGATCGGTGACACACGTGCTACGCCGGGAGATGCGTGAAGGCATGGTCAGTCTCTGGCGTCAACCGTTGCTGCGCACGCTGCTCGGCGCCACATTGGGCTTGAGCATCGGCTGGGCGCTGGTGGAGGGAATTCTCATGTTCTACATCGTGCGCACGCTAGCGCTGCCAGCGGAGGCGGCTGGCGCGGTCTTCAGCATTGGAAACATCGGGTTGCTGATCGCCGCCGCCCTCGCCAGCCAGGTGACGCGACGCTGGGGCTTGGGTCCGGTCATTGTCGGCGCGGCCGGGTTGCAGACGCTCGGACTAGCGTTGCTGGCGCTGGCGCCGCTGGCGCCGCTGGCACTGCTCACCACCGGGTATCTGATGCGGGCCGCAGGAGTCGTGCTGTACAACCTGAGCCATCTGACCCTGCGCCAAAGCATCACGCCGCTGCACCTGCTGGGACGGGTGAGCGCCGCTGTGCGCGTCCTGGGGTGGGCTAGCATTCCGGTCGGGCTGGTCGCTGGCGGCTGGCTGGCGACGCTGAGCGGGCCGTCAGTCGCAATCTGGAGCGGCGCCGCGTTCAGCGCGCTGGCGCTTGTGCCGCTGGCGCTAGGGCGGATCTGGCAGGTGCGCACTGCGCCAGCCCCCGCCCCCTGACCTCACGCTCCCTCCGTCACCGCACCCTCCGTCCCGCATAGCCACGGGCGCAGCAGCCACCAGCGCGCTAGATCGACCCGCGTGCGCGCTCCGGTCTTGCGGCAGAGCCGATGGACATGCGCTTCGACGCCGCGCACGGTCAGCCCCAGGGTTGCGGCAATCGTCGCGTTGGCGTACCCGGCGGCGATCAGCGCCGCCACCTGCGCTTCGCGGTCGGTGAGGCGCGGACACCCGAACAGCCGCGCGCGCAACTGAGACGCGGTTGGCGCGCAGCACGCCGCACCGCCGCGCTGCGCCACCCGCAGCACCGTCAGCAGATCGGGCAGCGGAGCCGCTACGTCCACATACCCGCCCGCGCCTGCGGTGAGCGCCGCGACCAGGCGCAGCGGATGCGACTGCGCGCTCCAGATCACCGGCGCGGGGCGCGGCCAGCGCGCGCGTAGGGCGGACGCAAGCGTCAGCGGCGCGCCGTCACGCCAGTCGGTGAGCACGAGAAACGCATGGGCAGGCGGCTCGGCGGTGTCCGGCAGCGCGGCGAGGTCGGGCGCAACCGCCAGGAGCGCGAGATCCGGCGCGGCGGTCAACCGCGCGCGCACCGCTGAAGTCGCCAGGGCATGCGGGTCGAAAAGGAAGAGCGTCAACGGGTGATCCATCGCACACCTCCTGAATGAGTGCGGGAAGCGGCGGGCAGGCGCCGCGAGCAGGTGACGGGGGAAACTGCGGCGTGGATCGGCCGGCGCGCGGCGTCTCCTCAGGCAGGCGCGCACAGCGCCATCAGCAGCGGTTGCAGGCTGTGAGGCTGCGGCGGAGCGCCTGCCACGAGGAGCGCGGTCTACTCGCTGCACGGCTGAAACACGCTTCCCTGAGCCGATCGGGAAGCGGAAATTCGCCCGAAGGTTATACGCGATGTCGTAACGAGCGCGCAGGCGACGTTGCTGCAAAAAATAACGTAACACACTGCGCAGCGTCTGTCAAGATGTGGAAATCCACATCTTGACTCCCATATTGGCGCTGATAGACTCGAAATAACCCGACCGACGTTCACAACGCTTTTGCGGCATATGGCGGGTTACGCGAAAAATGAGAAATGATATTGCCCGCATTATCCAGAAAAGCGTCGTAATTGCAGCATATGCACCCTATGGCAAGAGGCGTCGCTATAAATACCAGAGATGTGCAACCATCCCGCACGAATCGACTGCTTTGAATGCTAATGGTCTTCGTGCTTCTGCTCTTGCTCGTCACGATTGGGTTATTTTGGCGAATGAATCAGGTGCAGCGCGAGGTGGCGGACGCGCTCACGCCCCTGCGCCGTCCGACGCCCCTGGCTACGGGCGCCTGCGCCCGATTTTCGCCTCTCGACCGCCGAAGGGCGCACCTATACGCTGCAGGATAGCGCCGGGCAGCAGTTGCTGCTCGTCTTCTCTTCCGTCACCTGCCCGCCCTGTCAGCAAATGTATCCGGCGCTCGCGCAGCTGCACGCTCGCCATCCCGACGTGAACATCCTGCTGATCTCGCATGGCTCAGCCGAGGAAAACCGTCACCTGGCGGCGACCCAGGGCTTCGCCTTTCCGGTGGTGCAATGGCAGGACCAGACGGCGCGCGACTGCCATGTGCCCGGCACGTCCTTCTTTATCGACGCGCGTGGCGTCATTGTCGGCAGAAGACTCCTGATCAGCGATGTCGATCGGTTGATGCAGACCAGGACCTCGGAACCGGCGGACTCGTGCGCGCCTATGACGATGCGGCGAAAGCCGTGCTTACGGCGCTGCCACGCACGGAAAAGATCGCCCGCCGCTGGCTCCTGGTTACCATCCCATATGCCGCTTACGACCAGACACAGCGGTTGATCGCCGCACACCACGGCACAGTCGAGCGCGAGGAGTTTGCAGTGGACGTAACGCTGGAAGTGCGCCTGCCGGAAGCGCATATCGCGGCGTTGTCCGAGGCGTTGCGGCAGTTGACGTCAGGCAGGGCATCCCTGAGGTGATAGTCATCGGTTGTGCCCCAGCAATGCCGCTACTCCCTCCTGCATCGTCGCAAAGAGGCGCACGCTGTTCAGGTGCATCCGTTCGTGGACGATGCTTTCGGCAATGTCGGGACGAATGCCGCACAGCGCAATGTGCGCCCCCATCAGGCGAGCGCTATCCGCCGCCTGACGCAGCGCCGCCGCCAGCGACTCATCAAAGCCGGTGATACCGGTCAGATCGAGCAAGACCACGCGCGCGCTGCGCTCCTCAATCCGCTTCAGCAGCAGTGCGATGAGCGCCTCGCAACGCGCGCCGTCGAACGCGCCGATCAGCGGCATTGCCAGCACGCCATCACTCAACGGAATCAACGGCAGTGTCAGGCGGGTAATCAGCGCGTCTCGCTCCTGAATCTCCTTCAGCGAACATTCCAGCGCTGCGGTACGTTCTTCGAGCGCTGCGCGCGATGCCGCCAGCGCCGCCTTCTGTTGTTCCACCGTCGTCATATCGCGCAGAATCAGGACACTTGCGGATCCGCGCTCGCCTTCGATGGCGGCTTCCGATACCACCAGCGTCGTTGCGACCTCGCCATCACGGTGGAAGCGCCGCAGATCGACGATCCGATCATCAGGAGACGTTTGTTCATTAAAGCCGGCACGCGCCAGCGCGTCCTCAAATGGCATATCGCCGGCATCGGTGAGTGATACCAGGCGCTGCGCCGCGCGATTAGCGAAGCGCACCCGTCGTTGCGTGTCGAGCACCACGATCCCATCCGGCAGATGTTCGACAGCAGTGCGCAACGCCACACTCGAGGGGCGAAACACCTGGTAGCGCAATGTCACCCAACCGAACGCCAGATAAAGTGGAAGCATACTGACGTAACTTAATCCCGTAAACGAAAGTTCACCGAAAAACGCGCCTGCGACGAAAGATAACATAATTCCGCCCGACAGCCACAGAGCCGGGTGCAGCGCCTGGCGATTCTGACGAATGACGGACAACAGCATAATGATCGGCGCAAGCATGCCTCCTAACGTATAGAGCGCCACGATTGGAGCAAATATCGGTCCCACCGGGAAGAACAGACGACCGCCTTCTTCCAAACCATCCGAGATTCTGACCAACCCAAAACCGGCATACCAGTCCAGCAACAGAAACAGCGTCATGATCAGATATGGCATCGCCAGAAGCCATCGTATCCCGCGCCGGACGTAAAGATGCGGCATGAAAATCGCCAGAATAAGCCAGATCAGCAACCATGCATCAATAGCAAGCAACGGCGCAGTCAAACCATGGAAAAACCATATTTCTTCCCAGCTCTGACTTGCCAGACGCATCACGGCGACGCACATATAAGCAATAGCGACGAAAACGAAGAAGACGAACAGCCGATTGGCAAGCGCGCGCCAGTCTTGCACCAATACGTACATGCCGGTTGCCGTCAAAATGATTATTGTCAGAATGATAAGCAGCAGGTTCACCGTGGCGCCTCCATGTCCGACAAAGAAATGCAATTAGCCTATCCCGGACGCAGGTTTGCATTAATTTCTTATTATAATGACAGATGGCGAAAATCTTCAACTGTGCGATAGTCACCCTCCGAAACAGGACGATGCCCGCAGCACTTGCAATCCTCATGATGCGGCATAAGCGGGGGAGATATATTGTATACTGCAATTGCTCAGCGAGAAAAGGAGGAACCTGATGGAACGACCAAACGCTTTCGATTTCTGGGGTCCCAAAACGCTGATCGGTCCTGAGTTGAAGCCGGGCGATCCGGCGCCGGCGTTCACGTTGACGACCGGCAAAGACACGATCAGCAGCCAACAGTTCGCCGGTAAGCCGCTGGTGATCAGCGTCATTCCGTCGATCGACACCGGTGTGTGCTCCAAACAGACCCGTCGCTTCAATCAGGAAGCGGCGGCGCTCGGCGATGCAGTCAATATCCTGACCGTCAGCGCCGATCTGCCGTTTGCGCAGGGGCGCTGGTGCGGCGCCGAAGGGGTGGATAAGGTCGTTATGGCGTCGGATCACCTCGATATGAGTTTCGGCGCAGCGTATGGCACCTATGTCAAAGAGTTGCGCATCGAAAGCCGGGCCGTCTTTGTGGTGGATAAGGACGGCATCATCCGCCACGTTGAGTACGTACCGGTCGCTGGTCACGAACCGAACTACGACGCGGCACTGGCGGCGCTGAAGGAACTCCTGTAATCGATCACATCCGGGCGATGCCCCCGGCATCTTCAGTCGTCACATATCGGGCATCAGATCGCCCCCCTTCTCCTTTAAGCGGAAGAAGGGGAGCGTTCACAAGGGAGGTTGTCTGGCAAACCCGTGTCTTGTGTCGCGCGGGCTGGGTATCAGAATGACCAAAATCCCTGATCCGTCGCGCTCAGCACAATCTCTCCCCATCGGGGTAGAGAGGGACAGGGAGGCGGGGATGCGGCAAACACCCCTCTTCCCTGAAAACGCCACCCGTGAGGGACGGCGGGGAAAGGGAAAACCAGGCGAGAGAAAGAGGAAAACACATCGCGTATCCCAGAAGCCCTGCCATCGAGAGCGGCGCTTGCTTTGACTGTCGCCAACAGGCAGGACACGCGGAACAAACGCCGCACCCCATTCGTTTGGGGCAGGTTGCAGACCTGCCCCAAAGCGTTCAGAAAAAGGTCCATGTCGCTCGAACTCATGCTCCTGATCGCAGCGCTGCTCTTGATTCTCAGCATCATCGCCGGCAAGGCGTCGCTGCGGTTTGGGGTGCCTGCGCCGCTGCTGTTCCTGCTGATCGGCATGCTTGCCGGTTCTGATGGTCCTGGCGGGATTGCGTTCGATGACGCCTGGCTGGCGCAATCGGTTGGCGTGCTGGCGCTGGTGCTGATCCTGTTCTCTGGCGGGTTGTACACCGATCTTCAGATGATCCGACCGGTGCTCTGGACCGGGCTGATCCTGGCGAATCTCGGCGTGGTGATCAGCGCGTTGCTGGTGGCGGTTGTTGCGCATTTGTTGCTGCACTTTTCGCTGCTGGAAGGGTTCCTGCTCGGCGCTATCATTTCTTCAACCGATGCAGCGGCCGTCTTTGCCGTCATGCGCACCCGTGACGTCAACCTGCGCGATAACCTGGAAGGGTTGATCGAACTCGAATCGGGCAGCAATGATCCAATCGCGGTGTTCCTGACCATTGGATTGACGATGGTGCTCGCCGATCCATCGCGCTCACTCGCAAGTCTGGCACCGCTGTTCGTTCTGCAAATGACCATTGGCGGCGTCGCCGGGTATGCGCTGGGGCGGATCATGGCGATTGCCATCAATCGCGCCCGTCTTCAACTGGAAGGGTTGTACCCGGCGCTGATGCTGGGGTTGGTGCTGCTGACCTACGGCGGAACGGCGCTGATCAATGGCAGCGGTTTTCTTGCGGTGTATCTTGCGGGTATCGTGCTTGGCAACTGCGACTTTGCGCATAAACGCAGTCTCCTCCGCTTTTACGACGGTCTGGCGTGGCTGATGCAGATCGCTATGTTCCTGGTGCTCGGGCTGCTGGTGTATCCTTCGCGGCTTGTTCCACTGATCGGCGAGGGGCTGCTGATGTCAGCATTCCTTATTTTTGTGGCGCGTCCGGTTGCCGTGTTTGTGTCGCTGGCGTTCACCCGCTACGATTGGCGCGCCAAAGCGATGGTTTCCTGGGCCGGGCTGCGCGGTGCAGCGCCGATTGTGCTGGCAACCTTTCCGCTTCTGGCAGGGCTGGATCGCGCTGGCGTCATGTTCAATCTGGTATTCTTCATCGTGCTGACCTCCGTCCTGATCCAGGGGACAACGATAGCGCGCGTGGCGCGCTGGCTTGGGGTCCAGCAATCGCAACCTCCCGCAACATTCCGTTATCCACAGGAATTCATCCCGCAGGTCAGCGCCAGCAGTCAACTGGTCGAGCTGACGGTTGCGCCAGGATCGCCAGCGTGTGGACGCGCTATCATGGAATTGGGATTGCCGCGCGGCGCACTGGTTGTGCTGATCCATCGCAATACTGATACTCTGGTTCCTGGTGGAACGACGATTCTGGAACCGGGCGACCGGGTGTTGCTGCTAACTGAACGCAGCGCGCTCAATGAAGTCCGGCGCGTGTTGGGTTGAAGGTAAAGCAAGGTGCGCGGCGTAGGGGCGCCCGGCGCGGATGGGGCACGGATTCGTGAGCCTTCGCACGCTACCTGGAGGTCTCCACGCAGGCACAGAGCAAAGGAAGGCGGGTTGCACGCGCAAAGGTTGAAGGTGGAAGGCAGAAGGTGGACTTCCAACCCCTGACTCTCGATGCTCGATGCTCAGTTCGCCCCTCCTGCGTCCTGACACTGATAGAGAGATATGAACCACACGACTCAAGAAGGCATAAACAACGCACACCTCTGGCCCCTGACGACGGTAGTCGATATGCATGGGCGACTGATGATCGGCGGCTGCAATGTGGCGACTCTGGCGCGTCAGTACGGCACGCCGCTCTACCTGTTCGATGAAGAGACCATTCGCAGCGCCTGCCGCACCTGGCGAACGGCGCTTGCAGCCTGTTACCGGGGGGAGACGGCAGTTCATTACGCGAGTAAAGCGTTGCTCAACACTGCGCTCACACACCTGATCGCTGATGAAGGGCTGGGGCTGGACGTAGTCTCAGGCGGTGAGTTATACGTGGCGCTCCGCGCCGGCTTCCCGCCGCAGCGCATTCATATGCACGGCAACGCCAAAACGCGCGCCGAACTGGAACAGGCGCTGGCCTCCGGAATCGGACAGATCATTGTCGATAATCTCGATGAACTGGCGATGTTGGCGAACCTGACCGCATATCGTTCACCACCACAACCGATTGCGTTGCGCATTGCACCGGATATCGTCACCAATACGCACGCCCATATTCAAACCGGTCACGCGACATCGAAGTTCGGTCTACCACTTGATGCACTCGATGCCGCCGCCGAACGGTTACGCACTGCGCCCGGTCTGTGCCTGATCGGGTTACACGCTCATCTCGGGTCGCAACTCTTCGACCTGGAACCATATGCCGCTGAGATCGATACGCTGCTCGACAGCGCCTCGCGCCTGCGTGATCGCCACGGTTTCATTATTCAGCAAATCAACATCGGCGGAGGAGCAGGAGTGCCATACACTGCGGATCAGCACCCCTTCGATGTACACGCTCTTGCGATGAGATTGGGAGAAGCGCTCACCGATGAATGCCGCCGACGCGGGTTTCCCCTGCTGCACCTGGTGATCGAACCAGGACGTTCAATCATCGCGCGCGCAGGGGTAGCGCTCTATACGATTATCGCAACAAAGAATCTTCCGCATATGCGATTCCTACATATCGACGGCGGCATGGGCGACAATATTCGTCCGGCGCTCTACGGCGCGCGGTATAGTGCGGTGCTGGCAGAACGGGCGAATGCGCCAATCGAAGAGAGCGTAGCGATTACCGGGCGCTACTGCGAATCGGGCGATGTGTTGATCCATGCCGCACCGCTCCCGCGCGCCAGCGTTGGCGACATTCTGGCAGTTCCTGTGGCGGGCGCCTACACGCTGAGCATGGCCAGCACATACAACCTGACTCCACGTCCGGCGGTTGTCATGGTGAATGGTGGGTCAGTACGTCTCATTCAGCGCCGCGAAACGTATGAGGATATGATTGCCAGGGATGTGGTGTCGTCGCAGGGGCAGGTCTGAGACCTGCCCCTGCTGCCCCTGCGACGACCTGCCCCTATCGACGCCCCCGACACCCCCGATGCCCCCACGGTCCCGTCAATTTACCACCCATCACCCATATCAACATCGCCGCCGACATCGGCGCTCAGGTCGCCGCCGAAGTCCTCAAAACCGGTTGACATTTCCTCTATGCCCAGATCGCCGATCATCTCATCGGCGGCAAACCCATCCAGGATCGCCTGCGCCGCCATGCTGCCGACGACGCCGCCGATCAGAGCGCCGAGAAATGTGCCGGCGAGCGCGCCGCCGAACCCCATACCGCCGGTTGCAGGCATCGCCTGGTGCGCAACTGGCGCCGGCGCATCGTGGCGATTGAACAACCGCTCGACTGTGCCTGGCTCGCGCAGTTCTGCGCGCGTCGCCAGCCGCGCCAGGGTCTGCGGGTCGTCCTGCTGTGGCACAGATGCGCGTTCGTGTGGCGGCAGTACATTCATCAATTCGCGTAGCGCATACGCGCGCTGTTCCGGCGTCAACTGAGCAAAAGCGTCGGTATACGCCTGCTCGATTGCATCAGGCGGCGCCGTGCGCAGAAAATAGCGATACCGCTCAAGCGCCTGCTCATCGCTGCTCAGGCGTGTGGTTGATCCGGTAACAGGGCGTGATTGCCGGTTGTGTCGGTCACGTCCAAACAAAAAATCGAAAATCCCCATCGCACTGCTCCTTTCAGTCACAAACCAGTATAGCACCTGCCGCTTGTGAGGAAGAGAGCGATTTCCCCCGTATTTGCAGGGGAGTTCGCCCTTTCGTTGATACAACATTCAACCGGGCGCGCACAGAGCGGCGCTTACAGATAGAGAACGTTTGGATACGCCTCACTCTCGGCGGAGTCGTTTACGTCAACCGCGAACCATCGCAGCCCTACTGCATGGTAGTACCTGTGGTATCATTACTCTGGATGTTCGCCGCTTCACAGTGCGCACAAGGAGGACCCATGACCGCCATCGATGTCGCTGAACGCATACAGAGCGATCTGGCGCACCTGTTGCATCCGCTGTATCACCCCAGCGGGCATCAGTCGCCGAAAATCTGGGTGAAAGGGTGCGGCGCGATTGTCATCGACATCGAGGGACGCGAGTATATCGATGGACTAAGCGGGTTGTGGAACGTCCACGTCGGGCATGGACGGCGCGAACTGGCGGAAGCGGCGGCGGAACAGATGACGACGCTGGCGTACTGCTCTGCTTATACCGGTTCGTCGAACCTGCCGGCCATCAACCTGGCGGAACGCCTTAGCCAATTGATGTACCCCTCGATCAACACCTTCTTTTTCACCAGCGGCGGCGCTGAGGCGACCGAAACCTCATTCAAGACGGCGCGCTACTACTGGAAACTGCTCGGCAAGCCGGATAAGGTCAAGTTCATCTCGCGCGCGCGCGGCTACCACGGTGTGACAATGGCAGCAATGAGCGCCACCGGTCTGCCGGTCTATTGGCCCATGTTCGAACCGCGTGTGCCGGGCATCATCCACATCGAGTCGCCCTATCCGTACCGCTTCGTCAACCCGACCCCCGACATCAGCGATGGCATTGCCGCAGCCAACCTGCTCGAAGAAGCCATCCTGCGCGAAGGTCCCGACACGGTGGCAGCATTCATCGCCGAACCGGTGCAAGGCGCCGGCGGAGTGATTGTGCCGCAGGACGACTACTTCGGGCGCATCCGCGAGATTTGCGACACCTATGATGTGCTGTTGATTGCGGACGAGGTCATCACCGGGTTTGGACGTACCGGGCGCTGGTTCGCCCTCGAACACTATGGGATCGAACCGGATATTGTGCAGTTCGCCAAGGGCATCACCAGCGGCTATGTGCCGCTGGGCGGCATCGGCGTTTCCGACCGCATTCGCGAAGCCATTCATAGCGCCCCGCCTGACAAGCGCTATATGCATGCCTACACCTACTCCGGGCATCCGACCTGCTGCGCCGTGGCGCTGCGCAACCTCCAGATCATCGAAGAGGAGGGGCTGGTCGAACGGGCGGCTCAGATCGGCGAACGGTTGCTCAACGGTTTGCAAACGCTGTACGCGCTCGATGGAGTGGGTGATGTGCGCGGCAAAGGGATGATGGCGGCTGTCGAGTTGGTGGTAGATAAGGCGACAAAGCAGCCATATCCGGCGGAGGCGAATATGGGTGCGCGCGTCTACCAGGAAATGATGCGGCGCGGATTATTCACTCGCGTGCTTGGTGATATGATCCTGCTGGCGCCACCGCTCGTCTCAACCGAGGAGCAGATCGACCGGATCGTGACGATTATCGGCGAATCGGTGCAGGCGGTGATCAGGGGTTAGGGGTTACGAAAACCGGGAACCGCCTTGCCACACTCCTCATCCCCTCTCGCCGCGCCTCAAGAACCTTGAGGTCAGGCAGAGGCTGGGTCACGAGCGGCAATCACGCTGCCGGCAGCGTTCCACGGTTGAGGCGGGTGCGCGGCAGAGACCTCACGGGTCGGACACGTTCAACGCGCAACGTGGAGCTGCCGCGTATCACCGCCTTCCATCTGCACCCCTCTCACCTCTGGACTCGCTTCATCTTCCACGTTCAACATGCAACGTTCTCACGGACAACGACGCATCACTTACACATACCAGCGCCACCACATCGTCGCATACGCGAGCGCGTTCACCATGAGCATAGCAATGACCAGTGCGGCAGCGCCGGTTGCGCGCCGGTGCATCGGCCACCATGCCAGCCATCCGGCGGCAATCACCAGCGCCAGCGGTGCAATGGCAGGGAACCCGTAGCGCGGGAAGGGTGCCGGCTGTGCAACCAGCGCCGGGAGAATGCGCAGGGCCGCATTTGTCCACAAAAGGAGTCCAACGAATGCAAAGACAGCAACTGCGACGCGCCTCGGCGAGGCGTGGCCCGCATTGGCGACGACAGCACGAGCGAAACCGAGCAGAAGCGCCAGCATCATTATCGGCAACACGTTGCGCCAGACTCGATCCTCCGGTTCCACCTCGCCCCATCCAAAGGTCATCAATGAGCGAAACGTCAGATCTGGCACAACATTGAACAGAACGATTGGTCCAGTACGCTCAAAATCGAGCAGCGAAGTCAGGACTCGTGAAGGAGATCGCCGAACCAGCGGCCATGCCGCACTGTCAATCATCGGGCGAAGATACAACCAGCCGTGTTCCGCCGATCCGTTCCGCACCAGGTTCGTGACAGTCTGTCCATTCCAGTGACCGGCGGTTGCCGCATCGTTGAGTTGCGGTGGCGTATGAGCGGGGTATTTTCCCTGGACGACAACCAGACCGTCAAAGAAGAAGGTGACTGGCGGTTCTCCGTTCATCGGAGTTGGAGCCGGCATCAACACCTGCATCGTGCGCATCACAGGTGGCGCATCGAACGTCCACACAACAAAACGAGGCTGCACATCAACGTCTACGGATGCCATCGTGATCGTTCTTAATTCAGGAGTCAGATCATTGTAGAGAATAATGGGTCCGGCAGCAGTCGTCGCGCGCGACGCCCACACCCACGCGCCAATCGTAACGGGACCGCCAGCGATCACAGGAAGATCAGCGAGCGCGAGGGGCGCAGAGAGGCCGGAGACTTCATATGGCGAGAAGCCAGCGGCAAGACGAAATGCATGCCGTCCGTGCGGTGCATCGGAAAGCGCGACTCGCGCCGCTCCATCCCCTGACACGCCGCCATATCGATACCAGGCGGCAGGATCGCTCCACGCAAGGCTGAACGCCAGCACACCTGTCACCAATGCGGCAAGCAGACCAACCAATCGCCGCCAGCGCCATCTCTGGCGAATGCCCCACGCGATGAACAACACAACCGCCGCAAGCGGCACGGCGATCAGTGTCACATTCTTCATTGCGGCTGCGAGCAACGCTGCGCCGATCATCCAGGCTGCGCGCCGCGCGCTCCACCCAAGCACAAGAATGTGGACAACACTCCACAGGAAGAGCGAAAATGCCATAATCGCGCCGACATCGTTGTTCACTGCGGTCATAATGTCGGCGAACGGCGGAATGAGCGCAGCAACCAGCGGCAACAGCCAGCGCATCGGATGCCCGACGCTGAAGAGTGTGCGCGCTATCCCGCCGAGTATCGCAATGGTTGCAATAAACAGCGCAAGCGACACAACGCGCGCCAGGTAGAGCTGATCGATCACGCTCCAACCATCGGTGAGACGGAGAGGAAGGCTGACCAGCAGATGATACGTGGGCAAATGTGAAAGTGCGCGACCTTCGCCGCCGATCCAGGCAATGGCCGGATTGACCGTTCCCACGGCGGGCCACGAGGGATGGAACGCCAGCAACCAGGCAAACTCGAAGTGCGCCGGCTCATCGTAGTGTTGCCAGGGGGGAACCAGCGCCAGGAACACCATGCCCTGAATGGCGGCAACGACCAGAACCGCAGCGAGTCGCGCCGCGTCCGATGCCAGCGCGTGGCGCAGGAAAACCAGCATTGGTGTCAGGTGCGGCTGCGCGCCAAAAAAGATTGCCGCGCTCACAGCAGTTCCGACCGGAATGAGCCAGAGATCGGGCAACAGCGCAACAGCATCGACCGGGTGCGCAACCGCGACCGCTAGCAAGACGGCGCCGCCAACCACTGCGATCCACGGTGCAGTGCGGGGTTCTGTTCGTGATGTTGCAGCAAAGAGTGCGATCGGGAGCAACAGCAAAATGATAGCACGCACCATGCCGAGCGTGGCGATAGCGCCAATTGGTGGCGTCAACCCATCCGCAGGAAAGATCGCCACACGATTAAGCGCAGCGCCGAGGTCGCGTTTGTCGCTCTCTTTGGCAGGTCGGAAGGTGCGTGTTTCCAGGCGCAGATCCGGGGCGCCAGGGCGCGGCGGCAACAATGCCTGATAGCGCCGCCAGTCTCCTTCGATGATGAACGCATTGCTATGCCAGGAACCCAGGGCAAAGCGGATTTCGGCGGGAGCGGCGCCCGCCGGGCGCGGCGAGGTCATGCGCAGATCGACGATCAGCGGCCGCCGGGTCAAACCGAACAAACGCATGGCAGCGCCGCGCTCCGACCAGCGATACGCTTCGCGCTCATTCGCTTCGGCGGCGCTGAACCGGACCAGATGCCGCTCCGCCGCCGGGTCTGCCGCATCGAAGCGCAATCCGCCCGGCGCGAACACCAGTCCAATCCCGAAGGCAAGGATTGCCAGAACGCCCGCCAGTCCCCACTGCCGCCACCCTACTGCGCCGTGACGCGACTCAGAGCACGAACGTGGAACATCCATCGCCGGTACGGGATACGTCTTCATACAACTCAAGCAAGCCATTCTCGCCGGCACAACGGGATAGGCGGCGCCGACATCTGAACGGTTCAGTTCCCGGAGGTTAATGTCTGGTCCCCCGTCTTTCAGTTCTCGGTTCCCAGTTCCTGGTTCTCGGTGATCCCGCCCCTACTGCCCCTTCATCCGCAGCACCACATGCACCGTTCGCGCCAGAATGAGGAGATCGAACCAGAAGGATTGATGTTTCAAATAGTAGAGGTCATACTGAAGTTTGTTCAGGGTCGCTTCCACGCTATCGCCATACCCATAGTTGATCTGCGCCCATCCAGTCAGACCCGGCTTGACCGCCAGGCGCACCCGATAGAACGGAATGATCTGTTGTAGTCGTTCGACAAACTCCGGTCGTTCGGGGCGTGGACCAACCAGACTCATCTCGCCGCGCAACACATTGAGCGCCTGCGGCAACTCATCGAGGCGCATACGGCGCAACAGGCGCCCAACCCGGGTGACACGGGGGTCGTCCTTCGTCGCCCACTGCGCCTCCCCATCCGGCTCAGCGTCCTGCACCATCGAGCGAAACTTGAGCACGGTAAACGGCTTGCCGCGCCAGCCAACGCGCTGCTGTCGGTGGAACACCGGACCCGGCGAGTCGAGACGAATGGCAAGCGCAACGAACGGCAACAGAATCAGCAGCGCCACCACCAGCACGATACCGCCGGACAGGTCGAGCAGACGCTTCATCACCGCCTCGGCGGTGCGCGTCGGGCGCGAGTGGAGCGGCAATGCGACATACCACTGACTGCCAACATGCTCAACAGCGATTTTTCCTGTCAATCGCTCATAGAGCAGTGGCATCGGCGTGATGGCAACGCCATTTTCGTAGCAATCCATCAACACCTGAAGCACCTCGCCACTCACCTCGCCGCTGGCAATGACAATCTCATCGACACGCCGCTCCCAGACGACGTCGCCAAGACAATCGACACCGCCAAGCACCGGAACACTGCCGATGTGAGCACAACGTGTCTGCGGCGTATCATCAACAAACCCGACGATCTCATAGTACGGGCTGTGCCCCTTGAGAATGACGTGCGACAGGATTGAACCGGCCCGACCCGCTCCCAGGATGAGCAGACGTCGCCGCGCGTGTGGCGCTCCCAGCACCCGAATATACGCCATCCGCCAGATGACCATTAACACAACCAGGGCAACAATGGCGAGCGCCGGAGCAAAGCGCAGCGGCGGCGCGCCAGTTTCGATTGCGGCGAGCATGCCGGTGACCGGTGCGCGCGACAAGACGAAGAACAGGATCAGGTAAGCAAAGAGGAGCGCCAGACCGCCGAGGAGGATCCGACGCATACTGGGACCAACGCGCGCCACGAGGCGCAGATTGTACATGTCTGCCAGCATCATCCAGAGGGTCCAACCAATGCCGATCAGCGCCACCCAACCGATCTGTTCTCGCACCAATCCCATATCCAGTGAGCGGTCCGCCAGACGCGCCCATACCCAGAGCGCCCCGAAGACAGCAATCGCCGTTAGCGCCAGATCGCCGATGCGCAACAACAACCGGCGCTCGGAAATCTCCAATCGCAGATGGAATGGCATCGCGTGTGAACGCGATGCCGTATTGAGTGCAGCCCGTCGATTCATCGCGTCTGTACGACCTGTTCAGAAGATCGGCGCTCTGCCAGCAGCGACCACACGCTCCAGAGAAATCCACTTCCCCAACAAAAGTGCATCGTCGCTATTGCCAGCGGCAATCCGGCGCTGAGAGCCGGATCGCGACGCCCCACTGCGGCATGCGCGCCGGCCGCGCCAAGTGCTCCTCCATACAGCCCAATCAGTGCAGCCAGCATCCGCCGTGCAGCCTTCGCACATGGCGCGCTGATCGCCAGCCCAAGCAAACCGGCAACAAAGAGCGGGGGAACAGCCTGACGCCAGCGCAGCGTCGTCGGATAGTGGGTGAGCATACGCGCCTTCCAAAAACCGTATCGCCAGTACTGCCGCGCCAGAGCGCCCAACGTCGGACGCATATACACCGATCGGATCGCCGGGTCGAGCCAGACGACACCACCATGCCGGCGGATTCGAGCGTTCAATTCATAATCCTGATTGATCGGCAGTCGCTCATTGAATAATCCGATGCGATCGAACAACGCACGACGAAACGCGCCAAACGGAACCGTATCTACCGAACGTGCCGTCTCAGGCGCGCGCCGGTAGTGTGCATCGCCAACCGCAAGCGGATGCGACGCCGCTACCGCGATGGCGCGCGCAATCCAACTATCGTCTCCAGGGCGAATCTCCCATACGCCGCCGACATTATCGCCCAGCCCCTGTTCGAGCGCCTCCACACAGCGCGCCACATAATCGCGCGCAGGAATAGCATGGGCGTCGAGACGAATAAGTATCTCACCGCGCGCAGCAGCAATCGCGCGATTCAATGCCGCCGGCGTGATGCGTTGCGGGTTGGGCACAACCCGAATCGCCAGATCGGGATGGCGCGATTGGAATGCATGAATAAACTCAAGTGTCGCGTCAGTCGAGCCGCCATCAGCGATCACCACTTCCATCGCTGTGCGCGGGTACGATTGGCGATAGATGCCTTCGAGCAACAGACCAATCGTGCGATGTTCGTTGTAGCAGGGCGTTATGATCGAAACGAAAGGAAGCGCCATCGCTGATTGCAACGCAGCAGTATGTGATGTTTCGGTTGCCGATGACGACATAAGGAATGACCAATCCCGGTCAGCGCCGCAGTTCCAGCACCGTTACCCAGGCATAGCGACGCAACGCAGGAACCTGCCGGAAAACCTTTTGATCAACCGCATTCAGCAGGCGTAGCGCACGTTGAAAAAGCGCGCGCCTCTGCAATGGCACAAAAACGAATGCTCCGAGCGCCAGAAGATAGAATTCGCAATGTGAACTGTGCACAAATGGTTCCGCAAAGAAACCCAGATCCCTCAAACGCAACGGTTTTTCGGTTGGTGTTCGGCGCCATGGCGTCAGACGGCGAAACAGGTTGAGCAGTGGATTGTGGTCGAGCGGCTCAAGAAACACGGCTCGACCACCCGGCTTGAGCACCCGCCACACTTCCCGGCGGGTCACGGCCAGATCGGTATGGTGCAGAACAGAATGACCAAACACATAGTCGAACGTCGCGTCGGCAAATCCCAGTGACTCGGCGCTCATCTGCTGAACCGCCACACGATCGCCAACCCCTGCGGTGATCACGCGCTGTTGCGTCACAGTCACCATACCACGCGACAGGTCAATTGCCGCAACGTGCGCTCCAGATTGCGCAAAGCGCACCGTATGAGCGCCTCTGCCACATCCAAGATCAAGAATGACCTTACCCTGTGGGGAGTCGATCAGCGAACAGGCATATGCATCGGCGATGTCGAGCGCGCCCCATGCATAAAAGTCGCGTCGTTCACGGGAAGCGACAAGGTCGTGGTGTGTTCGCTCGATCTGTTGGCGTGTGGTCAGCGCTGCCGACACGATGGTCTCCCTCACTTCTTGTTCAGGCAAAGCGATTATATCACAACGGTCGGTCGTACTATTGAACGGTCGTCACGAATGTGTAACAATCGCCCCGGATGCCGTTTTATTGGATGCGGTATGATGGTTGGTGGTCCGTGCGCGATCATCACGCCCAAGAACGCGCCTGCTGCACCGGAAAATGGGTCATATGCGACTGTTCGTTCTTCTCGTCATCCTGACACCTTTCGCACTCTCATCATCCCCCGTTGTCGAGTCGGAGGAAATGACGTTTGCCGCCTATCTGCCGCTGATCAATGTCCCCGACACACGAGTGCTCTGGGGGTACGATCTGCGGGTATCGCGCGGAGCGCAGGCTGAATCGCTGTTGCCGACGCTCCCTGCAACCTGGGCGCGCGCCGGCGATCTGGTGTGGGGTGCAATCGAAACGCAGCGCGGCGTCTATGACTGGGAAGCGGCAGCCGGGTTAGAAGCCAACATCCGCCGGTTGCGCGCCGCCGGTGTCGAGCCGATTGTCCTGGTGCAGAGCGCCCCCGCATGGGCGCGGCGTTTGCCGGATCGCGCGTGCAGCCCGGTTGCGCCCGAAGCCTATGCAGACCTGGCGCGGTTTGCCGCTGCGGTGGCGGCGCGCTACCGCAGCGGCGATCTTGCCGTGCGGTACTGGCAATTCTGGAATGAGCCGGATTTCACACCCGCAGTCGCCGATACCAAAGGCATCGGGTGTTGGAACACCGGTGTTGCGCCGTGGTATGGCGGCGATGCCTATGGCGCCGCGCTTCGTGTGTTCGCAAACGCGGTGCGCTCGGTCGTCCCTGGGGCGCAGATCATTGGCGGCAATTTTGCCCATTTCTGGCCCGACGACCGGCAGACGCTCGGTTTTCTGCGCGGTATGATTGAAGGGGGCGGTCTGGCATGTGACATGATCGGCTTCTCCGGTTACACACGCTGGGGCAGCGCCGAGCGCATGACCTTGAAAGCGCAGAGTCTGCGCCGGACATTGGCGGCATATGGTCTCGCATGGATGCCGCTCGCCGCCGTGGAGGTCGCCGACGTCTGCCCCGAAGGGCAGCCTTGCCCTCCTGATTTCCATCAGGCGCAGGCAAACTACGCCGCCCGTATTTACGCTCTTGCAATTGCACTGAACCTGCGCGGCATTCTCTGGTATACCTTGCTGGAGCAGGGAGCGGGGTTCCAGCACAGTCACCTGGCGGACGTTGGGAGTAGCGGGGTGACGCCACGACCGGCGTTCTATGCCTATCGCAACGCAGCGTTGCTGCTCCAGGGTGCAGCGTATGCCGGTCCGCCATTGAACGATGTGCGTTTCGATCAGGAAGGCGTACCGCATATGCTCCGCTTTATTGCCCGCGATGGCGCACCATTGTACGTCTTCTGGCGTCCCACTGCGCAGGACGAGGCGGGGTGGGGGCTTGTCACATCTTCTGGGCGGCGGGCGACCTGCATTTCGCATCTCGAACGCCCAACACCCCTTGCCGTCGATTGCTCTGATCAGGACGGGGACGGACTGATCCGATTCACAGTCAGCGATGCACCAATCTACATCCGTCTGGCGCCGTAGATGAGGATGTGCTTTGCGCTCCATCACGACGTCGGGCGCCTGTCGCCCTAAGCGGACTGCGACTTGGCGCGTTCCATCGGCGGCGTCACCATCACGACGTCGGGCGCCTGTCACCCTGAGCAGCGGCGGCGTCATATGGCATCACCGTCGGGATTCTCTGCTCTGCACGGAATGATACCAATGACCTGTGACCATCCGGCATGGTCACCCCGAGCAGCGCGCGGGGTCGTGCGCGACCCGCTCAGATTCCGCGCTGCGTTTACCCTGAGCGAAGCAAAGGGCTCGGAATGACCAGCATGCGGCATCGTCAATCGTCATTGGTAGACGCCCCTCATTGTTTAAGGAGCGGACAGAACACCCGCGCGAACACCGGCACGCCCACCGGGGGACGGACCCACGAGCGCGGCGGCTCCCGCGCGCGGAAGCAATCGTCGGAGGAGCGGGATCAACTGGTCCGTGGCGGTTGCACGGCGCCCAGCAACACGCAGGACGCGATCACCAACCCGGTGGCGGCGCCGAGCACCAGTGCTTCGGAAGCGCCAATGCCCAGGAGCAGCGACCCGAGCAGCGGCGCCAGCATACCGCGCACGCCGATAATCGCTGCTTGCAGCGCCGTGTATTCCATCACGCGACCGCGTTCGGCGAGATCGATGACTCCGGTGGTAATCCCTAATTCAAAACCGCCCTGCATCAATCCCTGACAGATAAACGCCGGCAGGAGCATCCAGGCATTGCCAGCCCACACATACGTGAACGGCACAAAGGCTGCCAGGAGCATGCTCAAGCGCAACACCCACAGCGGTCCATAACGGTCCAGCAGCCGCCCCCACACAAAGAATCCCGCCAACCAGAAGATCGACTGCACCAGATTCAGATAACCAATCGTGGTGTACGAGAGTTGCAGCCGGCTTACCTGTACCAGCGGGTAGAGCGGCAGCGCCATCACTGCTCCAAACCCATAAACGACCAGGACGATCAGATACAGCATAAATCGCCGATCGCGGCGCACGATCGGGAGCAACTCCCGCAGTGTCGGCGGACTCTCCGGTTCCGCAACGCCATCGAGTGGGCGAACCCGTGAGAAAATCAGGCTCGAAACCACGCCAAAGATTGCAGCCAGCGCGAAGAGCGGCTGATGCCCGACCTGATCGAGCGCCCAGCCTGCGACCGGCGTAGCAACCAGCACCACGATGGCGACCCCGATTCGCACGGCAGACATTGCCCGCCCCCGGTAGCGCGGCGGATAAATCTGTTGCATGATGCGCGCATAGGCTGGCGCCGGCAGCGCCTCGGCGATCCAGAACAACGCCGCAAGCGCCAGCAGCCAGGGCGCTCCGGTGAGCAGCGCGCCACACAGGAGCAACCCGCGCCCAAACGACCAGGCGATGATCGAAAAACACAACGGCGACGCGCGTTGGAGGAGCGCTAGACTCAAGGGCGATAGGGTTTGACCGATATAACTGAAGATGACATACAGCGCAAGATCGAAGGGGGTCGCTCCCAAGCGGCGCAGAATGACCGGAAAAAACGTCAGGCTGGCGGCAAAAAAGAGACCATACCAGAATGAGGCGAACAATTCGATGCGAACATTGGCGCGAACGGATTCCGGGTACGAACCGATCACGAACCGTTCGAGGCGCTGCAAGAAAAGGTGAGAAAACGACTGCACAACGGCTCCGACGGGTTTCAAGCAAGCGTTGCTATCGTAGCGTGAATGATCTCTCCCGTCAAACCCGATGCGACACACAAAGAGCAAGCGGGCGGAAACGTTGCTTCCGCCCGCCTGTTTCGGCAACTATACCCCCGATTCTGTTGTTTGCCGCCATCTCTCTCCGCGCACAGCGCGGGCCGCTCCTGGACTGGCGGGTGTTACCCGCCCTCACCGTCGCGGCTGCGATGTGAGCGAACGCGGTGGTGCAAGCGCGGCATGCGCCGCTCCCACACGATAAGCCCGCCCCACACACCTTGCTCCCCATCGTCGGCGCAGTCGCCTGGCCGCCGACATTACTGCCGACGCCGGTGCGCTCTTACCGCACCCTTTCACCCCTTACCTGAGCCTCACAGGAGGCCATCGGCGGGTCTGCTCTCTGTTGCCGTCTTGCGTCGCGCGGGCGTTACCACCCGCGCGCCCCCGCTTATGGTTTCGCGGGGCGACGTTCCGCCTCGCGGCGGGCGGGGAGTCGGGAAGTTCCTCTGGAGGATCGCTCCAGCGGCGGCGCGTTGCCGATAATGCTCTCTACGCATATTGTAGCACATCCGGCAAGCGAATGGACTCTCCGGGATGCTTCGGAAGAGGTTGCCACCCAGAGCGCAACGCAGGGTCGCGCAGAGGATAGAGTGCCACTTTGCCATATATCGCCGAAAGTGTATACTTGTCTCATCTGTCACTTCGGCAAGAACAGAAAGGATAACCTTGAGCACTCGCATCTTTGTGACGCTGACAATCATACTGCTCACTCTGTTGGTTCAGCGCTCGCCCACATCTGTATCATCATCCACGCCGTCATCCAAGCCTCACGTCATCCCCCCCTCTACTCTCTTGCAGGGCGATGCCGCATGCGTCTATCGCCCTTCGGTCCAGCGCTTCTTCTGCGACACCGCGCGCGACGGCGGCGATGCCGAGGTTGTCGTGCAGTTCGGTCTTGCCTCGGATATTCCGCTCCTGGGAGATATTGACGGCGACGGGCGCGATGATCCGTGCGTCTATCGCCCTTCGGTCCAGCGCTTCTTCTGCGACACCGCGCGCGACGGCGGCGATGCCGAGGTTGTCGTGCAGTTCGGTCTTGCCTCGGATATTCCGCTCCTGGGAGATATTGACGGCGACGGGCGCGATGATCCGTGCGTCTATCGCCCTTCGGTCCAGCGCTTCTTCTGCGACACCGCGCGCGACGGCGGCGATGCCGAGGTTGTCGTGCAGTTCGGTCTTGCCTCGGATATTCCGCTCCTGGGAGATATTGACGGCGACGGGCGCGATGATCCGTGCGTCTATCGCCCTTCGGTCCAGCGCTTCTTCTGCGACACCGCGCGCGACGGCGGCGATGCCGAGGTCGCCGTACAGTTCGGTCTTGCCTCGGATATTCCGCTCCTGGGAGATATTGACGGCGACGGGCGCGATGATCCGTGCGTCTATCGCCCTTCGGTCCAGCGCTTCTTCTGCGACACCGCGCGCGACGGCGGCGATGCCGAGGTTGTCGTGCAGTTCGGCGTTTCTGGGGATATTCCGCTGATCGGCTCCCTCGGGCAGCCCTTTGGCGTTGCTCTGCCTCTCGTGGTACGATAGGATCGTGTGATGGACCGCAGCACGCCGGAGCGTTGCATCCAGCGGTGTGGCGCGCTGCGGTTTCTCTGCCGGCGTCCATCCGAAGACCTCTGTGCTGCCATCACTGCGAGGAGAGAATTCAGATCGCAGACCTGCCCGCGCTTGCGTGGAAAGATTGCGTCGCGGCGCATGCCACGAGCGGAGCGTTGGGAAAGGAATGGCGGTTCTCGCCACAACGCCGGAGCATTCAGGAGATATGGTATAACCTTACCGACGTTGGGAAAGCGTAGCAACGCTCGCTACGCCGCCGGACCATTATCCGGCAAGGTTCTCAGTCTGCGCCTTTGCGCCTGTGTGTGCGCAGATTTGAACAGTATTGGCACTCAATCGCCGACATCTATGACCATGCCATGCACCATGCGCTGAGACCAATCGAGGAGTGGTTTGCGCGTCGCGGATGGACGCCTTTTCCCTTTCAACAGGAGGTCTGGCAGGCATACCTGGCGGGCGAAAGCGGTCTGATCCATGCCACAACCGGCGCCGGGAAAACATACGCCGCCTGGCTGGGAGCAGTCGCCGAATGGCTGGCTGACAAGTCATCAACCCGCACAACGCCAGCGTTGCGTGTGCTGTGGATCACGCCACTACGCGCGCTGGTCGCCGATACCGTCGAAGCGCTACGAGCGCCGCTCGATGACCTCGACGTTCCCTGGCAGGTCGAAGCGCGCACCGGCGACACGTCCGCCGCCGTGCGCGCCCGCCAGCGTCTCCGGTTGCCGGCAGCGCTGGTCACCACCCCCGAAAGCCTCTCACTGCTGCTCACCCAACCCGAATGGCGCGATCTGTTCGCCGATCTACGGCTGGTGGTCGTCGATGAATGGCACGAACTTCTCTCGACCAAGCGCGGCGTGCAGGTCGAACTGGCGCTGGCGCGGCTGCGCGGGTTGCACCCCCATCTGCGCGTCTGGGGAGTGTCGGCAACAATGGGAAACCTGGACGCAGCGCTGGATGCATTGATCCCTGTGATCGAGGGGCAACCATCGCGCGCCAGGATTGTGCGCGGTCTGCTTCCGAAGCCGATGGTGATCGAGACTCTGCTTCCCGAAACGATAGAGCGTTTTCCGTGGGCAGGGCATCTGGGGTTGACACTGCTGCCGCAGGTCGTGGCAACGATTGAGCGGGGGAAAACGTCGCTGGTATTCACGAACACGCGATCTCAGGCAGAGATCTGGTACCAGGCGCTACTAGAGGCGCGTCCTGATTGGGCAGGCATGCTGGCGCTCCACCACGGATCGCTGGATCGCAAGGTGCGTGAATGGGTCGAGGAAGCGCTGCGCGCACGTCGCCTGCGGTGCGTAGTCTGCACCTCGAGTCTCGACCTGGGAGTCGATTTCTCGCCCGTGGATCAGGTCATTCAGATCGGCAGCCCCAAAGGAGTGGCGCGCCTGTTGCAGCGCGCCGGTCGCAGCGGACATCGTCCCGGCGCCGTCAGCCGGGTGACGTGCGCACCGGCGAGCGCCCTGGAGTTGATCGAAATCGCGGCAGCCCGCGACGCGATTGCGCAGGAACGGATCGAAGCGCGCCAACCGCTGGAGACGCCGCTTGATGTGCTGGTGCAACATCTGGTCACCTGCGCGCTGGGGGGCGGTTTCACCGCCGACGAACTGCTCGCCGAAGTGCGATCCACTCGCGCCTTTCGCCGTCTGAGCGACGCTGAATGGCAGTGGGCGCTCGACTTTGTGGTGCGGGGTGGCGCATCGTTGCACGCCTACCCGGAGTTTCACCGCGTCGTGAAACGCGACGGTCGCTATGTCGTAGCAAACGCGGAAGTTGCGCGTCGCCATCGGATCAACATCGGCACAATCGTAAGCGAGACGACATTGAAGGTGCAGTACACGCGCGGCGGCGTGCTCGGCGCGGTCGAGGAGTCGTTCGCAGCGCGGTTGAAAACGGGCGATGTCTTCTTCTTCGCCGGGAAGGCGCTCGAATTCGTGCAGTTGCGCGACACAACCGTCTTTGTGCGCAAGGCGGAACGGCGTGAAGGCGTAACGCCGCGCTGGATGGGCGGGCGCATGCCGCTGTCAACCGAACTATCGCGTGCCATTCGCGCCTGGATTGAAGAAGCGCGCAATGGCATCTTGCGCGGCGCCGAGATGGAAGCGGTGCGCCCACTGCTCGAAGTGCAGGCGCGCTGGTCGCTGCTCCCCGACGCCGACGAACTGCTGATCGAACGCGTGCAGACGCGGGAAGGGCATCACCTGTTTGTGTACCCTTTCGAGGGACGGCTGGCGCATGAAGGGATGGCGGCGCTGATCGCATTTCGTTTGAGCCGTCTGCGCCCGATCACCTTTACGATGGCGATGAACGATTATGGCTTCGAGTTGCTGGCGCCAGAACCGGCGCCGCTTGAAGAAGCGCTTGGCGTGGTGTTCGATTCCGCGCGCGGCGCGCAGCGATGGTCGATTGCCGGCGCAGACGCGCCGCTCTTCAGCGTCCAACGGCTGGCGGACGACATTCTCGCCAGCCTGAACGCCACCGAGATGATGAAGCGCCAGTTTCGTGAAATTGCCCGGATTGCCGGGCTGGTGTACGAAGGATACCCTGGCGAAAAGAGCGCGCGCCAGGTGCAGGCGTCGAGCAGCCTGATGTACGATGTATTTGCGCAGTATGATCCAGAAAACCGATTGCTCGAACAGGCGCGGCGCGAGGTGCTGGAGCGCCAGCTAGAGCAGAGCCGCCTTGCGGCAGCGCTGGCGCGCGTCGCCGCAGGGCGGATTGTCGTGGTCGACACACCGCGCCCGACGCCGTTCGCCTTTCCGCTGCTCGTCGACCGTTTGCGCGAAAGTCTCAGTTCCGAAAAACTTGCGGACCGGGTGCGCAAGATGCAACTGGCGCTGGAACGGGAAGCGTAAGGCGCACAGGAAGCGCCGATGCCTTCCACCTGCCCGAATGAGGCGACTACCACATTGATTGCTGCACCATCACCTGGAAAACAAAGATGCCAAAAATGATGAGCGGCGTCAGATGGCGCAGCCAGCGCAACGCAATATCGTTCTGGACAATCTCATCGACGGCGGGAAAATACCGCGCCAGATGAAGGCATCCAAGCACCAGCACAACCGTCGTCATCCAGAAGCTGCCCGTCATCATAAAGGCGAAGCACAACAGCGCCGCCAGACCGATGATCGAAAGGTAGATCGGCAGTTCGTCTGCATCGTTGCCTTGAGAGTCGCGGGGTTTCATAACCTTGCACCTTTGTCTGCATCGGGAGCGAGTCTGCGTCACTCCAGTCCAGTAGCCGAAAAGCGGCCAGGAGAAGATGCCGCCTGTGTCTGTGCTGTTATTCACAGGTATAATAGCATGATGAAGATACGCTCGCCAGGATCAACGCAGTAACAAGTTGATCGCCAAATTGCAATCAACCGTTTCTTGATGTGTTCGGGACATGCCATGCGCTGGACAACCATCTTCCGGCTTGGACTCATCAACGTCGCCGTTGCACTGACGGCCGTTCCCATCGAAAGCACGCTCAACCGGGTCATGATCAGCGAACTGCGGTTGCCTGCCTCGCTCGTGGCGCTGCTGATCGCGTTGCCCTACGCTTTTTCGCCGATCCAGATCTGGATTGGGTCATTCTCAGATCGCCATCCCTTGCTGGGGCTTCGCCGCACACCCTACACGGTCATCGGGCTGCTGCTGTGCGCTGGCGGGTCGGCGCTCTCGCCGACGGCGGCATTTGCCATGGCGGAGAACTTCTGGGCAGGGTTGCCGCTGGGGCTGCTGGCATTCGGCGCGTGGGGCATGGGGTTCAACTTTGCGACGGTATCGTACCTGTCGTTGGCGACGGATCTCTCTGGCGAAGAGCACCGCGCCCGCACCGTCGGCGTCATGTGGTTTATGCTGATTGTGAGTGTCATCATTGCCGGAGTAAGCCTTTCGCGGATGCTGCGCGACTACACGCCGGCGGCGCTGTTCACGGCGTTCTACGGAGTGTGCGCTGTTGCGTTGCTGATTGGCATCGCCGCACTCTGGGGGCTTGAAGCGCGCGACGACGAAGCGGCGCCCGCTGAGCGGCGCAGTTTTGCGCAGATGATCGCCACGGTCGCCGGAACGCCGCAGGCACGCCTATTTTTTATCTATCTGGTACTACTGCTGATTGCCATCCTGGGGCAGGACGTGCTGCTCGAACCATTCGCCGCCGACGTGTTCGGCGTACCGGTTGAAGTCACAACGCGCTACACCTCGATCTGGGGCGCAGCGCTACTGGTTGGACTGCTGGCGACGAGTCCGCTGGCGCGACGGCGCGGAAAACCATTCGCCGCCGCAATCGGCGGAACGCTGGTTGCGATCGGGTTAGTGTTGATCGCGCTGACCGGCATCCTGGGCATGCCGGAGATCTTCACGCCGAGTCTGATCCTCTTCGGATTTGGCAGCGGCGTTTCGACCGCCGCGAACCTGGCGCTCATGCTCGATATGACCATTCCGGGGCAGATCGGCGCTTTTGTCGGCGCGTGGGGCGTCGCCAATTCGATGGCGCGTCTGCTGGGAACCGTGTTGAGCGGCGTCACCCGTGACATTTTGACCGACCTGTTCAATGATCGCATGCCCGGATACGTTATCGTCTTCCTGCTTCAGGCTGCTGCGATGGCGGCGTCGCTGGCGCTGCTGCCGCGGATCAGCACCGCGCGCTTCCGCCACGAAATGGCGCCGTCGGCGCGTGAACTCGCGGCGCTTGCCGGCGAGGCGCAGGGGTAAGATCGAACCTGCCGTCACCCACGGGGAGTGTATGCGTCCCATTCGCATCGCGCCGGCCGATAATCAGAGCGTTGCCCGACACGAGTTGGGCGCCTATCTCGCCACCCAACCCGGCATCACCATCATTGGCGAAGCGGCCAGCGGCGAGGAAGCGTTGCACCACGCATCGGACTGGCAGGCGGATGTAATCGTGATGGACATACTGGCGCCAGGCGGAATCGACGGAATTGAAACGACCCGCCGGTTGAAACGTCTCTTGCCGCAGACACAGATCGTCATTCTGAGCGGATACGCCGACGACGCGTGGATCATTGGCACACTACGCGCCGGCGCGATCATGCATGTCGAAAAGAACAGCCAGCCGGAACAATTGCTCGAAGCGGTGCGCAGCGCAAAGCCGTGTTCGAGCCATCGCTTATGCAACGGGTCGTTCAGGCGCAGACGATGCGGCATGGCGACGCGCTCACCGAACGCAAGGGGGACGTGCCGCGCCTGCTGGCGGAGGGGCTGACCAACGCCAGAAATCACAGCGCGCCTGTCGGTGAGCGAAGAGACCGTCAAAACGCATGTCGCCAGCATCCTGCGCAAACTCGGACTGGCGCACCGCACCCAGGCAGCGATCTACGCCCTGCGCTATGGGTGGGTCGGGAGGTGATGCAATCTTCCCACCTTCAACCTCCAACCTTCCACCTTCCCCCCTTCAACGTGCAACGACTGGACAATCATCTCTAAATAGAGCAGTTTTGACACTAAACCCGCCCTTCACTCTGACCTTCTCGACGCCATCCGCGGCGCGCTGAGCCGGTCGAAGCGCCCCGCCCCCGTTGCAACCCTCCCCTACCCGAAGGACGGCGACCCGGTAATGTCGCCGTCGTTGTTCATCAGCGGCGCCGGTGAACTCCACGACATCACAGACGCCTGAAAGACCGAGGATGTACGAAGCGATGCTCCGCTACTGCATCCCGACACGAATCAGCGCCCCCTGCCTGCGGCAGCACAGGAAGTGCTGAATGCCCGACAACGGCAGGAGTTCGTTGGGTTGTATTCACGAATCATAGTGACGCTCCGGGCGATGTGCTACAATCAAGGTCAGACGACGATAACCGCTCTATCCTCGCCGGAAGATGAAACCTGTCGATCACATACCGGAAATCGTTCGAAGGATTGTTCAGGTCAGCAATCCTGTCAAAATCGTTCTGTTCGGTTCGCATGCACGGAACGCCGCCGGTCCTGACAGCGACCTGGATTTGCTTGTCGTTCTCGCGCATTCCGACCATCCGCGACAGGATAGCTGGCGAATACGACGTGCTCTACGCCGTTTGCTGGTCTCTGTCGATATTGTGGTCGCCACCACCGAGCAGGTGCAACGACTTGCTCAAACGCCGGGATTGATCTATCGTACTGCGCTGCAAGAAGGGACGGTGCTGTACGAACGCACCGGGTAATGTCGTGCAGGCATGGCTGCGCCGCGCGCGCTCCGACCTGGAATTGGACAGGATTGCTCTCGAGGCGCGCAGCGTTTTACCCGAAGACGCCTGTTTCCACTGCGCACCGCGACAATCATAGCGTTGTGTTTGCACCTTTCCTCCACTCCACGCCTTCCGGGGGGAAGGCGACCGTCATCCATCGCTCCTATCACGACTTTTCCGCAGTTTCAATCCACGCCTTCCGGGGGGAAGGCGACGGGTGCCTCATCAGGCTAGATTTTACATTTTCATCCTGTGCTGTCAAACTATGCAGCATGGGCATGCTATGAAACCGTTGTGCCGGAAGAAGTCCATCGCCGAGCGGCGCGCTGTGAATGGCCCGCCACGCCAACGCACGGCAGTTGGTGCAAGATTGCGAAGTGCAAACGGTCGGTGCTGGCAGCGCAGTGCCTGGATCAGTGCATTTCAGATCAGGACACCCTAATCCGCGCAGTCACGACCCGGAAAGCGCAGCGCGTAACCGTTCAGGGGTTCATCCCGCCACTTGACGACATCCCCCGTTTCCGGGATACTGGTGCGATGGACGACCCACTGCCGCCACCAGATGGCATTCCTCCCGACGTGTGGAACACGTGGTCGCTCGCGGCTCGTGTGCTGATCACGACGCTGGTCCAGCAGGTCGCTGCGCTCACCACGCGCGTGCAGGACCTCGAACAGCGTCTCGCCCAGACCAGCCAGAACTCGTCCAAACCGCACTCCTCCGATCCGCCCAGCGCCCCACTTCGCCCGGCGAAAACGCCGCGTGGGCGGCCGCGTGGCGGTCAGCCCGATCATCCCGGCGCCACCCGCGAACGGCGCGAGACCGACACCATCGTGCCACTCCGTCCCACCGCCTGCCCGCAGTGTGCGACGACCCTCGCCCCAACCCTGCCGGATGCGACCCCACCGCAGACGACCCAGGGGTGGGAATTGCCACCGATCATCCTGATCGTGACCGACTACGTGTAGCACACGGTCTGCCGCCCAAACTGCGCCGCCCGCATGATGGACGCCTTACCGCCGGAGGCCCGCATCGGCTACGGCCCGCGTGTGACCGCGTTGGTCGGCCATCTGCACGGAACGTACCACCTCAGCGATCGGGCGATTGGCGATCTGCTGGCGAATGTGGCCGATCTCCCCATCGGCCTCGGCAGCGTGGTGACCAGCACACAGCGGGTGAGTCAGGCGCTGTCTCCGCTCGATGCCGCCATCCACACCGCCGTCCACACGGCGGCGGTCGTGCATATCGATGAGACCAGTTGGCGCGAAGCCGGTCAGCGTCGCTGGCTTTGGGCGCCCACCACCGACCAGGGCGCCAGCGTTCGCATCACCACCAGTCGCGGACGCGTCGGGCTGGATGCGCTCCTGCCCGCCACGTTTGACGGGATCGTCGAATCCGACCGCTGGAACGCCTACAACCGCTATCCCGCTGCACACCGCCAGATCTGCTGGGCACATCTGACGCGCAATATCCGAGCGCGGGCGGAGGGCGGCATGCGCGACAGCCCATGGGCGCGCGACCGCTTAGACCATGTTGAATCCATGTTCACCGCCTTGCACGCCTTCCGCGACGGCGCCACCACGCGGGCCGGGTTGCAAACGGACATGCAACCGATCCAACAAGCCATCCACACGACCGTGGAAGACGGACGGACCCGAACGTGGTACAAAGTCACGGCCTTGAGCCAGGAGTTGCTGACCTGGTGGGATGTGCTCTGGACGTTTGTCACCCATCCGGGGGTCGAGCCGACCAACAACGCCGCCGAAAGGGTGCTGCGTCCCGCCGTGATCTGGCGCACGCAGTGTTTCGGCGCCCAGAGTGCAGACGGCAGTTGCTTCGTGGAGTGGATTTTCTCCGTCTTGACGACGTGCCGCCAACAGGGACGCAACGTGTGGAATCGGCTGACCGATGCGGTGCGGGCGCCATGACGGATCAACCGGCACCAACCCTGCCGCTTACCCCCTGAACGGTTACCGCAGTGCAATAACGTCGGCACCAGGGTGATTTGGCAGTGCACGACCGCCGATGCCCGAATCGAGATCAGACGACTGTATCCGTTTGTAAAAGAACAGAATCTAACTTAACGAGGCAATAGTCGTAGTTCAGCGCGCTGTTGAATGGATCGCAGGCACGGCGCGCGTGGCAGACTTCCCATCCCAACTCAGGCGGCAAGAGTAGATTGTGCCGACCCAGTATTTCTGCACAGCACGTCCTTCGATAGAAAGTAGGGCGTGGCGATAGCAATCCAACGGATAGGGGCCGCCGCCCGTGGGTGGGGAAGCCGCATCCTGCATTGGGGGAGGCGCCGCGTCGCGCACACGGGAGAGCAGGTCTTCCAACTCGGCGGTAAGATCAAGCACCTTGTGGGACAACAGGCGCAGATCGGCAGACAGTTAGGGAGCGCTGACCTCCCGACTGCTGGTGTGGTAGCGCAACAGGGTGGACTGGTTACCGATTCTTGGATAGCACGATGGTCGCGGCCAGGGTCAGGGCACGCTGATCGGTGTAGGCCTGCAATTGCGCGCGGTGGATGAGCACGAAGCCGGTGAGTCTGGTAGTGTAGAGCGCGGCGCCGGACCGCGCGCCCCCGCCGGAGACAATAGGTAGGGCAGTGCCGCCTTCGGCGCAGGCCAGGATAGCATCAGTGGAGATGCTCACCCCGCGCGATTTCACGATCACCTGAGGCAGACCAGGAGCGGCACCTCAGATTTGACCTCGCCCTTCAGCGTTATACGCAAGCGTTCGCTCTGTTTGCCGACAAAAGCGCCAGAATCCTCGATAATCGGCGTTTGCAAGGGAGCAATGGTGGTGAGTGGAAACGACATGCTGCGGGATGCAGGAATGCTAAGCGATGCATAGCGCGACGTCAGGGCTGTGCGGTGCGCTATAGGGTGAATGCTAAACAGGACATTGCCCTTGATAGTGTGGTTGCCGGCATGGCATAGCTCGCCCCAGTGCAGGAACGAGAAGAAAGGTGTGAAGTCCGACGAATTCGGCATTGCCCATAAAGTCGCTCAGGTTGGCGGCGGCGCAGGTGCATGCGCTGTGGCCGCGCACGACAGCCCAGCGGGTATCGTCGGCCGCCAGCGCTATGGCGTGGGTCAGGCGGAGCAGGGCATCGCGGGCCGCGCGGTCGGTCGGCAGACAGAGCAGTGAGCCGGGACTGTAATGTGTGCTCAGTTGTGTCAGGCGCTCGATCAGCTGATGGATGAAGGCGCTGAAATTCGGTCGGAGGAGCACCTGTCCGTGCATGCGCGCGAAGGGTAGGCGTGTGAAAGTGGATGCGCAGGCCCGCCCCTCCCGCCTGCGCATCCGGGGCAACCTGGCGCATCACGGCATCGTGGGGAACGCCGATCTGGGGCACAAGCACACAACGATCGCCGGGGACAAGGCATTCTTGTATGAAACGGATGAGCGGGTTGTGGGCAAAAGCACGCCGCAGGCGGAAGCGCCCGTGCGCCTGGCGCGCATCATCGGCGCGCGGCAGGAAACGCCCAATGCCATGGGCCTCGGTCCGCTTGAGCGCCAGCACTGGGATGGGAAAGGTTTCGATCGCGTTGCCAAGCACGGAAGGTGAAACGCTCGCCAGGGGTAAGCCGATGATCTTGGCCTTTGGAGAGTTGGGGCGGGCGAACGACGTAGGGACGAGGCACATCATGACCGCTCGGCTTGTCTTCGTTCAGGGTGGCCAGCAGGCGACGAATGGCGGGTCGGAGACGAAGCGCCGCAGGTCGGGCGCGCGCGTCGCCACCGGTCAGTTCCACCACTGCACGGTAGAGCATGCCACCCAGAGCGCTACCGTTGTCATTGTGGGCATATTCGGAAACGAAGCGCAGGTCAGGCGCGTGTGCATTGCCGCCAGCAAGATCTACACAGCACGGTAGAGCATGCCACCCAGGGCGCTGCCGTTGTGGGCATAAAGGTAAATCGGTTCCACCGCCTCCAGATCGAAGAAGAGCGGGGAGGCGGTGAAGGACGAGGGCGCGCCGGGTGTGGTCATAGTGGGTATCTTCCCTACATCGGTTGTGCGTTGGGGGGACAATGCTCAGGCATCGTCCAGAGCCTTGTAGAGGGTGAACGATCGCGCACTGCGCTCCAACCGATAAGGAAGCACCACGCACAACCGAGAGCGGTCGGTCTTTTTGAGCGTTTTGTCATTGTAGATGTTAACCTGATCGAATTGCAAATTGGGGCCATAGTCGTCTAATAGCTGGAGCGTGCCATCCACAGGGAAGGACGTGCTGTTGCCGCTGAGCGGGACGAACCCCGAGGGTAGCTCCGGCTGTAGGGTGGGCTGCTCAAGCAGTTGCATGAAGCTGCCGCGCTTGCCGAAGTAGTTGACCTGCATGAGCCAGGGCGTGATGGCTTGCAGTGTGGCCTCGTCGCCGCCGAAAGCCAGACTCAGCACGCCGGCCAGATGCACATACTCGCGAAAAGTGATGGTCTGCTGCATCGCGCGGCCACGCGCCGCCGCCTTGCGCTCCGGCTTGAGGATCTTGACCAGCGCGCCGGTCACCGCCGCATGGGCCGGCGGCCGGATCGCCAATCGCAGCGACTTGATCGTATTGAAGGCCTGTGGCCCAATCCCGACGCCTGCGGTGCGGATGGCGGCGTCGAGCAGCGCCGTGCGAATGGCGAAGGGCGTGGGCACCAGCAGGCTCTTGCCGCCGGTCGAGGTGGCGTCGCTGTGCTTAAGTGAAAACAGGCTGGTGGGCTGATAGCGGGCGATGAGCCACAGCATGGTCAGCCTCCTTGGGCGAACAACTGGTACGGCTTCGTCTCCTGGATGATCTTCTGCATGACGGCGGCGAACTCGGCCGTGTTGGCGAAGGTATGCACCTCAAGCTTGCCGTCGCCGTCCAGCGCCCTTGCCACCGCCTGCACCTGCTCCTTGTAGTCATCGGCCAGCGGGCTGATGGTGGGAGCCGGCAACACGCCGTAGCTGGCCGTCACCACCCCCTCGAAGTTGAGGATGTGGGGGTTCTGGGTATTGCGCATGGCGCCGGCCGGCTCCACGTAGGTGTATAGCACGCTGCGCAGGAAGGTCTGATGGCGCCGTAGCCGTTCGTCGTCTGCGATGGCGTAGGTCTGGCTGACATCGTTGAAGCCGATGCGCGCCAGCTCGAAGTTGGCCACCGATGCATAGACGCCCGACGACGCCGGCCGGTGAAAGATCGGTTGGCTCACGTCCTCGCCGCCGCGCTCCTGGGCATAGCGCACGTGGAAGTACGACTCGGTGCGCACCTTGTCGGGCAGGCCCACCACCCAACTGAACTCGGCCACCGATTTGCGCGGGATCGAGCGGGCGCCGCGGGCGATGAGGGTGCCCTCGGTATCCTCCAGGGCACATTTCTTCAGCAAATTGGTGATGGCCGCCGAGTCGGTGTCCGGCAAGTCCTTCAGAAACTCCGCATCTCCCAGGATGCGATCAGCGCGGAAGGTCTCGCACCCCTTGCACAGCGGCATCTTGTTCTCCCGCGCCAGCAAGTAGAAGTGTTCGGCCTGGATGTGCTTGAACATATCGCCGCTGATGGCGTTGACCTTGTGCACGTTGCCGGCGGTGTCCACCACGGCCACGGTGCGGGTCATGGTCTGGTTGCCCTCGCCGCCCTCGTTGTTCAAGGAGTGCAGTTCCAGGGTCAGGCGACCGCAGATGGAGAGGCTGTAGATCGGTTTCAAGTTGTCGGACATGGGTTCATCTCCTTTTTTAGGCGTGAAAGAAGTCAGGAATTCGATTGCTCTTCGCGCGGCTCGCGGGCGTAGCCGTAGGCGATCAGCAGGTTGGCGACCACCTCGGAGCCGTACTCGTCAATCAGGCGTACGACCTCGACGATGTCGTCAGTGCGCACGTCTTTGCGCATCTGCTGGCCCTTGCTCTCCGGCTTCTGCACGTTCTCCTGGTTGTAGCTTTGGATGAAGTCGGTGAGCGCGGCCACGAACTCATCGCGCACCGTGCTCTTGCGCTTCAGCTCCGCGCCCAGGCCGTAACGCACCTCATACAGGTTGTCCTGCTTGTTGGCCTTGCGCGTTTGCGGGATGATGGTCGCGTGCCGGATGGCGTAGGCCACGTTCTGAAAGCCACTGTTCTTCACGATAGGGGTAAGGTCTTTCCGGTTGGTCATCATCAGCCTCCTGAGTCGAGATGTGGTAAAGGTTGGCACAAAACGCGCGCCGTCGTTCAGTCGGCGCAATATCTCATGGCCGTAGCCGGCCGCAAAGTCGAAGAACGCCTCCCAATTGCCGCCGGAGACGAAGTCGCGGTAGCGGCGCAGCAAGTCGAAGCCATCGCTGTGGGTTTCATCTATACCCCGTATCACCTCCAAGTGTTCGTCAATGATCTTCTGCATCGCCATCACGTCGGCGCGGGTGTGCAGCTCGCCGCTCCAGGCCGGCAAGCTGAGGAACGACAGGTTGACCATGGTGTAGGCGTTGCGGCTCAGCAGCTTGAACTGCGCCACGTGGAAGCCGGCCACGACCTTCTCCGGCGCAGCGGGCAGGTCGAAGTCGTCTTCATCGCGCCAGGCCGCTTCCACGTAGTCCAGCCACGCCCGCGAGAAGAGCAACACGCTGGTGATGTCGGTCTTCAACGCAGTCTGGTTGCCGGGCTCGCGCCACAGGTAGCGGTTGAAGCGGGCAAAGGCTTCCTGATGCGCCTGCCACGACAGGCGCAACGGCGCGAGCACGTAGGCCTTCCAGTCGTTGGTATCCATCGTCTGCCGCGGGGCCAGACACTGCCACAGGCCGACGGCCTTCAGGAACTCCTCCGGCCAGGGCCGATCCTTAATGTTGTCCATGCGCAAGGCATTCGCCTTGGCTTCGTTCAGCCCCTTGCCCTGATGCGGGTTCAGGAGTTGCGAGGCCGTCTCCTTGGGCTTGATGCCGTCGCGCTTGGCCAGCCTGTTCCAGGCTTCTAAAGCAACGTCGTCGGGATCGGGCCTGGCAAAGAGCGCCAACAAAGTGGCAACATGCTCCGAGAGATGGTTGCAAGCCTTCGCCCACTGTGAGACGATGCGGTTGTAGATGCCATCAGCCTGCATACGGGAATCGCCCAGGAAGACGACCGTGGCCCAGTCGTCCGGCGGCTCCAGGTCACGCAGTTGCTGCTCCGCGTCGGTGCCGCGCACGCCTTGCTCGGCCAGCGCCTGACGCTGCTCGCCCCATCGCTTGACCTGCGCCCAGGTCTCGTCCACGTCGCGAGTTGGCGCATCGTCTGCTGCTTCTCCCCGCCGGATGATCAGGGGCGCCGGGTTGCGCAGCGACGTTAGCTTATCCATCCACCCCTCCTGCACCGGCTCGCTCAGCCGCACCCGGTAGTGCCCGCCGCCGTCCTCCAGCACGATGCGCCAGCGATCGGCCGGCTTCTTCACCTGGCGGAAGATGTGATCCAGCAGCGTCGCCAATCCGTAGGCCACCAGCACGTCGCTGTAGGTGCCGGTGCGCTTGGGAACATAGTAGATATCCTGATACATCAACCCTCCTCCTGCGACAGTCCGTCGCAAAGCCGTAAGATGCGAACGATGATAAAGTACTGAAACCACCAGGCCCAATCGCCATCCGGCGGCGCTTCGGGCAGATGCTTGCGCACGTTGGGCGCCTCCTCCTTGGAGCGCAACCATTGTGCCCAGTCCCGCCAGCTAGTGTCGCCAACGACCGCCAGCGCCTCGGCCACCGTCTCACCGGCCCGGGGATGCAGGCGATAGGGGTTGGCTTTGTCCAGGCCGGGGCTGTGATGGCGGGCGATGGCCGCAAACGCGGCGCGGTAGAGGCCGGCATAGGTGCGGCCTTCCAGTGCCTCGTACAGTAGCTGGGCCGATGCGAACGCGCTCTCGCCGGCGTGGGTGGAAGGCTTGTAGCAACGCACCTTCTTCTGTGCCTCCTCGTGGGCCGGGTTGCCGCGCTCATAGTGAGTATGCGCGACCAGGAAGGGCGGCGCGCCTTCGCCGATGGCCTTCTGATATTTGGCGGCGAAGCGCTGCCACGCCTCGCTCAGCTTGCCTACGTCGTGCAGGGCAAAACCCAGCCGCACGGCCCGCTCCAGCAGACCTTGCGGCAGGCGCCAATCCCCATCCTGTTCGGCGAAGCGACGGGCCGGCCAGGCCAACCGTCGCCGCAGCCGGCCGTTGGCCAGCGGAATGCGGGAGGTCGGATCGCCCTCGAAGACGCGGCGCATGGCCGCGATGTGGTCTGCGTACGACTCGAGCTGATAGCCGGCGTAGTCGGGGCGCTGGCGGCGCAGGGTCGCGGTGGGCGAGGTGTAGCTGCCAGCGGAGGCTACCCCCAGCCGCAGACCGTGTTCGGCGTCGTAGCTCGCCAGCCGGGGATGGACGGCGAAGATCAGCGAGAGGCTGATGTCATCGGGTGTCTGGGCGTCCTTCCAAGTGTAGGTGATTGATTCGTCATCCTCGTCGCCGTGTGCAACGGGGTAACGCACCGCCCAGTCCAGCCCCAGGTCGCCCCGCAACTGGTTCAGCGCCTTCAACTTGCCGCGCAGGGTGCCGTGCCACAGCGAAATGCCCTGAAAGCGATAGGGGCTTTCCTCGCTGAGGCCAAAGGGCGGCTCGTACACGATCACGGTGCGACTGTCCACTTTGCGGATGAGTTGCGGCCGGGCGCTGGCATCCCCGCGCACCAGCGCGTCGGTGATGCGCTGCCAGAGCTCGCCCTGGCCCTCTTGCATGGCCTGAAGCATCGCGGCGTCGGCCTCGCTGTGAGCCTGGTTGATCACCTCCTGCTCGGCGGCGAAGTCCAGGATGGCGCACTGCCGTTCGCGAAACGCCTGCCAGGAGCGGTCGCACACGGCGACCTCGGCCTTGCTGCTGTAGGGCGCGTAGTCCGGCTCGCCGTTCTCTTTGGCCGGCACAGGATAGACGATCACCCGGCCCTGCTCACCAGGATAGCGGGCACAGCGGCCGGCGCGCTGCAACACGCTGGCCGCCGGCGCGATCTCGGTGTGCAGCGTCTGGGCGCTGATGTCCAGGCCCACCTCGACCACCTGCGTGGCGACGACGATGAGCGAGGGATCGCCGCCGGCCTCCAACCCCTGGGGATTCCAAAGCGCCTGGAGCAGCGCCTCTTTGAGCTGGCGGTGCGGTCGCTCGAAGCGGCTGTGCAGCAGCATCACCCACGGTTTGTCTTCCCCACCCTCGGCCAGGCGCTCTCGCAATATCTGCACGCCTTGCGCGACGGCCCTGTCCCATTCCTCGCCGCGGGCTTGTGCCAGCGCCTGATAGATCGGCGCCAGCGTTGGATCGCTCACCGGCGCCGGCCGACAACCCGCCTGCCGAAGCTGCTCATACAGGGCGATGGCCCGGTCCACGGTGTTGCAGACGGCCAGCGAGCGACGGCCATGGGCCGCCAGCACCGCCTTGGCGTCCAGCGCCTGATCCGCCACCTCGAACCGGCGCTGTTTGCGGGGCCGTTGACCCTGTCGCGTCTCGATGCTTGCCACCTCATCGGGTGGCACGACGACTACTTCGGCATCGAGCAGCTTGCCGATGGACTCCAGCATGGTCTGAGAGAAAGTCGCCGTCATCAGCAGGAAAGGCGCCAGCCGCCCCACCAGGCGTAGGAGCTGCAGCGTGGCCTGGGTCGCTTCTGGCGGAAACAGGTGAAACTCGTCGAACACCAGGTAAGAACCCAGCACCGCGCCGACGTTTAGGTTGGCGCGACCGGTTGAAAGGCTGTAGGGCACGCCCAGCGCGCTGCTCAGCGTCTGGTCGAGGGTCGCAAAGACCAGGTCGCCCACCAACTCTGGGTCCTCGGGCCGCTCTCCGGTCTGGATGCGCACGTCGAGCGCACGGCGATGGATCCGTTCGTAGCGTTCGGCCAGGGTGCGGTACTCGCGGTAGAACTGGCTTGCCAGCACGCGCATGGGCACCGAGTACAGACACTGCTTCGGGAAGGCGTCGTCCGGCAGGTCGAAGAACGCCTCGATGAACGGCGCCAGCGCGGCGCGCGTCTTGCCGGAACCGGTGGGCGCCTGTAGCACCACCGAACAACCGCTCAGCAAGTGTGATTTGACTTGCTCTTGGTAAGGATAGAGGGCCATGGCTAACCTCCAAAGAAATCGTCCAGGGTCGTGGAGCGCTTGTCTGTAGGAGACGAGCTGACGCGCCAGCCGTACAGCTCGGCCATCGCCTTCGCCTCGCCCATCAGCGTCTCGCGCAACGCCTTTGGCTCCAACACCTCCACGTCCGCGCCCCAGCCGCGGATCCAGGGGATCATCTCCTTCGGTTCGGCGATCCGCGCCCGCCATATCAGCGATCCGTCGGGTTGCAACTCGGTGCGCTCGGAGCGGTGCCAGCGGGTTTCCTGCACACGCCGCGCCACCTGCGCGCTGAAGCGCAACGCTACCTCTACCGGCTCGCCTTCCGATGACCAGATGCCCCATGCGTCGGACAGATATACCCGCGGATCAAAGTCCTCAGGGATCTGGTAGCTCTCAGCGGTCATCTCGGCGCGCCTGATCCGCTCGATCTTGAAGGTGCGCATCTTCTCGCCGCTCCAACCCCGCTCGCCCAGCAGGCGCGCCCGCCCGATGACGTGAGTTGTTTGCCCGATGGCGTATGGCTCGATGAAGTACGGGCTGAACAGGTACTCCAGCACCTTCTCGCCAGTCGCGAGTTGGTGCCAGACGCGCACCTTCCGCTCGCTCGCCCAGCCCTCGGTCAGCCGCTCCAGCACGCTGATGTACACCGGGTCGTCGCGCTGCGCCGCGTTGTCCATGATGTCCGCCGCATGCAGGACGTGTACGCTTATGCGCTGCGCCCAGCGCTCCATGGCATGCCCCAGTTTGCGCAGGGCCGCCGCCGCATGCCGGTTCTGCCGATCCATCCGCGTCGCCAGCAGGCGCGCCGCCAGGTGCATCGCCAGCGCCTCGTGCAGGTTCAGCCGCAGGTTGATCAGATCGGCGCAATGGTCAATTTTGAGCCGTCCGTCCGGCTCTTCGTAAATGTGTCTGGAGGCGTCCGCGAGATTGCGCAGAATGGTGGATCGGTTCACCCCCAGACGACGCGCCAGTTCAGCCTGGGTCAGCCCTTCGGGATGTGCGAGCAGTAATTGTTCGATTTGGAGCAGTCGTTCCGCTTTGTTTGCTGCGCGTTTCATTCTGATCTCCATATATTCGCCACCGTCACCGGGCGCCATTAAGGCAATTATGAAACATATATTCTAAAACATCAACCCCTCCTCGTCGGCACATGCTGCGTCGGCCATTGCTGGCAGCTCTGCCGCTCCCAGCGCGAAGGCGTTGTCCGCTCCGATGGTTCGGTTGATGCCACTCTAGCATATGGGTGTTGCACGTATTGCAACAGACGGACGCGCCCCTATCGTTTTTCAATCACGGGTTGCATGCGATCCGCCGTCTGCATCCAGATAAGACGGCGCCCGCGCCGATATTTCAATTCAGGGTTCGGCATCGGGGAACGAAAGGAACCACAAGGTTCTCTATCGTTCTATCATGGCAGTGTGTCAGGGAATGTCACAATCGGCAGCGTCGCCTTCAGGACATCGAGGCTCGCAGGCGTTTCCCTTGCCCACGCTCCCTGCGCTCAGAATGCGCGCAAACCGGGGCGGAAATCATCCCGCCAGCGCGGTTCGACCGCACAGGGTCAGGGGCGGTTCCCCTGCCGCCGTTCCACTTTCCTACGGGCGCCGCGCAACCGGTAACGCGCAGGCAGCGTCCCGATTTGTGGGTAAACGTGGCGCGCGATTCTTCTTGCGCCACGAATGGACACACCGTCTTTGCAAGAGTTGGTTGTAGCTGTCGAGCAGGCTTCTTCCCTTGCCGTGATGATCTCGACCGCCAGGGAACTCGCCCGCCGGCTTGCCGTCCTGCTGGTTCAGGAAGTGCTTCCCAGCGCGCCCAGCAACCCACGGCGAGGCTGCTCTGTCCGCGCTGTGGCGCCCGTCTCCAGAGCAAGGGTTTCGTCCCACGCCCAATTGTGACGCTCGTGGGCGTCCTCCACTGGAAACGACAGTCAGGGCGGTGTCTGCACGGGTGCCACATCGGGCGTGTAGCGCCTCTTGATGCCGAACTCGGTCTGGCGCCGCAGCAACGGACTGGTCTCGAGATCAAACAAGTCACCTGCGCCTTGGCGGTCTTGGCGCCCTGTGAAACCGCCGCCGCGTCGCTTCGCCGCCGGTTCGACCTGTCGATTGCGCCGGGGGCGGTCTGGGACCGGGTGCAAGCGGCGGGGCAATGCGCCATGCAGCGTCCGGAGAGTGCATTGCAGCCGTTGGCGGACGGGCGGACCCCAGCCGTCGCGCCGCTGGACGAACAAACCTCCGCCCAGCCCTTGCGTATTGGAGCGGATTCGGGGAGTGGATTTTCCGTGATTTTTTTGCCTCTTCGGGTGATACCCACCGATCTCTCATCCCGCCGGCATCTCTGGCATCTGCTGTTCGCTCCTCAACCACAAGCACAAGGGCGTCCTGGCCGATAGATGTTTGTCCGTTTCACCGCCATCTCGTATAATTGAGACGTCTGTTTCGGCTATGCTCACCGATTTCGAAGGTTGGGCAAGTAAGGTAGAAGAGGTCCTCTATGGCTGAAGGCACGATCTACAAATTGCCGCTGGTCTTTGAGCCGCAACCTGAAGGCGGATATACGGTCACATGTCCAATCCTTCCAGAGCTGATCACGGAAGGTGACACGATCGCCGAAGCGCTGGAGAACGTCAAGGACGCCTTGCTTGCCATTGTCGAAACCTGTCAGGATTTGCAGCGTCCTTTACCGGCCACCCTGCAACAAATCGCTCTCGATCGTTCAGTTCCTTTCTGGGTGGAAACGGCGGTTGCGGTATGACGTACCGCGAAATCGCTCGCAAGTTGCGCGCCTTGGGTTGTGAAGAGATTCCACGACGCAGCAGCGGAAGCCACCGCAAATGGTACAATCCCCAGACCGGCCGGATTGCGCCGATACCGGATTGGGGAAGCAAGGACCTCAAAGTCGGGACTGTGCGTCACATCGTACAACAGTTGGGGCTGGACTGGGAAACTTTCAAGCAAGCATAGCCACAGCAGCGCAATCGCCTCCTTACTTCCAGCATGACGCCTGATATATCCAGGACAATACTCCGGTCATTCCTCTCCTCTCGAATTTGTCCACATCATGGACGAAGGTGACGCAGATCAGCCGGTCCAGCAGGCGCCCCGACCCCTCGCCGAACAACCTGACTACCCGCAGATCTACGTCCACGCAGATCAGGGAATTGATCGTACTTTCTATCCAGGGTTCAGCGACGGCATCACGATGCCTCAGCGATGTGTCAGGAAATGTCCCAAATGGCATCGTCACGTCTGGCGCCGCAATGGGTCGCGGCGTTTCCGTTCTGCAATTATGGCGCGCAGATGATCCGCCGCCTGCATCCAGATAAGACGGCGCCCGCGCCGATATTTCAATTCAGGGTTCGGCATCGGGGAACGGAGGGAACCACAAGGTTCTCTGTCGTTCTATCATGGCAGTGTGTCAGGGAATGTCACAATCGGCAGCGTCGCCTTCAGGACATCGAGGCTCGCAGGCGTTTCCCTTGCCCACGCTCCCTGCGCTCAGAATGCGCGCAAACCGGGGCGGAAATCATCCCGCCGGCGCGGTTCGACCGCACAGGGTCAGGGGCGGTTCCCCTGCCGCCGTTCCACTTTCCTACGGGCGCCGCGCAACCGGTAACGCGCAGGCAGCGTCCACGATTTGTGGGTAAACGTGGCGCGCGATTCTTCTTGCGCCACGAATGGACACACTGTTCGGCACACCACTCAACGCGCAACGACCACCTGCCCGCGGAGAGCGCGCCCGGGAACGCTCCGCCACCGCTTCCTGGGCGGACCGGGCGCGTCGCTGCGGATGCTCACCCAGGGACGCCCCTGCTGCTGACGTTTCTCCGCGCAACGCACCCCCTTCAATGAACGACTTGACAATCATCGCTCAATAGAGTAACATTGACACTAACAGGCGGAACGCCGATTTTTATTTCACACGGGAATAGTGTAAAAATGACACTAAACTCTTCACTCCACCCGGATATTCTCGACGCCATCCGCCGCGCACTCACAGAGGACGTCGGACCGGGGGATGTCACCACCAACAGCATCGTGCCGCCGGATGCGGCGATGCGCGGACGGATCATCGCCAAACAGGACGGCGTGGTGGCCGGGCTTGATGTGGCGCAGGCGGTGTATCGCGCCGTCGATGAGCGGATCGTCTTCACGGCGCTGGTCGCGGAAGGCGAGCGCGTCACTAATCGACAGCCCCTCGCGCTTGTTAGCGGTCCGGCGCGCGGGTTGCTCACCGCAGAGCGCGCGGCGCTCAATTTTCTGGGGCGAATGTCGGGTATTGCCACGCTAACCCGCCGGTTTGTGGACGCCGTCGCCGGGACAGGCGCGACCATTCTCGATACGCGCAAAACCGCCCCCGGATTGCGCATGGTCGATAAACTCGCTGTTCGGCGCGGCGGCGGGCGCAACCATCGCATCGGGTTGTACGACATGGTGTTGATCAAGGACAACCATATCGACTTTGCCGGTTCGCTGCGCGCTGCGGTCGAACGCGCCCGCGCACACGCGCCGCACCTGGAGATTGAGGTCGAGGCGCGCACCCTCGATGACGTGCGTGAGGCGCTCGATCTTGGGGTGCAGCGCATCATGCTCGATAACATGCCCCCCGCGATGATGGCGGAAGCGGTGCGCCTGGTCGCCGGTCGCGCTCGCCTCGAAGCGTCGGGGAATGTGTCGCTCGACAATGTCCGACAGATTGCCGAAACCGGGGTGGACGACATTTCCATCGGCGCTCTGACCCACTCGGCGCGCGTTTTTGATGTCAGTTTCGATTATCTTGCTTCGGAAGAAGCCACAGGGAGACCATGATGAACACGCAAGACATGTTCGACCTGCTCCGGCGCAAACTGGGCACACTGGCGCCGGAGTTCGAGTTGTATTACAAGGCTGAACTGGCGGTTGAAATCCTGGAACTGAAGAAGCAGCGCAATGCCGTGATCCTGGGGCATAACTACATGGAGCCGGCGCTCTTCCATTCTATCCCCGACTTCACCGGCGACTCGCTCGACCTGAGCCGCAAAGCTGCCACAACCGACAAGGACGTGATTGTGTTCTGCGGCGTGCGCTTCATGGCGGAAACCGCCAAAATCCTCAACCCGACGAAGACGGTGCTGCTGCCGTCGGAGAAAGCCGGATGCTCGCTGGCAGCCAGCATCACCGCCGCCGATGTGCGCATGCTGAAAGCCCGCTTCCCCGGTGCGCCGGTCGTGTCGTATGTCAACACCTACGCCGATGTGAAAGCCGAGAGCGACATCTGCTGCACTTCATCCAATGCTGTGGCGGTCGTCGAGTCGCTCGAGGCGGATACGGTGATCTTCCTGCCCGATGAGTATCTGGCGCGCAATGTGGCGCGCGAAACCGGCAAGCATATCATTTTCCCGACGCTGCAACCGGTCAATGGCGATAACCTCCTCGATTATCAACTGGTCGGCTGGCACGGGCGCTGCGAGGTGCACGAGAAGTTCACCGTCGACGACATCCGGCGTGTGCGCGCGCAGTTCCCCGATGTCGTCATTCTGGCGCACCCGGAGTGCAGCCCGGAGGTCGTGGAAGCCTCGGATTTCTCCGGCAGCACGAATGCGATGATTCGCTATGTGCAGCAAACGAATGCGCCACATTACCTGCTGCTCACCGAGTGCGCCATGGGGGACAACATCGCTGCCGCTAACCCAGACAAGGATATGCTGCGGCTCTGTATGGTTCGTTGTCCGCATATGAATATGATTACGCTGGAAGACACCCGCGATGCGCTGCGCTACAACCGCTATGTGATCGACATCCCGGAGGACATCCGTCAGCGCGCCTACCGCGCCGTGGAACGGATGATTCAGATAGGTTAATCACAGCATCGCTCATTGAGGCAGAAGCGCAAAGGCACGTCTCGCAATCACCGGTTCTTTGCGACTTCGCGCCGTTGCGTCTCTCCTTCTGATAGGAAGATCAACCAGATATTGGGCAATCCCGTAATCGGCGTTGGCTTCGACAGGCTCAGCCAACGCCAACCGCTCCACAGATTCAGCGTGATTGTCCAGGTTTTAGTCGATCGCTCTATGAGACATCCACTAGATTGTGAGACAACGATGAAAACCACCGATGTGTTGATTATCGGCTCGGGCATCGCCGGCGCGGCTGCGGCGCTCGAACTTGCGCGCAACCCGCGCCGCCATATCACGCTGCTGACGCGCGAAACCGACCCGCGCGAGTCGAACACGCGCTACGCGCAGGGCGGCATCATCGGGCGCGGTCCGGGGGACTCCGCCGATCTGCTGGTGCGCGACATCCTGGAAGCGGGCGCGGGCGCCTCATCGCCACGCGCGGCGCGTCTCCTCGCCGATGAAGGACCACGCCTGCTGGAAGAGGTGCTGATCCGAGCGGCGCGCATCGAGTTCGACCGCACACCGAATGGCGACCTGGCATATGGCAGAGAAGCAGCGCATTCGCGCAATCGCATCCTCCATGTCGGCGACGGCACCGGCAGGGCGATCATCGATGCCTTGATTTCTGCTATCTCTGAACGCCCGAATATTGAGGTTATGACCGGTCTGACCGCCGTTGACCTGATCACCTCACCGCACCACTCGCACAACCCGCTCGCCGCGTATGAACCGATTGTCTGCCATGGCGCGTATGTGTTCGAGCGTGAACGCCGCACGGTCCATCGCACGCTCGCCACCTTCACTATTCTCGCCACCGGCGGGTTGGGGCGTCTCTACCGCAACACCACCAACCCTCCCGGCGCGCGTGGCGATGGTCTGGCGATGGCGCACCGCGCCGGTGCGCGTATCGTCAACGCCGAGTATGTCCAGTTCCATCCCACGGCGCTGGCTGTTCCCGGCGCAGAAGGGTTCCTGATCAGCGAGGCGGTGCGCGGCGAGGGGGGCCTCTTGCTGACGCCGGAAGGTCGCCCGTTCATGCATACATACGCACCGGAGTGGAAAGACCTGGCGCCGCGCGACATTGTGGCGCGCGCGATCCATGCCGAAATGGAAGAGCGCGGGTATTCCTACGTTCTGCTCGACATTGCCTCGCGCCTGTCGCCCGATGCGATCCGCGCGCGCTTCCCCAATATCTACGCCACATGCCTGCGCGCCGGTGTGGACATCACCCGCGAGCCGATACCGGTGGTGCCGGCGGCGCACTATTTCTGCGGCGGAGTGCTGACCGATGAATGGGGACGGTCGAGCATCCCCAATCTCTACGCGGTCGGCGAGGTTGCCTGCACCGGGTTGCACGGCGCCAATCGCCTGGCTTCAACCTCACTGCTCGAGGGGCTGGTGTGGGGCGTGCGCGCCGCGCGCGACATCGAGGCGCGGTTGAGCGCCGATCCGGCGCCAATTCTGCCGCCAGCCGCCGACATTCCGCCATGGGACGAGTCGGGACTGACCGAGGACTCCGACCCGGCGCTCATTCAGGGCGATATGCAGACGATCCAGAATATTATGTGGCACTATGTGGGGCTGATCCGCTCCGGCGACCGCCTCTCGCGCGCTATCCGCGAACTACGCCATCTGCAAAATGAGATCGAAACGTTCTACCGCACAACGAAGTTGAGTGACGGTTTGATCGGTTTGCGCAATGCCGTCGAAGCGGCGTTGATCATCGCCCAGGCGGCACGGCATAACCGCCAGAGTCGCGGATGTCACTACCGGGTCGACGCGGTCGAGGTTGGGGAGCGGCTGTTGTAGCGCCGACGATAAGTGGCGAGTGGCGTCTTCGCCGGAGCGTGCTCGTTCGTCTTGATGCGTGCGGCGCCCGGATCGTCGGGCGCCAGGCGATTGGCGCTACTGTGGCGCCACGGTCCGGCTCCTGTTCGTTGTGGGACGCTCTGGAAACGTGCACCGCGCGACCGAATCCCTCTCATACCGGGCGCCGCGACGCCTCGCGCCATCCGACAAACCTGGAAGTGCAGGTACCGTTCCCACATCTTATGAAGCAGGTGGGGAAGGGCGCCCGATACCGCGCGCCGGCGCCATCATCGGTGCGGTGCGATGATATTTTCCAAAGAGAAGCAGAAGCCTTCCCGGTCACTTAACGCCTGGCGCTTTCCAGTAAACCGTCACGTTATAACGCAGGGGGACGACACCTGCGACCAGCACCATGCTACACTAGGTATACCTGAGCGACCTGTCTGACCAACTGAGGTCCTCATAGTCGGATCATCGAATACTCCTGATTGCGGCGCCGCGTGCAATGCAGGATGAATTCGCAAGAGAAGATCGAAGATCACGGGATGTTCTGTATACTGTGTATCTCTCGACATGCAGGATAATTTGGGCAGCCGTAGAACCAGTTTCCCTGGAGATGTCCTTTCTTTGCAAGTCGTGGGATCATGAGTGCATGACACTTCGGACATCGTGGAACCTGTTGATTATATCGAGGTTGAAATGCAGTAAGATGCGCTATGGTTTCTATTTCCGACGCCTGTAGTCCTATTTGTTTTTGTGAGAGGAGATAATTGATCAGGCATCTTGTACCGATCAGAATCGGAACAGGTGTCGATTTCGCCTTGATCCATTCAATGTTTGTCAGAACAATCACGGAATGGATCAGAGGAATGATCTTTCGATAGAAATCACCTGAAACATGCTGCTGCATCCATAAAAGCCACATGTTCCTGTGATAATCTGCCTGTCTGGTGGGGCTTGAGCAGTTAACCCAGCAATGACCATCTTTCCTCTTCCATTTATCGCCTTGAACGAAGTAGGAGCCGCTCCAGGCTTTTGTTTCGACCAGGAAAATACCAGGAGGGCCAATCAACACATGGTCAATTTGGGTAAACCAGTTCGGGTAAGGTTCGAGGATTGCCCCCTGAGCAATCACCCAACTATGAGGCAGGAATCTGGCAATAGCATGCAAAACCAGATGTTCTCCCGTTGCTCCTTTCATGTGATTCCATAGTCGATCCATTTCAAACATAAAACCGGTAAATTCGTTCATAAAACCGCCAAGAAATGGCATATCACGATTGATGCACTGCTGATATTCATTTTTCTCATACTGGATTTTAGCCCGAATACGACGGTAAAAGTCCTGGCGTATGGAATCGGGTTGCTGGATAAGACGCGCCATTGACTCCTCGCTTTCATCGTTCCAGATGAACAGAATATGTTGACACCTTAATCCAGGCGATTGCCTGGGTATCGAATGGTATCATCAGATAGTACGTAAGGAGCAATTCGATGTTTCACGATTTTCAATCCATGCGCATCCCAACCCGGGACGCCGAGATTCATCTGGTGCGCGGCGGGTCTGGTCCGCCGCTGTTGCTGCTTCACGGCTACCCGCAGACCCATCTGATGTGGCGGAAGGTTGCGCCGCGGCTGGCTGCCGATTTCACCGTCATCGCAGCAGACCTGCGGGGCTATGGCGATAGCAGCAAGCCCCCCGGCGGCGCGGATCACGCAGCGTACAGCAAACGCGCTATGGCGCAGGATATGGTTGAAGTGATGGATGCGCTCGGCTTCTCACGCTTCATGGTCGCCGGTCACGACCGCGGCGCGCGCGTCGTCCATCGCCTCTGCCGCGATCACCCCGATGTCGTGATCCGCGCTGCGGTGCTCGACATTGCACCCACGCTCTTCATGTATACCACTGCCGACCGCGCGTTCGCCGAAGCCTACTACCACTGGTTCTTCCTGATTCAGCCCTACGACCTGCCAGAACGACTGATCGGCGCCGACCCGAAGTACTACCTGCGCAAAAAACTTGCCCACTGGGGACGCACGCCCTCCGCCTTCGAGCCAGACGTGTTCGCCGAATATGTGCGCTGCTTCAGCGATCCGGCGACGATCCACGCGACCTGCGAAGATTATCGAGCGGCGGCGAGCATCGATTTGCGCCACGATGAAGCCGACTTGCATGTGCCGATTGCCTGCCCGCTGCTGGCGCTCTGGGGAGCAGAGGGGTTCATTGGGAGACGATACGATGTGCTGGCGGTCTGGCGGCAGCACGCAGTCGATGTGCGCGGGCACGCTGTGCCTGGCGGGCACTATCTCCCCGAAGAAGCGCCGGAAGAAACGTATGCCGCGCTACGGACATTTTTCGCTGAGACGTAGTTTGCTTCATTCGCAATGAATCCGTCCAGCCCACGTCCATCCGTGTGCTATTCCAACAGAAACGCGCTAACGCCCGACGCCGAGCGCATCCGGCGTGGCGCCCTGACCGGCGACCTCGATTTCGCTGAGCGCAGCGGGCGCCGGTGCGCCGCGTTGCGCACCGCGCACGGCGGTGACCGTAAACTCAACCCGGTCAGCCGCGATGGGTTGTGGCAGGCGAATGAGAGTCCCACCGCGCGAGAGCGGCGCGACCGCTTCAACGCTTCTGGCGGTTCCGCCAAGTTCCTGCCCGCGCAGGTAGAAGCGCAGTTCGCCGCTTACCTCGTAATCGGCGCTGCGCCCTTCCTGTCCCGGTTCCGCGCCGACGAGACGCACTTCGAGGATTGCCATCGGCAGTTGCCACTCCAGCCGAATCCACTGCCCCGCACCGCCGTTCGCCGTCCACGGCGGCGTGCGATCAATGAGCGTTCCGTTGGGTGCAGTCACATATCCGCGTCGGTCATTGATCCGCGCCGGTGCGCCGTTTTCGATGGATGACGATGCGGCAATGGACGCCGCCGGAGCGATGTTCGTCCAACCGCGCTCGGCAAGCGACGGGTTGGCGATGGAACCGCTTGCGTGCCCCATATGACAACCAATGCAGAACATCGGTTGTCCGGGACGGCCGGCGGAGTTCCCTTGCGCGATGCTGAGGGTGTGACGATTGCCGCCGCGCACAATCCGCCCGCTTTTGTCGCGCAGCACAATGAACGTCGGCACATCGGCAGGCGCAGAGGCGATGAACGACCCATCCGGGTTCACCGGCACGGTCAACCATTTGACGGCGCGCGCCTGATCGTCCGGGTTGGGAGCGCGCGATGTGGCGCCGCCAAACTGATTGGCATCGATGTAGATGTCGGCGAATGCCACGCTCCCCGGCGGCGGCGAGTTGTTAATGAACGGCAATTCGAGCGGCGGATTGGCATAGACATTGGCGTTGCGCACGGCGACGAGTTCGACGCTCTGGATACTCCGGCGACTCCAGGGATACGCCGGGTTGCCAAACGTGTCGAGGAGACCCAACGGCACATTGCTTTCCAGCGGATCATCACTGACCGGCGGCGGCGTCCCGCGCGGCAGACGCCACATGCCCGGTCCGTCGCCGACCGGACGCGCCACGATTGGTCTGGCTTCGACGGCATCGTAGTCATCGGAGAGGCCGGCGAGCGGCACAACCTCGTTTTGGGCGCCGTTCGGATAGATGGTGCGCAGTTCGTAGCGCAACGACGACGATTGTAACCGCAGCGTGATCGTGCGCCCATTGCGGGTGTCCGTGTATGTGCCGGTTCGCGCCGGTGCGGAAATGGCGGCGGTCTGTGCGAAGATGATTCGTCCGTCAGGCAATCCGGCGGGCGCCAGCGCATACGGCGGGCGAAAAGCGGTTCCGTCGTCCCAGCGATACCCGGCAATCGACTCGGTGGTGTTCAGCGCCATGTTTTCGATACCGGGGCGCGCAACGCGGACGCCGGTATAGAGCGTCGAATGCGCCATCGTCTGATCGCGCTGCGTCGTGTATGCTATCAGCAGTTCGCCGCCGGACAGCACAACCGCCGGTTGCACGGCGTTGTACGTATCGAGGCCGCTATCATTCGTAAGCGCCGATGCGTAGCGCGGCGTCCAGGCGAAGCGCCGCATGCCGCTGCCGTCGGCTTCGATTGCCATCAGATGCCAGGTGTTCGGCGCATCACGGATGGGGAAGCCGTCCGCCAGCCGACCACGCGCCGGGTTGAAGGTCGTGTTGGTGTTGGAATAGACCAGCGTCCCATCCGGCAGACGATACCCGGTGATCGGCTGTTCCACGACAATCGTGCGGGGTGTGCCACCCGGTAGCGCTGCGGTTGGCGTGGCAGTCGGTCGCGCGCGCGGCGTTGGCGTCGGCGGAGCCGGAGTCTTGGTCAGGCGCACGATGCTGCCGGTTGCAGGATCGATCTTCTCAACAAACGAAATGGTCGGTAGTGGCGTCGGTTTCGGCGGCGCGGTCGGTTGTGACGCCGCCAGAGCAGGGGGTGCCGTCTCGACAACCTGAATGCGTCGTTCGACCATGATCGGGCGTCCGCTCTGGTCACGGGCAATCTCCATGCCCGCGCGGTTATCGATGCGATTGTAAATACCGCGCTCACTCGGCTGGTTGAAATTGACCCACCAGCGACTGAAGACAATCCTGCCGTCGGGAAGCGGCGCCGGATGGAGCGCAGCAGAGCGCTCGGTCGTCAGGCGACGCATATTGCCGCCATCACCGTCGATCATATAGAGATTGAATGACCGCCGACCATCGTAGGGTGAACGCGCCGGATAGCGCGACGAACTGAAGACAATCCTCCCGTCCGCCAGGTATGCTGGAAAGAGATCGTCATAGAACGCATACGCCTCCGCATTTGCCGGTCCCTCAGGAATCGTAATGTCGCGATCAGAGTGCGTGAGTTGCCGCAAGCCACGACCATCGACGCCGATCTCGAACAGTCGCCACGAGTAATACGGGCGACCGTTCGGCTGATTGCGAAACGTTTCCGGTCCAAACGTGCCGGCAAACACAATGCGGCGGGCATCGAACGACACATCAGGCGACTGCACATCGCGCAACCCCAGCGGGTTCAGCGGATCACCCGCCGGTCGCGCCGTATCGATCAGAACACGCAACTGACCTGCCTGATCACGGATGAGTAATTTCGATCCGGGCGCGAATTTCGTCATGCCGGTGATCAAATGCCCTGCCGGACCGACATCGCGTGGAAAGAGATAATCACCGGTCGCCAGACGACTGCGCGCCACAAAGACCAGCGGCGGGAGCGGCGTCTGCGCCTGCGCCGGCGCAGACATCAGGAACAGCAGCAGGCACAAGACGAACGACAGGATCGTTCTGAGCGCAGGTTGCCATCGACGTTGCATCAGCATAGACGTGAGTATACGCCGAAATCGGTGGTGTTGTCTATACTGACGATCCTCGCGCGCATCAGGTTCCCGGTGGTCGTCGCCAGGGGACGCGCCAGAAAATCACTACTCCGATGCCGACAATAGCTGCCGCCAACGCAGCAACCAGCAACAGCGCATTGTTCGATGAAGTATCCGACTCAGGAACCGGCGCCGGTTGGTCGGGTTGAGCGGTCGGTTGCGCTGTTGGTGTGGCAATCGGCGTGGCCGTCACAACCGGCGTTGGCGCTGCTCCGGTAATGACTGCCCGACCATGACCAAGCGTGACCCGCTGTTGCGGATCGACAATCGCCAGCGTCGCGGCGAGGCGAGCGCGCTGGCGCGGATCGATCAGCATAAGCGCCGCCTGTTCGATGCCAGCATCGTCGCTGCCGAGCGCCGCGACAACCACTCGCTCAGGATTCCACGGCGCCGCGACCATTTGCAGATACGCGACACTGGCATCAGGCGGCACGCGGTACACCACCGGCGCATCAATTGAGCGCGGCGCATCACTATTCGCATCGAACGGCGCCGGCAGCACATCGCCAAGATCGGTCAGAATGGGCAGGGCGCTGGGGCGACCAACAATCAGCAGATCGCGCGATACGCGAACGTCTGAGGGCACATTGTCGGCGAACACGACCAGCGGTTGCAAAATGGCGTCACGGGTCTGCCGTCCTATCTGAAATGCCAGCAGGGCGGCTGCATTCCAGGCCGCCGGCGCGCGCTGCGGGAGAACGAATGCAGTCGTCGCCAGCCCCGGATGAAGGGTGAACGGCAGCGGATAACTGCTGAGATTGAACGTCCGACGTGGTTCGGCGGCTGCCGGTTTCATCGGCAGATGGAGCGCCGATTCGGGCCAGATCGTCGTCCACAGGTCAATCGTGCGACTATCGGTGCAAAGGGACCGTGGCGCCAGGTTCGTCTGGATCGTCAGGACATTGGCGCCGGAGCGGGCAGCAGAAGGAGGAATCGTGATACGACTCGTCGTTACGCGCGTCGTCTCATCGCTGAAGCGCACACTCCCGATCGGCACGCCGTTCAACCCGACCGAGAGGCTTGACTGACCAAAATCGACAGTCGCTGCGTGGTTGAACGTCAGATCGAGATACGCCCCTTCATCGATCTGCTGCCCTGGAGGGAGATTGAACTTCAGATCGAATGTTCCGACGCGATCACGGAGCACGCGCGGTTCCAGACCGAGATCGCTGAAGCGTTGATCAATCGCCAGCGCCATATCTGCGGGCGCGTTCGGCAAATCACGCACGACTGCAACATCAGGACGCCCATTAATGCGCGCCGGAACGGCGCTCAACGCGCGCGCCGCCTTCAGCACCCCCTCGTTCGATCCGCCACTCACCAGCAATACGACACGCTCCGCATTCCATGGCGAGACGATCATCTGAAGAATGCCATCGGCAGGCGTTGCGCCGGGAGCGTCGAACCCCGTTTCGCGCAAGGGCGCAGGCAGCGTGAGATTGCGCGCCAGAGGCGCCAGACCGGTATGGCTGCCGGACAGGATAAGATGGTTGCCCGTCCGCGCCTGAGGTGATAGACGTTGAACCGTCGTCAGATCGATCTGTAACCGCCCCTCGGTCAGGCGCCCAAAAGCGGCTGCGACGGTCAGCGCCGCCTGAAGATCATCACGCGATGGATCATCGGGCAGGACAATCGTCGCCCGATCGGGATCGAACGATCCCTGAAAAATGGGGCGCGGCAGGTTGCGAAGATCGGTATCGAGCGGCGTCAGCGTATGCGGCAGAATGAAGCGCGACGTTGATCGAACAACAACGGCGGTGCGTTCACCGGGCGCTACATCGCACCCTGTCGGATTATCGAGCGCCACCTCGAACTCGTGACGACCATCGCCGCGCACTGGAGTCAGCGCCTGATCAGGGATGGCAAATGTCACGCGCCGATCACCCGGTTGGGTCAGGTCTACCGTGCCGATCAGCACCCGATTGAAGCGCGCCTCGAGAAACCCACCCAGACGCTGCTGATCGCCGCCGAGCGGAAAGAACACGCTCAGGTCCAGTTGCGCCTGTGCGCCCGATTCCAGGCGCCAGTTCGCAGGGATGTTGAAGAGGTAGCGCGTTCCGTCAAATACGCCGCTCAGCGTCTGGTCGTTCGAGCCGATCCGCTCAAGAGTGACGACATTCTGATCACGCTCCGGTTGGGATGGCGCTCCACCCTGAGCGCGGGCGCTGCCGGCGCTCCCAACAATGATGAGAAGAATCAAGACACAAGAGGACAAACGATGAAACCATGGCATCCACAACATACAACCGGTCTCCTCTCACAGGACCTGATGCGCGCTGGCAATAACCTGTTTTCTTGTTCCATCATAGCAGATCACATGCCGATTGAGGTCATGGTCGGCGTTCCTTGAGGGAAACCGCCGCGAAGAAGGGAAAGTGACGCTCCCAATCACGCTCCTTCATAAACAACGTTCGTCTGCCCGATATTCGCGCGGTCGACTCAGGCGAGCGCCGTGCATGGTATAATGGCGCAGGATGTGACGCCGAACTGCACCAGACATCGACAGGCCACGTATGCTTGATACCGGAACGTTGCGCGCGCGCTTTCAGCAACACTACGGCATACATCCCTCTGTGATCGTTCGCGCGCCGGGGCGCGTCAATCTCATCGGTGAGCATACCGACTATAACGATGGTTTCGTTTTTCCGGTCGCCATTGATCGCGCCACCTACGTCGCGGCGCGTTTGCGCCATGATCAACTGGTGCGGGTGGCGTCGTCCGACCTCAACGAAGAGGATACGTTCGCCATCGATCAGATCGAACGCAGCAACCGACCATGGCACAATTACATTCGTGGCGTGGCGCTGGCGCTACGAGTTGCAGGGCATCCGCTTTTGGGGGCCGATCTCCTGATCGCCAGTGATGTCCCGCGCGGTGCGGGGCTTTCGTCATCAGCCGCGCTCGAAGTCGCCGTCGGGTATGCGTTCCAGGTGCTCAATAATCTGAACATTCTCGGCGAAGAACTGGCATTGCTGGCACAGGGCGCAGAGAACAACTTCGTCGGCGTGCAATGCGGCATTATGGACCAGTTGATTGCGGTGCTCGGTCGCGCCGATCATGCGCTGCTGATCGACTGTCGTGATCTGTCCTATCGCGCCGTTCCGCTGCCCCCATCGGTTGCGGTCGTCATCTGCGACAGCCATATTCCGCGAACTCTGGCGGCATCGGCATACAACCAGCGGCGCCAGGAGTGCGATATGGCGGTTCAGTTGCTGCGCCGGTGGTATCCGGGTATTCGCGCATTGCGCGATGTCAGCGAGGATCACCTGGCAGCCCATTCCGATGCGCTGCCAGAGCCGATTCGCTCGCGCGCCCGGCATGTGGTCCGTGAAAACCGTCGCACACTCCAGGGCGCAGAAGCGCTCGAACGCGGCGATGTGGTCACATTCGGGCGGTTGATGAACGAGTCGCACGCCAGCCTGCGCGACGACTATCAGGTGAGCCTGCCCGACATCGACATTCTGGTCGAAACGGCGCACCATCTGGCGGGATGTTACGGATCACGCCTGACCGGCGCAGGATTTGGCGGGTGTACGGTGAGCCTGGTCGAGCGCAATGAAGTGGAATCGTTCAGCCGCGACCTGTTGCGCGTATATCACAATGCCACCGGTCGCACGGCCACCATCTATGTATGTCGCGCCAGCGATGGCGTTGGGCGCGCCACGGACAATGCAGGTCCACAGGAATGAGAGCACGGCACGGCAACCATGCGATGCAGCGATCTTCCGACATGCCGGGCACAACGCATGGAGCATCTGAACTGTGAGCAACGACATGCATATGTCCACCATTCTGCTGGTAGAAGATGATCCGATTCTCTCGGAAACGCTGCGGTACAATTTGGAGCGGGAAGGATATTCGGTTATCAATGCTGTCGATGGCGTGGCAGGTCTCGAACGGGCGCGACGCGACCAACCCGATATGGTCATTCTCGACGTGATGCTGCCGCGCCTTGATGGATTCTCCGTCTGCCGCATTCTGCGCCAGGAGAGCGAGGTGCCTATTCTGATCCTGACGGCGCGGCAGGACGAAATTGATCGCATTGCGGGACTGGAGTTGGGCGCCGATGATTATGTCGCCAAACCGTTCAGCCTGGGTGAACTGTTGGCGCGGGTGCGCGCAATTATGCGCCGCTCTGAACGACGGATCGGCATGATGCGCGAGGTGCTCGATGCCGGTTCGCTCCGGGTCGATACCGGTTCACGACGCGCCTGGCGAGATAATGTGGAGTTGAATCTGTCCCAAAAAGAGTTCGATCTGTTGGTCTGCCTGATGCGCAATCGCAGTATGGCGCTGTCGCGCGATATGCTGCTCGAGCGGGTATGGGGGTACGACTTTCTCGGCGATAGCCGAACTGTCGATGTGCATATTCGCTGGTTGCGCGAAAAGGTCGAACCTGATCCGAGCAGGCCGGTGTATATCCATACGGTGCGCGGCATTGGCTACCGCTTTGAAGCGCCCAACTGATCTCCGGCGCCGACCGGCGTGAGCGCTGTGATGGAATGGATCATTGCTACGCTCTTGCTGGCGCTTGTGTTATCCCTCATTTGGGGATGGCGTCAGAGAACTCGTCTTCAACCGCCTCCATCATTACCCGAATCACCGGTCCCCTCCCCGGATGCATTCTCCTCGCTCTTTCACGCTGCTGCTGCTGCGTTCGACGATGGATTGGTGCTGGTCGATGCTGATCGTCGCGTGCAGTATCTCAATGCGCATGCGGAAGAGTTGCTGAACCTCAGTCGAACGGTGAGCGTCGGGCAGGGGTTGATCATGCTGGCGCGCGATTACCAGGTGGACGCCATGGTCGAAGAGGCGATCGCGTCTGCCGAGCCGCGCGAAAGTATCCTTCAACCGCTGGGAAGACAACGGACGCTGCGATTACGAGCGGTTCCACTCGATCATGGGACGAAGGGCGCGCTCCTGCTGGTGCGCGATGTAACGCAACTGAGCCAGCTTGAACGGTCGCGGCGCGATCTGGTCGCCAATGTGTCGCACGAACTCCGCACCCCGCTGGCATCGATCAAGTTGCTGGTCGAAACGTTGCAATCCGATCCGCCGGCGCCGGTGGCACAGCGCATGCTGAGCCAAATTGCCCAGGAAGTCGATGCAATTACGCAACTGGTTGAGGAGTTGCACGAACTATCGCAGATCGAGTCAGGACGGGTGGCGCTTCAACTCGTGCCCACACCGCTGGCGCCGCTGGTCGCGCACACAATCGAACGCATTCGCCCGCAGATGGAACGGAAGAGCATTCGAGTCATCGCCTGCCTGCCCGATGATCTGCCGCCTGCGCTGATCGATGGGAACCGCGTCGGTCAGGTATTGCTCAACCTGTTGCACAACGCCTCGAAATTTACCCCCGATGGCGGGCAGGTCGCCATCGAAGCCTCGGTGATCATGGTAGGCGACGGTTCACCGCTGCCGCCCGGAATACCATCGTCGCACCTTCCCGGTCAATGGTTGCTGGTCTCGATAGCCGACAACGGCATCGGTATTCCGGCGCGCGATCTCGCGCGCATTTTCGAGCGCTTCTACAAAGTGGATCGCGCGCGAACGCGCAATGCCGGCGGAACGGGACTGGGTCTGGCGATTGCCAAACATCTGGTCGAGGGGCACGGCGGACGTATCTGGGCAACCAGTGTGGAAGGAGAAGGGAGTATCTTCTATCTCACGTTGCCGGTGGCATAGCTGCTCACCGAACTGATAGACGACTGGCATCATCGTGCGCGCACCGCTTCGATAGTGCGATCTTGAGCGTCTGTCCAGGCAAAGACCCTGTCACTCTGTCAGGCCCTGTTAGTTTCATGTACTTCTTTATACAAGACGATTGGAAAATTGCACTTTTGAGCACTGCTGTCGAGTCGATGTCGGAAGCAGTGCTGATGACCGATCCTGCGGGCAAGATTCTGCTCCTGAACCGGCAGTTCGAGGAACTCTGGCGATTGACGCCGGGATGGATGGAGACGATCACCGCCCGTGACCGTATTCAGCAACTGGCGCATCTGCTCTGCGACCCCGATCAATTCCTCAACCGTCTGGATGAGGTATATGCGCATCCGGACCTTGAGGCGCTCGATTGGTTGACCCTGCGCGATGGACGCATCATCGAACGACATACACGCGGATTGCATCTTGAGGAACGCATCATCGGCCGGATATGGGTCTTTCGTAACATCACATCCCGCGAATGGGCACAGCGGGAACTCAAAGTCATGAAGCGCGTCCTGGAAGCGCTCAATCGGATTGTCGAACCGCAACGTCAGTTACAGGCAGGGGTCCAGGCGCTGGCGCAGGAACTGGAGGCGCGCGCGGCGTGGCTCTGGGGGGTGGAAGGCAGTGACTTCGCGCGTCTGCTGGCGCATTATGGCGCTCGCGAACTGCGTATCGACCTCACGCCGCGCGCGCCCGGCGATCCATGTGAATGTTTGCAACGATTACTCGACCATGGGTTTCCTGCAACCGCGCATCCGATTGTCTGCCCACGCCTGGCGCACCTCAATACTCCCGATCAGGAACCGGCACGCCATATCAGTGTGCCGATCTATAGTCGCGACCGTCCTCTGGCGATTCTGAATCTGGTGCTCCCATCTATTCAGCCATTCAATGTCGCTGAGTTGCGCATGTTTGCCGCCATTGCCAATCAATTCAGCGTCGCAATCGAACGCGCGCGCCTGTTTGAGTCGGTGCGCGAGGAACAGCGCGCTGCCGAGGTGCTACGCCAGGCGGCGGCAACGCTGAGCGCATCGCTCGATTTCGAACAGGTGCTCGACCACGTGCTCGATCAGATCGTCGCACTGATGCCGTGTGATGGCGCGTCGGTGATGCTGGTCGAAGGAACGCAGGCGCGAGTCGTGCGGGTCTATGGCTACGAAGCGCTCAGTGACGAAGCCGAGCGCGCGATCCATACGGTGACATTTGAGATTGCGCGCACACCAACCCTGCGACGCCTGCTCGAAACAAGGCAGCCCTGGATTATCGGCGAAACGCACAATAATCCGGCATGGGTGCGGATCGAATATGCGTTGCCGATTCGTTCCTGGTTGGGCGTGCCGGTCATCGTGCGTCAGCAGGTGGTCGCCTTCATTTGCGTTGATAGTTTCGTTCCCTATGCGTACCGTCCAGAGCACGCCCGTCGCCTGGCAACGCTCGCGTCGAGCGTGTCGCTCGCGTTGCACAATGCGCAACTGTACGAACAGACGAACGCTGCACTGGAGCGGGAGCGGCGTCTGAGCGAGCTCACCCGCACCATCAGCAGCGCGCTCGACATCGAGGTTATTCTGGACACAGTCGTGCGGTTGTCAGTTGAACTGGTGGGCGCCGATGCCGCCGTTTTGGGCTTGCTCTCCGCCGACCACGCCGCGCTGGTTCGAACGCACACATTCAATATGCCAGAATCCCTGATGCAACACGTTCAGGGCGTCCAACCGGTCTGGAGCGCAGTCGAGACGCGCCAGAGCGTTATTCGCCATCACGTGATGCTCAAAGCCGGGCGTGTCACGCATCACATTCCGTCCGTGATAGGCACACCAATTATTGCTGGTGGGAAGGCGCTAGGAGTGCTGGCAGTGTATCATCTGCACAGACAGCGCTTTTTCGGCGAGCACGACCGATCGATGCTGGAAATTGTCGGACAGCAGACCGGTGTTGCAATTACCAATGCGCATTTATTTACCGAGACGCAGCGACTGGCGACGACCGACCACCTGACCGGGCTGTTCAATCGTCACCACTTCTTTGCGCTGGCGCCGCGCGAACTGGAGCGGGCGCGTCGCTATCACCATCCCCTGGCGCTGCTGGTTATCGATGTTGATTATTTCAAGACCATCAACGACACCTTTGGTCATAGTGCGGGTGATGTCGTATTGCGCAGCGTTGCGAAACAGATGCAACGCGAACTGCGCGATGCCGACATTCTGGCGCGGTTTGGCGGCGAGGAGTTTATCGCCCTGTTGCCGGAAACCAATCGGGCAGGGGCGCTGCGGGTCGCTGAGCGGCTACGCGCAGCAGTTGCAGGCGTTCCTCTCTTGCGCGAGCCACCCGTTCAGGTGACAATCAGCATTGGTTGCGCAGTGCTGGATTCCGTCAGCGAGCACGACCGCCTGGACACACTCATCCATCGCGCGGATCGCGCCCTCTATATCGCCAAATCCAGAGGACGCAATCAGGTTGCGTCCGATCCATAGGCGCAACGACGGCGGCGACAGGCGGAACATTCGTGGCGCATTCCAGGAGTCTCACTCCGACACCGCCGTTCTCTCCATATGACGGAAGGGCGCTGCAAGGAGTCTGCTGGGTGCAGAGATTTCGTTGGTGAGCAACCGCGCGGCTTCGCTACCACCCCTCACAGCAGTTGCCCCCGGCGATGGGCGTTGGCTTCGGCACATTCAGCCAACGCCTCCCGCCAGAACAGTCCGCGTCCGGTTCACGACCCCTGGTGCGCCAGTGCGATCTTCAGCACTTCATCCATCGACGAGACCGGGATCAACTGCAACTCCTCGCGCACTTTCTTTGGCAATTCCGCAATATCTTTCGCATTATCCTTCGGCAGGATGAACGTGCGAATACCTGCACGATGCGCCGCCAGCGTCTTCTCTTTCAAGCCGCCAATGGGCAGCACCTTGCCGCGCAGCGTAATCTCACCGGTCATCGCCACATCCCGTCGCACCGGTTTACCGGTCACCGCCGAAATCAGCGCCGTCGTCAAGGTAATACCCGCCGAAGGACCGTCCTTCGGCACCGCGCCTTCGGGCACGTGGATGTGAATGTTGTGCTCATCGAAGTAACTGGGATCGACGCCAAGCTGTTCAGCGCGGAACCGCGCATAACTCATTGCCGCCTGAGCGCTCTCTTTCATCACTTCGCCCAACTGACCGGTGAGTTGAAGCCCACCCTTGCCACGCACCGGCAACACCTCGATTGAGAGCACGTCGCCGCCGGTTGGCGACCAGGTGACGCCGGTCGCCACACCAACTTCGTCCTTCTCTTCCGCCAGACCGAACGTATAGCGTTCTGGTCCCAGGTAGTTCGGAATATCGGGCGCATCAATGACAATCGGAAACTCAACCGGGTCGCCATCGCTGGCAGCCGCAACTTTACGCGCCGTCTTGCGGCACAGGCTGGCGATCTCGCGCTCCAGATTGCGCACACCCGCCTCACGCGTATATTCACGCACCAGTTTGATAATTGCGGCGTCGGTAATAATCAGTTGATCCGGCGCCAACCCGTGGAACTCACGCTGCTTGCGCACCAGGAATCCCTGCGCGATGCCCAGTTTCTCGTCTTCCGTATACCCGCCGATCTCGATAATTTCCATGCGGTCGCGCAGCGGGTTCGGAATCGTATCGAGTTGGTTGGCAGTTGCGATAAACACCACCTGCGAGAGATCGAACGGAATCTCCAGGTAATGATCGGAGAACGCATTATTCTGCTCAGGGTCGAGCACTTCCAGCAGCGCCGAGGTCGGATCGCCGCGGAAATCCTGGCCGACCTTATCGATCTCATCGAGCACATACACCGGATAGCGCGACTTCGCCGTTTTCATGCCCTGGATGATCCGTCCCGGCAACGCGCCGATGTACGTACGACGGTGCCCGCGAATTTCGGCTTCATCGCGAATGCCGCCAAGGCTGGTGCGCACGAACTTGCGCCCCAGCGCCCGCGCGATTGAGCGCCCAAGCGAAGTCTTACCGACGCCGGGCGGACCAACGAAGCACAGAATAGGCGAACGCATCCGATTCCCCGCCAGTTTACGCACCGCCAGGTACTCCAGAATACGCTCCTTGACCCGCTCAAGACCGTAGTGATCCTCGTCGAGCACCTTCTGCGCCTCGTGCAGGCTAATCTCAGGCAATTCCTCTTCCGCCCAGGGCAGGTTCAGGATCCAATCGAGATAGGTGCGGATCACGCCCGCTTCCGGGCTATTCATGCCCTGCTGCGCCAGACGCTTGAGTTCGTGCATCGCCTGCTCTTTGACATAGTCTGGAGCGTCGAGTTGGGCAATTTTGCGCTTCAACTCATCGATGGGATCATCAACATCATCGTCTTCACCCAGTTCACGACGAATGACTCGCATTTGTTCGCGCAGGAAGTACTCGCGCTGGCTCTGGTCCAGCACTTCTTTCGTATCCTGCTGAATCTTCTGGCGCAGTTTGAGCAATTCGAGTTGCCGGGCAAGCAGGCGATGCGCGCGGCGCAACCGCTCGACCGGATCGAGTTCGTTAAGAATATCGAGCCGTTCCTCGAACTCAAAGGCCGGCGCCCATGTCACAATGTCTGCCAGGTGCCCTGGTTTGTCGATGCGGTGGACAAAGGCAACCGCATCCTGCGGCACTTCACCGAGGTGATCGACGAACTCATCAATCTGTTGCTTGACCGAATCCATCAGGGCTTCAATTTCAATGCCCCTGGGTTCGGGATCGCTGATCGCGTGGCAGCGCACCCGATAGAACGGCTCACTCTGGAGCATCGTCTGCACCAATGCGCGACTGATGCCCTCCAGAATGATGCGTGCCGTTCCGTCGGGCAGTTTGACGAATTCGTCAAGACGCGCAATCACGCCAACGGGCGGCAACTGCTGCGGTTGGCTGCTTTTGTACGTCTCGATTTCGCTTTCAGATACAAAAATCAACAAAACAAGATGATCATTCTCCCATGCCTGCTCCATGGCGCGATACGACTTCCCCTGCCCCACCTGCAGCGGCACCGTCATGTGCGGCATGATCACCAGTTCTCCCAGAATAGCGAGTGGGAGGTCGTGATCGGAAGTCTCAATCATTTTTCCCATAGTGTCGAACCCTCACTTTGCCCGCAAATGACCTTCGCGGATGTGACGCTTGCGCGCGTCGATTAACATATGTTGTACGCTTCGAGGCGTGCGCTCAATGATTATGAGTATGCGCTATCATGGTACCACAAATCCTACCGGATGGTAAATGAGCGGCAACTGAGAACCTTTGTCAACCTCCATGCATGGCGACTGTGATCGTCTTTCGCCGGGTCGATTGTTTGTTTCACAGTATACAACGAATGAATCGGCAAGAAGTTGCGCCTGACCGGTTATACCAATGACGCTTGACGATGCCGCATGCGTGTCATTCCGAGCCCTTCGCTTCGCTCAGGGTAAACGCAGCGAGGAATCTGAACGGGTCGCGCATGACCTCTCGCGCTGCTCGGGGTGACCATGCCGGATGTGTACAGGTCATTGGCATTATCTGTTACAGATACGCCAACATTTCGATCACATCTTGTGTGCCACGACTTGCCATGAAGCGGGTATGATTCATCACGGACAGGCGGCGCTGCCGCACCAGCGACGAGCAGGCATTCATGATGGCGCAACACACCATTCTCATTGTCGATGATGAAGCCAATCAGCGACTCATGCTCACTCAGGCGTTGCGCACCAACGATGAGCGCGAGATTGCTTCGGCTGCGTCAGTAGCGGAGGCGCTGGAATGGCTCAATCACCATACTGCTGATCTGATCATCACCGATTATAATATGCCGTCGGCAAACGGGCTGGCGCTGGTTGCGCATGTGCGCCAGCGCGCTCTTCCCACTCGCATCATTCTTATTACGGCATACTATTCGCCGGAGTTACAGGAAGCAGCCCGGCAACTGGGGGTCGATCACTTTTTGACCAAGCCGGTTCCGCTCTCACTGCTGCGGCGGCTTGCAAACGATCTAGGAGATGTGACTTCCAGCGCCTGATGTGACGCCCACCACTTCGCCAATCGTGTTCTGGCATCGCTCCCGGCGCCCGGCTCGCAGAAAGACAATGGGCAAACGCTTGGAGAATTGAAGTTTTGCTCGATCTGCTCAAAGCGCAGGACGTGAACATCTCAACCAGCGGAGATGAAGCAATCCCCTCGCTTACACAATGAGAGCCGGTCACATCAGGCTCGCAAGGCAATCGAACGCGCTGCGCCGGTGCTGGCATGGGGAGAGTCGCACATCCCGTGATGCGTTGGGCGTGTACTCGTGGGGCATCGTGTCGTTGCGAGGCGCGGAGCGACGAAGCAATCCCCTCGCTTACACAAGGTATCCATGACCATCGAGAGTGCGTCGCTGCCGCTGTGCAGCCTACGCGCATTCATGCACCCACACCGCTCCGGCGGCTATGACACCGGAGAGTGCGTCGCTGCCGCTGTGCAGCCTACGCGCGTTCGTGCACCCACACCGCTCCGACGGCCATGACACCGGAGATTGCGTCGCTTCGCTCGCAATGACAGTTGATTCCTATCGTTTCTCTATCAGTGTCATGCCTTGCGGAACACCCGCCTTGTCTACCGTCACTTCGTAATCGCTGAAATTGCGTGGGGGATTGGCTTCAGGTTTGCGCTGCACTGCGATCAACTCAAACAGATTGTGGACAGGAGCGTCGTCCAGGTCGCTTTCGCGTTTGAAAACGAACAGTTTGCGGGTTGCCATCTTGCCGCGCGCCGCCGAGCGGTCATGTTCGAACATGCTGATGAGCGCCTCCCAGAACAGCGCCCGGTCTTCCTGCGAGGGAAAGAAGGAATACGCCGGTCCTGGCGGTCCGGCGTTGTCCCGCGTTCAAGGCACAATCTGCAAGGTGCAGCGATCACCAACCGCCTTGACCTCCTCGCGCCTTATACCAATGACCTGTGACCATCCGGCATGGTCACCCCGAGCCGCGCGAGGGGTCGTGCGCGACCCGCGCCGATTCCGCGCTGCGTTTACCCTGAGCGAAGCGAAGGGCTCGGAATGACAAGTCGCTGCGTTTACCCTGAGCGAAGCGAAGGGCTCGGAATGACACGCATGCGGCATCGTCAATCGTAATCGGTATTACTCCTGCGGTGAAAGGAAATGGACAATGCGCAGGAAACTGTCCGCCTTGAGCGATGCGCCCCCAACCAGCGCCCCGTCGATGTCGGGTTGTGCCATCAGATCGTCGATATTGTCCGGTTTGACACTGCCGCCGTACAGAATATTGATCGTCGCCGCCGTGTCGGAACCCGCCATATCGCCAAGGATCCGCCGGATCGTTTCGTGCATTGCCTGCGCGTCGGCCGGAGTGGCGGTATCGCCGGTGCCGATTGCCCACACCGGCTCATATGCGATGACAATGCGACCGATCTGCTCCGGCGTCATGCCGGTGAGCGCGGCGCGCACCTGCGCAACGACGACAGTTTCCGCATGCCCGGCGTCGCGTTGTGGCTTGGTCTCGCCGACGCACAGGATCGGCGTGAGATCGTGCGCCAGCGCCGCGCGCACCTTCTTGCCGATCAATTCGTCCCCTTCGCCGAAAATGGCGCGGCGTTCACTATGTCCGACAATCACATAGGCGCACCCCAGGTCGCGCAGCATCACCGGAGAAATGGCGCCGGTAAACGCCCCCTGCGGCTCGATGTAGACATCCTGTGCTCCCAATGCGATGGGTGTACCCTGCACCAGATCATGCACCGTTTGCAGCGCCGTGAATGGCGGGCAGACCAGCACCTTGCGGTCACCGACGTCGCCAAGCCCGTGGAGCAGCCCTTCGACGAGTTCGCGCGCCTCACCGGTGGTTTTGTACATCTTCCAGTTGCCTGCGAGAAGTGGCGTTCGCATGAAACCTCCTCTAACCGCCAAACAGCCTCAGGACAAAGAGCCAGATATTCAGGAGATTGCCAGGAAGCACAAATGCCAGCAGGATGCCAATGGCTACCGTAACGCCAAACACAACGGAGTTCCAGGCAAGCACTTTGGCGCCATCGAATGGTCCGGCGGGGATCATATTGAACAACCCAAGCCAGGCATTCAGGGCAACGCCGGTATAGAACAGTTGCACGATC